>CAJANL010000274.1 GCA_903941105.1 uncultured Rhodospirillaceae bacterium
CATGCAAAGCGCCAAAATCGCTGAAAACAATTTGCCGGATTTCCGGGGGTGAACCCGCCGAATCCGGCAATTCGCGATTACTCCAACGGGCCATCAAACCCTGGAAAACCGCCAGGGTCAGCGTTCTTCACAGCCGACTGATCCACTCCTCCCACTGGGTGAACTGGATCAGCGCGACGATGGAGACCAGCGCCACCGCCGCGCCGATGATCCAGGCATCCCAGGCCGGCGCCAGTATGGCGGAATAGCCGAGGGCCCAGGGTGAAACGAACAGCCATACGGCCAGCACCAGATTGACCCAGTCCTGCCAGTGGCTGGCCTCTGTTCTCCGGAGAATGGGCATCACGCGCCTCCATTTGATTGTCGACCGATGACTGGTTGGCTGGCATGTGGGGGGCATCCGGGCTGCCACAATTCGACCTTTGGGAAAGACATCGGGGTATTCCCAGACAGAATCCATGGATTCCAATAGGTTCTTGACTGAGGCTCGCGTTTGACTCAAAGTGCGGGTTATGTCACTGCCCTTGAACACGATTCTGGTGGGCGATTGCGTCGCCCAAATGGAGGCCCTGCCCGCCCGCTCGGTGGATGTGGTCTTCGCCGACCCGCCCTATAACCTGCAGTTGGGCGGCGAGTTGCTGCGCCCCAACAACAGCCGGGTTGATGGGGTCGACGAGGAGTGGGACCGCTTCTCGGACTTCGCCACCTACGACGCCTTCACCCGCGCCTGGTTGAAGGCGGCGCGCCGGGTGCTGAAGGACGACGGCAGCCTGTGGGTGATCGGCAGCTATCACAACATCTTCCGGGTCGGCTCGGCGCTGCAGGACCTGGGATTCTGGGTGCTGAACGACATCGTGTGGCGCAAGAGCAATCCGATGCCCAATTTCCGCGGCACCCGTTTCACCAATGCGCATGAGACCATGATCTGGTGCGCCAAGTCGGCCGAGTCGCGCTACACCTTCAACTACGACACCATGAAGGCGCTGAATGAGGACCTGCAGATGCGCAGCGACTGGACGTTGCCGCTCTGCACCGGTTCCGAGCGCCTGAAGAGCGGCGGCCGCAAGACCCATCCGACGCAAAAGCCCGAGTCGCTGCTCTACCGCGTGCTGATGGCCTCGACCAAGCCGGGCGACGTGGTGCTCGACCCGTTCTTCGGCACCGGCACCACCGGCGCGGTGGCCAAGAAGCTGGGGCGCAACTTCATCGGCCTGGAACGCGACGCCGACTACATCGCCGCCGCCACCGCCCGCATTGCCGCCGTCAAGCCGGTGACCGACCTGTCCCTGCTGGCCATGCCGCAGAAACGGTCCGAGCCGCGCATCCCGTTCGGCACGGTGATCGAGCGCGGCCTGCTCACCCCGGGCGACTTGCTGTTCGGCGGTACTCGGCGCGATCACACCGCCAAGGTGCGGGCCGATGGCACCCTGATCACCGGCGAGCACCGCGGCTCGATCCATAAAGTCGGTGCCCTGGTCCAGGGCGCGCCGGCCTGCAACGGTTGGACCTTCTGGCACTTCCAGGCCGGTCAGGACATGCAGCCCATCGACGTGCTCAGGCAGAAGATCAGGGCGGAGCTGCACTGACGAGAGTGCGGGCGTCGCGCTTCACTTCGGACAGGGGTGCTTGGGGTCGACCTGATCGCACAGCCCGATGGTGCGGGCGAAGGCACCCCAGGTTTTGAGCATGTCCTGCGGCACCGGCACCGCCTCGTTGCGGCCGAAAGCCGGCCCCTGCCACAGGCGTTGCACCACATAGAGCGCCTCGCGTCCGCGCATGGCGACGACCATCACCAGTCCGCCCTTGCCGGTGCGTTTGCCCTTGGTGCAGCTCACCGTCAGCGCGGCGGCGGGATAGCCGTTGATGGACTTCTCGGTGACCGGGCTGGGTCCCACCGCGTCGCAGTTGGTGCGGCTGGCCTCGACGATCTGCTGCACGTAATTGTGCGGCATGGCCTGACTGTCCCTGACCACCTGCAGCACCAGCATTTCGCTCCACGTCTCGCCGCCCTGGCCGGGGGGATAGAGCATGGTGGTCTCGCCCTTGTCGCTGCGCTGGGTGCCCTTGGGATACCAGCCCTGGGGCATTTCCAGCAGGATCTTTTCCTTGGGCGACGGTGCGGCGGCGGGCGGCGGCCCCTGCTGGGCGGTTGCGGGGCGGGTCAGTGCCAAGGCCACGGCGAGGGCGAGGATGAGGCGCAGCATCGAAACTCCTTCAATAGGCCTTGGCCAGGGCATGACGCACCACCTTGCGCATCAGGGTGGGCAGCGCCTGGTCACCCAGCGTGTCGAGGGGACACCACAGGCCCCGGGCCGAGGTGGGAGCGGCGGCGCGGCCGGCGGCGACGCCAATCTCCAGGTGAAAATGGGTGAAAGTGTGGCGGACGACCCCGGGCAGCAGCCGCCAGTCGGCCGCCACCGGCGCGCTGGCGGCGGCCTCGCCCAGCTCCCATCCCTCCGGCCGCCATTCGGTGGAGGGCACCTCCATCATGCCGCCCAGCAGCCCGGTGGGAGGCCGGCGGCGCAGCAGCACGGCGCCGTCCTTGCGCAGCGCCCAGAAGGCGATGCCGCGCCGGGTCGGGCGCTCGGGCTTCGCCGTCTTGGCGGGCAGGGAGGCGGCGATGCCGAGGGCGCGGGCGCGGCACGGAGTCATCCACGGGCAGATGCCGCAGGCGGGTGACTTGGGGGTGCAGACGGTGGCGCCCAAGTCCATCACCGCCTGGGCGTAGTCGCCGGGCCGCTCCGCCGGGGTGAGGCCGGCGGCCAGTTGCTTGAGGCGCGGCTTGATCCCGGGCAGCGGCGGGGTGACGGCGTAGAGGCGGGCCATCACCCGCTCGACATTGCCGTCCATCACCACCGCCCGGTGGCCGAAGGCGATGGCGGCGATGGCGGCGGCGGTATAGTCGCCGACCCCGGGCAGCTTGCGCAGGGCGTCCTCGTCGTCGGGAAAGCGGCCGCCGCGCCACTCGGCCACGGTCTTGGCGCAGGCATGCAGGTTGCGCGCCCGGGCGTAGTAGCCGAGCCCGGCCCAGGCGTGCATGACATCCTCGACCGGAGCCGCCGCCAGGGCCGCGACGGTGGGCCAGCGGGCAAGGAAGTCACGGAAGAACGGTTGCACCGCCGCCACCGTGGTCTGCTGCAGCATCACCTCGGACAGCCAGACATGGTAGGGGTCGGCGACCGCGCCGGGAGCGGCACGCCACGGCAGCACGCGGTGATGGCGATCATACCAGTCGAGCAGAACGGCGTTTGAAGGCTCGGTCATGGCGGCGAGGATAGAGGATTGGTATGCTGCGTACCATGACCACATCCACTCCCGACGACGAGCGGCGCTTCCGCGGCATGGTGGCCATCGCCGTGCCCAGCGAGCGGGTGACCCGCCCGGTATTCGGCCGTCACGGCTTCGCCGGCGGTGCCCTGCTGGTGGACTGGCCGGCCATCGTCGGCTCGGCGGTGGCATCGCATACCCTGCCGGTGCGCATCAAATTCCCGCCCAAGGACCGTTCGGGCGGCACCCTGATCATCAAGGTGGATTCGGGCGCCTTCGCCACCGAACTGGCCCACCTGGAACCGCTGATCATCGAGCGCATCAACGGCTATTTCGGCTGGGGCGCGGTGGCCAAGCTGCGGCTGCTGCACGGGCCGCTGCCCCAGCCCCGGAAGAAAGCCGCCCCGCCCGCGCCGGGCGAGGTTCCCGCTGTCTTCGAGGCCAGGCTGGCGACGGTGGAGGACCCGGAACTGCGGGCGGTGCTGGAGCGGCTGGGGCGGCGAATCGGCCGCTGAAGGGGGGCATTATACCATTTCCATAAAATTCTGACCCGTGGTCGGAATCTTCAGGCCCTCGCCGGGCGGGCGCATCAGGGCTCCGAATTCAGGTTAACGAGTGGCCAATTCGGGTGGGTATAACCTCGTCATGCCCGCGAAAGCGGGCATCCATTCCGTCGGTAGGGTCGGTATGAGCGCGGTGACGAGGCGTCCATGTGTATACATTCTGGCAAGTAGACGGAATGGAACCCTCTATGTCGGTGTGACCAGCGACGTTGTTCGTCGCATTTGGGAACACAATACGGATGCTGTCGATGGCTTCACGAAGAAATATTGCGTCCACCTCGTAGCCTATTACGAATTTCACGAAACCATGCCTGATGCCATTCTTCGCGAGAAGCAAATGAAAGGATGGAATAGGGCATGGAAGATTGAGATGATCCAGCGTTTTAATCCGCAGTGGCAGGACCTCTATAACGACATCGTCTGAAGATCACCAGCGTATGGATGCCCGCTTCCGCGGGCATGACGGGTCGAAATAATCGACTTGGTAATCTGGATTCGGAGCCCTGGCAGGCGCATCCGCGCCCTTGGCCGCGCCCTCAATGGGCGTAAGATACCCGTTTCAGGAATCAGAAATTCCTGAAATGGGTATTATACCTCCAGCACCACCTTCCCCGTCGACGCCCGCCCCTTCACCATGGCGATGGCCTCGGCGGCCCGGTCCAGCGGCAGGGTCGCCGAGACGTGCGGGAACAGCTTGCCCTCGGCCCACCATGCCAGCGCCTCCTGCATGGAGGAGCGCACCAGGCTCGGGTTCAAGCTGCGATAGGCGCCCCAGTAGTAGCCGATCACGCTCACATTCTTGACCAGCAGGATGTTGGCCGGGATCTGCTGCACCGTACCGCCGGCGAAGCCGATCACCAGGATGCGGCCGTCGGGAGCGATGGATCGCAGGCTCGCCTCGAACACCGCGCCGCCCACCGGATCATAGACCACGTCGGCGCCGCGCCCGCCGGTCAGTGCCTTGACCCGGTCGCGGATATCCTCGGCCTTGTAGTCGATGCCGTGCTGGGCGCCGTGCTCCAGCGCCACCTTGACCTTGTCCGGGCCGCCCGCCGTGCCGATGACGGTGGCGCCCAGGGCGCGGCCGATCTCGACGGCGGTCAGGCCGACGCCTCCGGCGGCGGCGTGCACCACCAGCACCTCGCCGGCCTTCAGCCCCGCCTTGCGCAAGCCGAGATGCGAGGTGCCATAGGCCACCGGGAAGCCGGCGGCGGTGAGGAAATCGAGCGAGTCGGGCAGGACATAAACGTCGGTCTCGGCCGCCACCACCTGCTCGGCGAAGGCGCCGCCGGTGACGGTGGCCATCACCCGGTCGCCCGGCTGGCAGGACGTCACCCCCTCGGCGACCTCGGCCACCACGCCGGCCAGTTCCATGCCGGGGATCAGCGGCGGTTCGAGCTTCTCCTGGTAGTTGCCGGTGATCATCAGGCTGTCGGCGAAGTTCACCCCGGCCGCCCGCACCGCGATGCGGACGCAGCCGGGTCGCAGGACGGGCGGGGGGACGTCGGTGACGATGAGTGGGGCCCCGAAGGCGGGGCAGAGGACGGCATTCATGGTGGGTATGGGCTCCCTCTCCGCCTCACGCTGCGGCGCGCGTTGCCCTTTGCGCCGCCCAGGCGCGCTTCAATGTGGTGAAGAGAAAGATTTCATGCAACTGCTCGCGGCTCATCTCGTTACCCAGCTCGGTGTGGGCGTGGCGGAGCAGCGCGGTGGGTGCCGCCGGCGAGGACAGCAGATTGGTGACCAGCTCTTTGCGGATCAGGGGCGGGTATTTCAGCACTTCCCTGAGCAGCGACAGCTTGACCTCCAGCGGGATGCGCTCGGAGACGAACAGGCGATCGACGCACATGGAGTAGATGCCGAAGTCGAGCTTGCCCGCCACCGTGCGGGTGAAGTCGAGAAACTCGTCGAGGAAGGCCGGTTCGGAAATCTTCTTCTCGGTCAGCAGACGCACCACGTCGAGGAAGGCGCGGTAACGCTGGCGGGCGGGACCGACGGTGCCGCCGAGCTCGGCGGCGAGATCGCGGATCTGGCCTTCGCGGAAGTTGGCGGCGATCAGTGCCTCGGCCGATTCGCGCGCCGCTGGATCGAAGGCGCTTTCCTCGATCAGCGCGAACAGCTTCTGGTATTTGGCCCGCTGGCGGCCGTCGACCCGGTTGGCTGCCACGCCCAGCGGAATGATGGCGGCCCGCGCCACCTGGGCGTCGCGCGCTACGATGGCGGCAACCGAGATGGCGGCGAAGTCGAGGATGCTGCCGTTGAGGAAATCGTCGGTGATGATCAGCCGCTCGCCCGGTGCCAGCGACAGGTTGGTATTCAGCGACCCGCATTCCATGAAATGCGAGGCGAGATCCGGGGGCCGACGGGCCGGTGCGGCGAGGGCATCCATTGTGGTAGCCATTGGGCCATTCAGCCACAAGCTATAGTAATGATCAAGAAAAATGGCTTATGCCGTGCGGCCGTTGACTCCGCCGCCTCGCACACTAAGATGGCGCCTCAGCCAGCCCGGGAGGAACCCGTTGAGCGATTCCGATACGCCCCTGCTCACCACCCCATTGGATGCCCTGCATCGCGAGTTGGGGGGGAAGATGGTGCCGTTCGCCGGCTACGCCATGCCGGTGCAGTACCCCGCCGGCATCCTGGCCGAGCACCTGCACACCCGCGCCGGCGCAGCCCTGTTCGACGTCTCGCATATGGGCCAGGTCGAGATCACCGGCGACGACCCGGCGACGGCACTTGAGGCGCTGGTGCCCGGCGACGTCCAGGGGCTGGGCGAGGGCCGCACCCGCTATTCCGTCTTCACCGATGAGGCGGGCGGCATCCTCGACGACCTGATGATCAGCCGGATGGGGCCGAAGCGGCTGTTCCTGGTGGTCAACGCGTCCTGCAAGCATCTGGATTTTGCCCATATGCAGGCCCGGCTCAAGGGTGTCGAGGTCCGCATGCTGGAGGACCGGGCGCTGCTGGCGCTGCAGGGTCCCAAGGCGGCCGAGGCCATGGCGAGAGTGGCCCCCGAGGCCGGCGCCATGCCCTTCATGTCCATCAAGGAACTGGTGATCGCCGGCATCCCCTGCCTCGCCACCCGCTCGGGCTATACCGGCGAGGACGGCTGGGAAATCTCGGTGCCGGCCGACCGCTCGGTGGAACTGGCGCGTGCGCTGCTGGCGCTGCCCGAGGTCAAGCCGGCCGGACTGGGGGCGCGCGACTCGCTGCGCCTGGAGGCCGGCCTGTGCCTCTATGGCTCGGACATCGACACCACCACCACGCCGGTGGAGGGCAACATCTCGTGGATCATCGGCAAGCGCCGCCGCGCCGAGGGCGGCTTTCCCGGCGCCCCGGTGGTGCTGAAGCAACTGGCCGAGGGGCCGCCGCGCCGCCGCGTCGGTATCCGGCCCGACGGCCGCGCCCCGGCCCGCGCCCACACCGAGATCACCGACCTCGACGGCAACCGCCTCGGCGAGATCACCTCGGGCGGCTTCGGCCCCTCGCTGGACGGTCCGCTGGCCATGGGCTATGTCCCAGCGGCCTTCGCGGCCGAGGGCACCCCGGTCAAGCTGGTGGTGCGCGGCAAGGCCATGGACGCCAAGGTGGCGCCGCTGACCTTCGTTCCACATCGTTATTTCAAGGGTTAAGGGGGAGTTCCCAGATGAGCGAGATCCGCTTCACCAAGGACCACGAATGGATCCGCGTCGAAGGCGCAGAGGGTGTGGTCGGCATCACCGACCATGCCCAGCACGCGCTGGGCGACATCGTCTTCGTCGAGGTCCCCGAGATCGGCCGCACGCTGACCCAAGGGGCCGAGGCCGCCGTGGTGGAATCGGTCAAGGCGGCCAGCGAGGTCTATTCCCCCGCCTCGGGCGAGGTCACCGGCGCCAACCAGGCCATCGTCGATCAGCCCGGACTGGTCAACGAGAGCGCCGAGGACAAGGGCTGGTTCTTCAAGGTCCGGCTGGGTGACCCCTCCGAGCTGGCCCGGCTGATGGACCGCGCCGCCTACGACGCCTATCTCGCGACGCTGGAATAGGAACACCCCGCCGCCATGCGCTACCTGCCACTGACCGACGCCGACCGACGCGAGATGTTGGCGGCCATCGGCGTGACCAACGTCGAGCAGCTGTTCACCGACGTCCCCGCCGCCGCTCGTTCCGGACCGCTGCCGCTGCCCGGCCATCAGGGAGAGCTGGAGGTCGAGCGCGCCTTCACCCGCATGGCCATGAAGAACCTGTCGGCCGGCTGCGCCCCCTTCTTCATCGGCGCCGGCGTCTATCGCCATCACGTGCCAGCGGCGGTGGACCAGTTGCTGCTGCGGGGCGAGTTCCTCACCGCCTACACCCCCTACCAGCCCGAGGTCAGCCAGGGCACCTTGCAGTGCTTGTTCGAATTCCAGAGCCAGGTGGCGATGATCACCGGCATGGATACCGCCAACGCCTCCATGTATGACGGCGCCACCGCCTGCGCCGAGGCCGCCGTGATGGC
>CAJANL010000275.1 GCA_903941105.1 uncultured Rhodospirillaceae bacterium
CTCGGCGAATCCGCGGCCTCGGTGACGGTGGTCGCCGATCGCGAAAGCGACATCTATGCCGAGTGGGCGACGCTGCCCGGGCCGCGGCTGCACCTGCTGACACGGGCCATGGCGGACAGGCGCCTGGGGACAGGCGGCAATGGTCGAAAAGCACTACGGGCACATGGCGCCGAACTACATCGCAGAAACCGTTCGGGCGGCTTTCGGGAGCATGGGGATCGTGGAGGAAACCAACGTGGTTTCGATCTCGGTCAAGGAATGAGGCGGGCAGCCATTGCGCGAACGCGCCCTGCGTATTACATTTACGTTGAGAGCGTAATACGAGGCTGATATGGCATTGCCGGTTCAATCCATAAGAGCGGCGGCGGAGCACCGCGACGTGCTTCAAGCCGTCGCCGATCTCCTCCGCCAAGGTAGGGAGCAAGAGGTCCGCAATATCCTGGCAGACAGTGCTGCCAGGTCAGTGGGGCCATTCCGTGACGAGGCATCGGCCTTGGCGTTCCTCCGGGACCGCTTGGTTGCCAGTTTGCGGCCACGGATGGTTTGGCTGTTCGGCAGTCGGGCGCGAGGCGACCACCGTCACGACAGCGATTTCGACCTCCTTGTGGTCCTCCCCGACGGGCTCCCTGCCTCGACATACAGCCACAAGACCGTCGCGGCACCGCTGGTCGCCTGCGGCCTGCCGTTCGACGTCGTTCCCTGTTCGTGGTCCGACTACCTGGGGGATCAGGACGTTTCCGGTAGCCTGGTGAACCGAGCCACTGCCGAAGGGCGCCTGCTGTATCAGGATCGGTCATTGCGGCGCCAGGGGGCTGCGTCATGAGCGCCCATGTCAACAGCTACATCGCCCTGGCCAAGGACGACCTGGCCGTGGCAGCCAAACTGATGGCCGATCATCCCCGCCACGCTGCATTCAACATCGAGCAGGCCGCCGAGAAGCTGCTGAAAGCCGTTTTAACGGCCGAGGGCATTCGCTTTCAAACCAGCCATCACCAACTGGGCGCATTGGCGGCACTTCTCCCGGAAAGCCATCTCTGGCGTGCCGACCTGATGGCGTTTGATGACTTCACATCCTACGCAACGGCGTTGCGCTACCCCAAGCCCGGGGGAGGCATGCCGGCCGAACCCGAGGATGCCGATCTCAAGCAGGGATGGTCAGAGGTGTCCACTCTGGTTGGAGAGATTGAGGACTGGTGCCGCGAGAGGCTTGAAGGGCCGTCGTAACCGCTGAGCCCCCCTCACCGGATGATCGGGCGGCTCACATCGTTGATGAAACGGCTAATTCCGCGACTCATGGCGAAACAACCATTTTACCATGACGTCGCTCATCGAGCGGTTCCTGGCAGAGCGACGCCTTTGCCCCCGGCAGCCGCCATTCAGCGAGAACGTCCGCTACGCCAGCTGATGACCCGGAAGAGACATTCCGAAGGTCGTCGGCCAGTCCGTTGTGCCAAAGCGAACGATTTACGACGATAGCAAGCGTCTCCGCTGTTCGACCAACTCCGACAAGGCTATTCTACCAGGGAAGGTGGTGCGGCTAACCGCCAACGAAGAATGTCGGATGGCGGAGCACTTGCGATGGGATTGATGGCATGAGGTGGATGCAGGCGGGGTCCGGCGCACGCCGCCTGCTGACGATTTCTGGAGTGTTTGCCCTCACTGCGCTGGTGACGACCACCACGATGATCGCGGCTGACCGCACTGGGGCCATTCATGAGGCCCAACAGCGCAACGCGGTGTTGGTCCAGGTAATCGAGGAGCACGCACGCCGAGCCTTCGACATCAGCAAGGCATCCTTGATCGACCTGGATCGCGAGATGGCGGTGTCGGGGCGGCCGAACGTCATGCCGCCCGTAGCCGCCCGCATGGCGAACTGGATAAGCGACGTTCCCCAGATTTATTCGTTTTGGCTGATCGACGCCAAGGGGCGGGTGATGCACACGACCCAACCGGTGGATAGCACCGGCTTCGACTTTTCCGATCGCGAGTACTTCAAGGTTCATCGGGACGGCAACGATTGGCATGTCGGCCGCATGACGTTGGGCCGCATCGACAAGGTCTGGTTCTTTTCGCTGAGCAAGCGGTTGACCGATCAAGATGGAACTTTCCAGGGCGTCCTGGTGGCCTCGATGCGGGTCGACTTTTTCACCGCCCTGTACCAGCGGCTCGGGTTGAGCGCCAATGACAACGTCGCCATCTATAGGCTTGATGGAGCGGTCGTCGCCCGCCGCCTCGGGAATTGGACGGGGGAGGTTGGTCCCAGCGGCGCCGGTCATCCTGTATTCACCGAGTATTTCCCAAAGTCACCGTCCGGGGTCTTCGAGGCGGCCTCTACCATCGACCGCGTCGTTCGTGTCGGCGCCTATCGAGGCGTCGAGGACTGGCCGCTGATCGTAACCTCGGTCTCGGACAAGGATAAATTGTTGAAGGCATGGCGGTCCCGTGCCCGTCACAACGCCGCCTATTGTGCGGCGGTGCTGCTTTCGCTGGGATTCATGACCTGGTGGGGCTACCGCCGCGTCAGCGGCGAAGCGCGCGCCTTGAAGGCGCTGCATGAGGGTGAGCGGCGTTTCAAGGTGGCCCTGGCGGACTCGCCGGTGGTGGTGTTCGAGCAGGATTTGGACCTGCGTTACACCTGGATCTACAACCCCAAACTGGGCCTTTCGGTCGAGGACGTCATCGGCAAGACCGATGCCGAAATAATGGACCCGGCCTGCTTGGGGCCGATCGAGGCCATCAAACGCAGCGCCATCGACACCGGACGGCCAATCCGGCAGGAGATAGCCACAGCGGCCCCAGGGAAGCCCATCGAATATTACGACCTTCATGTGGAACCCCGTCGCAACCAGTGCGGACGGATTATCGGTATCACCTGTGCGGCATCCGACATTACCGATATGACCGTTTCCGGCCGGCTCGCGGCCCGTGCCAAAGCCGAGGCCGAGCGCGCGGTTCTGGCCCGCTCGAAATTCTTGGCGTCGGCCAGCCACGATCTTCGTCAGCCGGCACAATCGCTGGCGCTATTGCTGGGTGTGCTTAAGCTGGAAGTGAGGACAGCTTCGGCAAGCAAGGCGGTCGGCCTGATGGAGAACGCCCTGGAGGGCCTGAACGGCCTGTTGACCAGTATTCTTGATGTGTCTCGTCTCGATGCCGGTGTGGTCATGCCGCAGATGGCAACGGTGGACATCGGCGCCCTTCTCGGCCGGTTGGCGCAGGAATACTCGCTGCTGGCGGAGGGCAAGGGGCTGCGGCTGAAGGCGGTGCGGCTGGCCCTGATGGCGCGAACCGACGCATCCCTGCTGGAGCGCATCTTGCGTAATTTGATGGAAAACGCCATCCGCTATACCCATCGCGGCGGCATTTTGGTGGGCATGCGCCGACGCGGCAATCGGGTCCGGCTTGACGTGGTCGATAGTGGCATAGGAATCCCGAGCAACGAGTTGCCTCATATTTTTGAGGAACTCTATCAGGTCGGCAATCCCGGCCGTCATTTCAGTGAGGGCCTTGGCCTCGGGCTGGCCATTGTCGAGCGTCTCGCCCGATTGCTAGGAGCGGAATTGCTGGTGAGGTCTCGCGAGGGCCGAGGCACGTGTTTCTCGCTCCTGTTGCCGCTCGACGGCGGGCAATGCCGGCTGGCGGAGACGCCTCAGGCCGTTGGGGACATCAAGGGGCGCGTCCTGATCATTGAGGATGACGCCACCGTCCGCACCGGGCTTCAATTACTTGCCGAGAGTTGGGGCCATGAGGTGGTGGTGGTGGCATCGGGAGAAGAAGCCCTCGACCTTTGCGCCGCCGAAGGCCGGCGGTTTGATGCGATCCTCGCCGATCACCGCTTGGGACCGGGCCTCAATGGAACGGAGTCGGCCAAGCAAATTCGGAGCCAAGCAGGTTGGCCGATCCCCACCCTGATCGTCACCGGCGACACAGCGCCTGAGCGCATTTCAGAGGTCCACGCCAGCGGCTTCGAAATACTGCACAAGCCGGTGGCTGCCGAGGAGTTGCGGCAGAAGCTGGCACAACTATTGCGGGGGGGGTAATGAGCCCTGCGATTGCTCCTGGGCTTCGCATAATTTGACGCATCCTGGGATGCACCATCGAAGGCGATTGGGCTCGCGCCACGCCGGCCCGTTTCTGGCGTGACCCGCCACAGGCGCGATAGGGCAGCAGGTGGCACAAAGGGTGAGTACCAGACATTCCCGCCGAGTGGCGGCTGTCGGGGGCACTGCGGTCGCCTACCGCGCAGCGCCCTACTGGCTCAACGTGACCCATTGCTGTCATTGAAGCATCGCCGTTTCTGACTTGAAATGGCCCGCCTGCTCGGACAATTGCCGCCGCGGTCGGGGTTCAAGGCGTCGACCTCTCGGCCGGCGAGGGGCTGTCGGATGCGGTGGCGGCACGCGGTTGGGGCGGCTCGGCTAGGCTGAAACGCCTTACGGTCCCTCCGCGGCCTTGGGCAGGGCAACGAAAAAGGTGCTGCCCTCGCCGGGTGCCGATTCGACCCAGATGCGACCGCCATGGCCCTCGGCGATTTTTTTGCAGACAGCCAGACCGATGCCGGTGCCTTCGTATTCGCCGCTGCCATGCAGGCGTTGGAACACCCGAAAGATGCGCTCGAAATGTTCGGGTGCGATGCCGATGCCATTATCCCGCACCGACACCACCCATTGTTCGCCGAGTGGGGCGGCGGCGATTTCGATGACCGCGGCGCGATCGGTGCTGTGGTACTTGAGGGCATTGCCGACCAGGTGTCAATCGGCGTCGAAAATTGACCCCCCTTGAACCCCGAATCGGCGTCCAATTTTGACCCCCCCCCTGTTGGTGGAATAGCTGGTTGTCCAGGTAGTCAATAGGAGGGGCCCACGCGCGCCCGCAGCGCTCGTCAAGTA
>CAJANL010000276.1 GCA_903941105.1 uncultured Rhodospirillaceae bacterium
CCAGACCAAGCCGCAAATCGCACTGGCACAGGTCAGGGCCGCCGTCGAGGCGGACATTTCTCCCGGTATCGTGCTGGCGGATGCCGGCTACGGCATCGACACCGCCTTCCGCACCGGACTGTCGGACCTTGGTCTCGCCTACGGTGACGTGCGGGTTCAAGATATTCGCACCATCTGGAAGAACAGCGCCCCGCGGCGTCGGCGCATCGATCTCGGGCTCTACGACATCCCGATTTGCCTGGCATGCAATGAGGGGGGACATTGAGATCCAGCGCATCGAAGGTGACATCTTGACCCGATATCCCGCGACCGTGGCTTACGTTGATTACTTGTTGATCATTCGCGGACTGGCGTCCTTCGGCGTGCTCGTCGCACATTGCTTTTCCATGGGCGAATACTCGATGGGCAGCAACCTCGCGCTGATCGGCAGTAACTTCGTTCCGACCACGGGCGGGAACTTCGTCCTCACCTTCTTCGTGCTGAGCGGATACCTGATGACCACGCTGTTCCTGGATGGCCGGTACAGGACCGACCGGCAGCCCTCATAGGACATTTATGTTCGGCTATGTTCGGCGCGCTCACCAAGGCCATCAGGTCCTCGGCCTTGACGGAACGCAACGGCCGGTGCCCTCTTTGAGGGCAATTGTTCTGATGAGGGGGGAGCATGACGGAACGCACCAAGGGCCAGATCGCGCAAGACAAGCAGGAGGACAGGCGCAGCCCCCATTGGGACGAGGTGCGCGATGCCTATCTGTGGACGCATACTCAGTGCGCCGCCTGCAGCCCCGGCCAGAGCAGCAGTGCCAGCATCCAGATCCACCACATCTTCCCGTTCCACTATTGCATCGAGTTGGGACGGCCGGACCTGGAACTCGACGCGCGCAACTTCATCCCGCTCTGCGAGGACGAGGCGGGCCGGAACGCCGAGGATCATCACATCCTGCTCGGCCATCTGGGTGATTTCCAGTCGGGCAACCGCGATGTCGAGACCGACGTCAAGACGTTCTTCGGCAAGACCGAGGCGGCGATCAAGGCGGATCCGGCCTGGAAGGCCATGCAGCCGAAACGGTTCAAGCGGCTGGGGCAGATGACGCAGGCCGACAAGGACGCCCTGCGCAAGGAAATGGACCAGCGCTTCCCGAAGCGGTGAACCGGCCGGCCCGGCGGAGAGAGGGCGAGCGCGTCAGCGTTCGCCTTTCCCGGCCTTCGGCGCGCAGTCGTAGCGAATGAAGAGCTCGACGCGCCGCCGGGCCTCCTCGGCCAGGGGGACGAGCGCTTCGACGCCGCGTCCGACCGGGATGCATGTGAGCCCGCTGGGCGCCTCGTCCATCCTGCGGCACACCAGGTCGGCCCGGCGCTTCGAGCGAGTCTGCTCGTTTGCCGGATTGCTGCCTTCGGAGGCGTAGCCGACCGCCTCCAGGCGAGCGGTGCAATTGCTGCCGGCGGACTCGGCGCGCAATCGCACGATCGCTTCCGGCAGGCCGGCAAGATCCTGCGACCAACGGGCCGGCGGCTGCGCCTGCGATCGGAGGCAGGCGTCGCGTCGCGGTGAGGTCGTCCGACTCGGCTGGCAGTCACCACCCTGGCGGCATACGATGTAGTAATCGTCGCATTCGAACGTGTCGAAATAGAATTTCGCCAGAAGCGAGTCGGAGAACGACTTCTTTTCCGGTATCTCGGACGGATTGGCCATGACCGCGGCCGCCGACATGTTCGGTCCTTCGTTTTCATCCACGGCGACGATGGCTGCCGAGGCCATCAAGAAAAACATCGCTATGATCAGCGTGGTCGCCGCCCTCTTGTTTGGCCGATGCCGGATGTGCTCGGGATCCAGATGTTCCAACTGAAACACCGTAATATCGTACAGCCAGCGCACCACAGCGAGACTCATTCACCTATAGTCCTCGCCGAGAGTCTCTCTTGAATATTATTCAATACATCGTCAAGCTTGTCATTTATATAAGTGGCAATTTCAGGAAATTTTTCGTCTATTTGAGACTTGATGCATTTTACCTCGGCTATGATGACATCATCGTTCACGGTGCTCTTGGAAAAATGCCCCGACAGATCTTTGTTGCTTTTCTTTCTCAATCTCTCCTCTTCTTGGAGGAAAAAATTCCTTTTTTTCCGCTCAATGAGCATTTTGTAGCCGCTTGCCGCGGTCCACCAAAACAGACCAACCGCGGCATGGAGGAAGGATTCCCAGATGCCTCCAATCGTTTTGAACCAATAAATATAAATTGAACAATGCAAGATCGTTGCTATGCCAATGATATTTGGCCCAAGATTGAATATTTTATAATGATTTGAATTTTCATCCGTTAGCTCATCTGCTTTGCCTGAAATCGGCTTCGTTCTTGCGTGAATGAATATGCAGAGGCCAAGATATAGTGCGGAGGCAAGTGTTATGCCCGCTACGAAATAGACCCAGGTTGGGATGTCCTTAAGCACCTGCCCCTCCCCGTGTGAATAGCTGACGCGATCAACTCGCCAAATGATATACAACCTTTTTAATGGATGTCTACAGCCTTGATTCCGTTAGAGTTGTATACATCATGCGGAGGAGCCTGCTTCGACCGGGTCACTCTGCCATTCGGCCATTCCCCCGGCTCATTGGAGGAGATGCAAGCGGGGAAGGAGTTGCGAGCGGGTAGGACAAAGGGTTTGCACATCAACAGCCGCGCAAGTAACCTCGCGGCCCGATTCTATCCTCTTTCCAGACGGGAACACCCCATGCCGTTCATCGCCGACAGGCTTTCCGCCATCAAGCCCTCGCCGACCATCGCCGTGACTCAGAAGGCCGCCGAGTTGAAGGCCGCCGGGCGCGACGTCATCGGCCTGGGGGCGGGCGAGCCCGACTTCGACACTCCCGAGCACATCAAGGCCGCCGCCAAGGCCGCCATGGATGCCGGCCAGACCAAGTACACCGCCCCGGCCGGCACGCTCGATCTGCGCCGCGCCATTGCCGCCAAGTTCAAGCGCGAGAACGGGCTTGAGTACACCCCCGACCAGATCACCGTCGGCGTCGGCGGCAAGGGCGTCATCTTCAACGCCTTCATGGCCACCATCAATCCCGGCGACGAGGTCATCGTGCCGGCGCCCTATTGGGTGAGCTATCCCGACATCGCCCTGATGTTCGGCGGCAAGCCGGTGTTCGTCGCCTGCTCGGAAGACAACAATTTCAAGCTGCAGGCCGCCGACCTGGAAAAGGCCATCACGCCCAACACCAAGTGGCTGGTGCTGAACTCGCCGTCCAATCCGACCGGCGCCGCCTATTCCTGGGAGGAGATGAAGGCGCTGACCGACGTGCTGGTCAAGCATCCGCATGTCTGGATCATGTCCGACGACATGTACGAGCATCTGGTCTATGACGGCTTCAAGTTCTGCACCCCGGCCCAGGTCGAGCCCCGGCTCTACGACCGCACCCTGACCATGAACGGCGTCTCCAAGGCCTATGCCATGACCGGCTGGCGCGTCGGCTATGCCGCGGGCGCCCTGCCGCTGATCAAGGCCATCAACATGATCCAGTCGCAGTCGGTGACCCACACCGCCTCCATCAGCCAGGCGGCGGCGGTCGAGGCGCTGAACGGCCCGCAGGACTTCATCCCCAAGAACGCCGAGATGTTCAAGACTCGCCGCGATCTGGTGGTGCGCCTGCTCAACCAGTGCCCGGGCATCACCTGCAAGACGCCGGAAGGCGCCTTCTACGTCTATCCCTCCTGCGCCGGCGCCATCGGCAAGAAGACGCCGGACGGCAAGGTGATCGCCAGCGACACCGACTTCGTCTCGGCCCTGCTGGAGAGCGAAGGTGTCGCGGTGGTGCAAGGGGCGGCCTTCGGGCTGGAACCCTATTTCCGCATCTCCTATGCCACCTCGAACCAGGCGCTGGAGAAGGCCTGCGAGCGCATCAAGCGTTTCTGCGAGGGGTTGAAGTAATCATGGTGGGGCGTCCTTCGGGGCGCCCCATCCATTTGAGTCGTTACTATCCTTTAGTATCGCGGGCGCCCCAACCCAATGGGTGGGTAGCGGTCAACGGGTGCCTGGGGCATTGTCCAGCCTGGGACAGGGCCACTGTCGGCGATAGGGGTGTCGCGACATGACCGCATTGGCAGTTGCAGCAGATCCGGTTCGTTTAATCCAGAACGCCCTGCGTGGCGAGGTCATCGAGGTGCTGCGGCGCGAGCTGCCGCTGCTGGCCGCGCTTGACCGCGCCACCGCCTACGAGGTGGTGATGAACGATCCCGGCCTGGCCCATGCCGGCTTCCGGCTGTTCCGCACCAGACCGCAGCTGTTCTCCACCGTGGTGGTCGACGCGGCCAGTCGCCCGGTGGTGGATGACGCCCATGGCCTGAAATGCGGCCGGACCCTCGCCGACGCGGTCGCCTTGATCGTCCAGGCGGTGGGGCGCCGCTATTTCCGCCGCAAGCTGGGCGGGCCGAAGACGGTCGCCCTTGCCCCCTCCCGCAAGGTCGGCCTTCCCATCACCGTGCTGCGCCGCATCGGCCTCGCCAAGCCGGCCAGCCCGGCGCCGGTCAAGCGGGTGACGGGGGCCGGCGACGTCCTGTACAGCGCCTTGCGCCCGTTCCTGCGCTTCGACTGGCAGATGCCGCTGATCCCGCATTACGCGCCGCTGCCGCCCAGCGTGATCACCGCCATGGGCCACACTCTGCTCAAGGTGCGCGAGCCGAGCGAGCTGCGGGCGGCGGCGGCGGGCACGCCGTTGCTGCTGGGGGGCGCCAAGGCGCTGTTCAGCGACGGTGGCGACCTGATCGATTCGGAACTGCTGTGGCGGGTGGCCAACCAGATGGATCTGGTGCGCCTGTTCGCGGGCAACGACCGCGCCCTCATGCGCCGCGCCATCGCCCAGATCTCGCGCACCCGGCGCGAGATGGTGGATTGCCTGATGCCGACGCTGGGCGGCGACATCCGCCTGTTCGTCACCTTCCTGTTCGTCGCCTATGTCGAGATGGGCGAGGACGAATACCGCCGCGTCTTCTCCATCGTCGGCGCCACCCGCTGGGTGGTGGACAAGCTGGCCGAGGCGCTGACGAAGGCGGGGACGCCGCCGGCCCCCAGCCTCGACGACATGCGGCAGTTCTGCGGCAAGGTCCTGGCGAAATGATATCGGCGCCGGTGCGTAATACCTATCGCACTGGTCGCAGCCGGTCGGCGAAGCCCTCAGGCGCCGGACGGGGGTCTCCCAATCCCTTGACTGCCGCGCCACAAGGCGCGCGGCCGCGGCCGACCACATCTCGCTTGTAATACGCTCGCGGTTGCGTCACCCGCCTATGTCCCTCGGGTACGGCCCGCTTGCCTCTCGCAGCAGCTTGCCCACCACCTCCATCACCTGCTGGCCGTTGACCGGCTTGTGCAGGATGGGCAGACCGGATGCCGCGGCATGGCGCAGACGGTCGACGGCGGTGTCGCCGGTGACCAGCACGCCGGGAATGGTCGCGTCGAACGCGCTCCGAATGGACTCGATGGCCTCGGTGCCGGTCTGGCCGTCCCGCAGGCGATAATCGGCGAGGACACAGTCGGGCCGCACAGCCAGCACTGCCAACTGCCGCAGCGCCTCGGCCGAGGATGATGTCGCCACCACCCGATATCCCAGACTCTCGAACAGCATCTGATAGCCCGCCAGGACGATATCCTCATCCTCGATGACGACGATCAGCGACGCGCCGCTGCTTGCCGCCGAGGCCATAACTCCATTGCCCATATGACCCGCCACATCACTTAAAGGACCACCCCAGGGGGATGATGCGCCATTCCCTCCCGGTGGGGAAACTTTCCGATAGTCATATGGCTTATATCCGAGGCTGGTTGAAGCGCCCCGGCGGAGGTTTCGACACCGCCCGGGAGGATTTCGAGCGTCTCACGGGTTGCGTTCGGCCGCCGAATCGGCCTTTACTTCCACCCTCACGCATACGGCAGGGGTAACCTCATTCCGGCCGGGAGACACCGCGACGATGACCGACACCATAGTTCTTCCTTCCGCCGGCGCCATGACCGAGGCCGGCATTGACCCGACACTCGATCTGGTGGCCGAGATCGACCGGCTGCGCCGCGAGCGCAACGCCGTCATCCTGGCCCATTACTACCAGGACGGCGAAATCCAGGATCTGGCCGATTTCGTCGGCGACTCGCTGGACCTGTCGCGCAAGGCGGCGGCCACCGACGCCGACGTCATCGTGTTCTGCGGCGTGCGCTTCATGGGCGAGGTGGCCAAGATCGTGTCGCCGCACAAGACGGTGCTGATCCCCGATGCCGAGGCCGGCTGCTCGCTGGAGGAATCCTGCCGCGCCGACGCCTTCCGCCATTTCCGCGAAAAGCACCCCGACCATATCGCGGTCACCTACATCAACTGCTCGGCCGAGGTCAAGGCGCTGTCGGACGTCATCGTCACCTCGTCCAATGCCGAGGTCATCGTGCGCCAGCTGCCGGCCGACAAGCCGATCCTGTTCGCGCCCGACCGCCACCTGGGGGCCTTCATCGCGCGCAAGACCGGCCGCGAGATGACCCTGTGGCCAGGCAGTTGCATCATCCACGAGCAGTTCTCCGAGAAGGAGCTGGTCAAGCTCAAGGTGCGCCACCCCAAGGCCAAGGTGGCCGCCCATCCCGAGTGCCCGGAAAGCATCCTGACCCATGCCGACCATGTGGGCTCGACCCGTAACATCCTCGATTACGTGCTGAATTCCGACGCGCCCGAATTCATCATCGCCACCGAGCTGCACATCATCCACCAGATGGCCAAGGCGGCGCCGCACAAGACCTTCATCCCGGCGCCCGGCGCCGACGGCAGCTGCAACTGCGCCAGCTGCCCGTTCATGGCCAAGAACACCCTGGAGAAGATCTATCTCTGCCTGAAGAACGACGCGCCGCGGGTCGAGATGCCGGAGGAGCTTCGCCTGGGTGCCCTGAAGCCGCTGGAGCGCATGCTGGAAATGTCGGTGTCGGTGCCGGTCAAGGCGGCGACCGATGCCGCGTGATCAGCCCGAGCTGGACCTGATCGACGCCCGCCGTGTCATCACGGCGGCGCTGGCCGAGGACGTGGGCGGCAGCGACTGGACCAGCCGCGACATCACCTCGGCGGCGGTGATTCCGGCCGGGCTGCGCTTCAAGGGGGTGATGGCGGCGCGCCATTCCATGGTGGTGTCGGGGCTGCCGGTGGCGGCCGAGGCCTTCCACATGGTGGTACCCGAGGCCCGCTTCTTCGCCCGTGCCGCCGACGGCGAGCGGGTGGCCGCCGGCACCGTGCTGGCCGAGATCGAGGGGCCGGCGCGTGGCTTGCTGACCGCCGAGCGCACCGCCCTCAACCTGCTGCAACTGATGAGCGGCATCGCCACCCTGACCAGCGAGTACGCCCAGCGCATCGCCGGTACCGGCTGCACCCTGCTCGACACCCGCAAGACCATTCCCGGCCTGCGCAAGCTGTCGAAATACGCCACCCGGTGCGGCGGAGCGAAGAACCACCGCATGGGCCTCTACGACGGGGTGCTGATCAAGGACAATCATATCGCGGTGTGCGGCGGCGTCGCCGAGGCGGTCAAGCGCGCCCGCGACGCCAAGCTCCCCAACATCGAGGTGGAGTGCGATACCCTCGAACAGGTGGAGCAGGCGGTGACGGCCGGCGCCGACATCGTCCTGTTGGACAACATGGACACCGACACCCTGCGCCGCGCCGTGGCCGTGGTGCGCCGGCGGTGCAGAACCGAGGCCTCGGGTGGGGTGACGCTGGACACCATCCGCGCCATCGCCGAGACCGGCGTCGACTTCGTCTCGGTCGGCCGCATCACCCAATCCGCCCCGGCGGCGGATATCGGACTGGACTGGAGCTGACACGATCATGGCCGAGCCCTATGACCTGCTGGTGATCGGCTCCGGCGCGGCCGGCCTCACCCTGGCCCTCTCCGTCCTGGCCGAGCGGCCCCAGGCGCGCGTCGCCGTGCTGGCCAAGAATGCCCTGTCCGAGGGCAGCACCATGTACGCCCAGGGCGGCATCGCCGCCGTGCTCGACGCCACCGACTCCACCGAATCCCACATCCTCGATACCCTGTCGGCCGGCGCCGGGCTGTGCAATCCGGCGGCGGTGCGCTTCGTGGTGGAGAACGGGCGGCGGGCCATCGAGTGGCTGATCGGCCAGGGCGTCGCCTTCGACCGCGAGGGCTCCGCCTATCACCTGACCCGCGAGGGTGGGCATTCCCACCGCCGCGTCATCCACTCGGCCGATGCCACCGGCAAGGCGGTGCAGACCACCCTGGAAGCCCGCGCCCGCGAGAGCGGTGCCGAGCTGTTCGAGGAGCACATCGCCGTCGACGTCATCCGCGAGAAGCTGTCGGGCGACCGACTGGGGCGCTGCGTCGGCGCCTATGCCCTCGATCGCCTCGGTGGCGGCGTCAAGCTGTTCCCGGCTCGCATGGTGGCGCTGGCCACCGGCGGGGCGTCGCGCGTCTATCTCTATTCGAGCAATCCCGACGGCTCCACCGGCGACGGCATCGCCATCGGCTGGCGCGCCGGCTGCCGTGTCGCCAATATGGAATTCGGCCAGTTCCATCCCACCTGCCTCTACCACCCCCGCGCCAAGTCGTTCCTGGTCACCGAGGCGGTGCGCGGCGAGGGCGGCCGGCTGCTGCGGCCCGACGGCACCCGCTTCATGGACGAGTACGATCCGCGGGGCGAACTGGCGCCGCGCGATATCGTGGCGCGCGCCATCGACGACGTGATGAAGCGGCTGGGCTGCGAGTGCGTCTATCTCGACATCAGCCACAAGCCGGCCGAGTTCGTCACCTCGCATTTTCCCAACATCCACGCCAAGTGCCTGGAGTTCGGCGTCGACATCACCCGTGAGCCGATCCCGGTGGTGCCGGCGGCGCATTACACCTGCGGCGGCGTCGTCACCGACCTGTCGGGGCGCACCGACGTGGACAACCTCTACGCCATCGGCGAGGTCGCCTGCACCGGCCTGCACGGCGCCAACCGGCTGGCCTCGAATTCGTTGCTGGAGGGGCTGGTGTTCGGCGCCGCCGCCGCCAGCGACATCCTTGCCCGGCTGGGCGAGGTGGCACCGCCGCCCGAACTGGCGTCATGGGATGACACCTGGGTCACCGACTCCGACGAGATGGTGGTGGTGGCGCATAACTGGGGCGAGCTGCGCCGCTTCATGTGGGACTATGTCGGCATCGTGCGCTCCACCAAACGGCTGGAGCGGGCCAAGCATCGTGTCCGCCTGCTGTTGGACGAGATCGCCGAGTATTACGGCAGCTTCCGGGTCGGCAACGACCTGCTGGAACTGCGCAACCTGGCCATGGTCGCCGACCTGATCATCCGCTCGGCCCTGATCCGCCGCGAGAGCCGTGGCCTGCACTCCACCATCGACTTCCCGGCGCCGGACACCATCGCCCCGCCGCAGAACACCATCCTGGTGCCGAAGAACTTCTCGGCCCGCCGGGTGCTGTAGCGGCGGAAGGCCCCGCCTTCGGCAGGAAAGGGCCGACGCCAACCTGGGTCATCGCCCCCCCTGACGCGACGCGGCGGTCCGCCTACCAGCCGTACTTCGCCGCCATGGCGGGGTCCTTCTCCGCCACCCGGCGGGCGAGGTCGACGATGACCTTGGCCTGTTTCCAAGTGGCATCGTCCTGCATCTTGCCGTCGATCATCACCGCGCCGGTGCCGTCGGGCATGGCGTCGAGGATCTTCTTGGCGAACAGCGCCTCGCCCACATCGGGGCTGAACACCGTCTTGGCGATGTCGATCTGGCTGGGGTGCAGGCTCCAGCCGCCGGCGCAGCCGAGCAGGAAGGCGTTGCGGAACTGGGCCTCGCAGGCGGCGGAATCCGAGAAATCGCCGAACGGGCCATAGAACGCCTTGATGCCGGCCGCCTGGCAGGCGTCCACCATCTTGGCCACGGTGTAGTGCCACAGGTCCTGCTGGAACAGGGTGCGGTCGGCGCGGCCCTCGGCGGCATCCTCCAGCACGCCGTAGAACGGATGGCCGCCGCCGACCCGGGTGGTCTTCATGCCGCGGCTGGCGGCGAGGTCGGCGGGGCCGAGGCTCATGCCGTGCATGCGCGGGGAGGCCTGGGCGATGGCGGCGATGTTCTCGACCCCCAGCGCCGTCTCCAGGATGGCATGGATCAGGATCGGCCGCTTGACGGCGTGCCTGGCCTCCAACTGGGCCAACAGCTGATCGAGGTAATGGATGTCCCACGGCCCCTCGACCTTGGGCAGCATCACCACGTCGACCTTATTGCCGGCCTCGGCGACGATGGTGGTGACGTCGTCGAGGAACCACGGGCTGTTGAGGCAGTTGACGCGGCTCCACAGGCCGGTGCCGGGATTGTCCCAGGCCTTCGCCACCTCGACGAAGCCGGCGCGGGCGGCGTCCTTGGCATCGGCCGGGATGGCGTCCTCCAGATTGCCCAGCAACACGTCGACCTGACGGCCGATCTCGGGCGCCTTGGCGCGCATCTTCTCGATGTGCGGCGGGAAGAAATGGATCATCCGCTCCAGCCGCACCGGCAGCTCGCGATAGGGCTGCGGCGCGCCGATGGCCAGGGGCTCGAAGAACTTACGGGGCGGCTTGGTGGTCATGACGGCGCAATCCTCTTGCGGGGGGAGGCGGTTGGCCGGCAATAATGCTGCGTCATTGTGCGGCGCACAAGTGGGAAAACCTACTCCGCCACCTTGGCCTCGGCGGCCTTGGATGCCGGTTCCTCCAGGGCGCGGAACAGGGCGTCCTTGACCTCGGCCAGCTTGCGCTCATGCTCGACCTTGAGGCCGAAGACGTCCTTGAGGTAGAACACATCCACCACCCGCTCGCCATAAGTGGAGATGTGGGCCGAGGTGATCTGCAGGCCCAGGCGGGTCATGGCGGCGGTCAGGTCGTAGAGCAGCCCAGGCCGGTCGCGACCGTTGACCTCCAGCACGGTGTGGGTGCGCGAGGCCTTGTTGTCGACGATGACGCGGGGCGGCACCTTGAAGACATGGGCCCGGCTGGGCAGCTTGCCCTTGCGCGCCGCCAATTCGCGATCGAGGCGCATGCGGCCGGACAACACCTGCTCGACGGCGGCGGCCAGCTTGGCCAGCTTGGATGGGCTGTCGAAGGCGCCGCCCTCGGAATCCTGGATGCAGAAGCTGTCCAGCGCCATGCCGTTGGCCAGGGTGATGATCTTGGCGTCGACGATATTGGCGCCCGACACCGCCATGGCACCGGCGATCTGCGAGAACAGGCCGGGATGGTCGCCGGTATAGACGATGATTTCGGTGACGGCGCGCTGGCCGTCGACCCTTGAATCCACGGTGAGCGGCGCCCCGGTGATCTCGGCCTCGCGCACCAGACGGGCGTGGCGCTGGTGGGTGGCGGCGTCGAACGAGGTCCAATAGGTGGGATAGCCGCGGGCGAGATGGGCCTCGACGTCGGCGGCCGGCCAACCGGCGTGGCCCAGCTCGGCGGCCAGAGTCTCCTGGGCGTTCCTGACCCGGGCGTCGCGGGCATGGGCGACCGTCAGGCCGCCGGTCATCACCTCTTCGGCGCGCAGGTAAAGTTCGCGCAGCAATCCGGCCTTCCAGGCGTTCCACACCGTCGGCCCCACGGCGCGGATATCGGCGACGGTGAGCAGCAGCAACTGGCGCAGGCGCTCGGGGCTTTGGACCACGGCGGCGAAGTCCGAGA
Organism: uncultured Rhodospirillaceae bacterium; assembly: GCA_903941105.1. Lineage (GTDB taxonomy): Bacteria > Pseudomonadota > Alphaproteobacteria > Rhodospirillales > Magnetospirillaceae > CAJANL01. Next base: position 11,671 of record CAJANL010000276.1, read on the forward strand.
TGGTCTTGGGGTCGTCGATGTCGCGCTTGAAGGCGATGCGGCTCATCAGCAGGTGCTGGCGTACGCACCACGCCGCCGTCTCGGTCTCGGCGTCGGTCAGCCCGAAGCGCGGCCCCAGCTTCATCGCCACCTCGGCGCCGAGCAGGGAATGGTCGCCGTTGCGGCCCTTGGCGATGTCGTGCAGGAACACCGCCAGATAGAGCGCCCGGCGCGACGCCACCTTGTGGATGATCTCGGACGAGGTCGGCACCTCGTCGGTCAGTTCGCCCTGCTCGATGGAGTGCAGGATACCGATGGCCCGGATGGTGTGCTCGTCGACGGTGTAGACGTGGTACATGTCGTACTGCATCTGCGCCACCACCCGGCCGAAGTCGGGGACGAAGCGGCCCAGCACGCCGGCCTCGTTCATATGGCGCAGCGCCACCTCGGGATTCTTCTTCGAGGTCAGCATGGCGACGAACAGCCGGTTGGCCTCGGGGTCCTGGCGCATCTTGGCGTCGATGCGCTTGAGGTTGCGGTGCACCAGATCGGCGGCCTTGGGATGGATGTCGACGTCGTGTTCCAGCGCGGTGTGGAACAGGCGGATCATCGCCACCGGGTCCTTCTCGAACTGGTCGTCGGCGGTGACCGTCAGGCGGTCGCCGTCCAGCTTGAAGCCGTTGATGGTGGAGCGCTTGAGGAACAGCAGGCTGCTCAGCCGCAGCTTGGGCTTACGCTTCTGCTGCTCCTCGGCGATGGCACAGAACAGGCGCACCAGATCGCCGACATCCTTGGCGATCAGGAAGTAGTGCTTCATGAAGCGCTCGACGCCGCGCGAGCCGGCTCGGTCGGCATAGCCCATGCGCTTGGCGATTTCCTGCTGCACGTCGAAGGTCAGGCGTTCCTCGGCGCGGCCGGTCACGTAGTGCAGGTGGCAGCGCACCGTCCACAGGAAGGCCTGCGACTTGGTGAAGCGGGTGGCGGCGTCCTTGCTGATCACCCCCATCTCGACCAACTGGCCCACGTCCTTGACCCGGTAGAGATACTTGGCGATCCAGTACAGGGTATGGAGATCGCGCAGGCCGCCCTTGCCCTCCTTGACGTTGGGCTCCAGCACGTAGCGCGAATCGCCCATCTGCTTGAGGCGGGCCTCGCGTTCGGCCAGCTTGGAGTCGACGAATTCGTCGGCGGTGCTGGCCATGACTTCATTGCGGAAACGGGTCTGCAGGTCGAAGAACAGCGACTGCTCGCCCCACAGCCAGCGGGCTTCGAGCAGGGCGGTGCGGATGGTGAAGTCGGCGCGGGCGTGCTTGACGCATTCCTCGGGGGTGCGGGTCGAGTGCCCCACCGTCAGCCCCATGTCCCACAGCATGTAGAGGATGTATTCCACCAGCTGCTCATGCCAGGGGGTGCGCTTGTAGGGCAGCAGGAACAGGATGTCGATATCGGACTGCGGGCTGAGTTCGCCGCGGCCATAGCCGCCCACCGCCACCAGGCTCATGGCCTCGCCGGCGGTGCGCACGCCCTGTCCGAACTCGTTCTCGGCGGCGTAGTCGTGGACGGTGCGCACCAGCTGGTCGATGAGGAAGCAATTCTGCTTCACCACCTCGGTGCCGTCGCCCTTGATGTCGAAGCGGCGGCGCACCTCGGCGCGCCCCTGGGCCAGGGCGTCCTTGAAGACATCGAGCACGCGGGCGCGCCGCTTGTGCTTGGGAAGATCCTCGGGGTCCAGCGCCGCCAGCCGCGCCACCAGGGCGCGGCGGTCCACGATGCTGCGCTGGTCGTGAATTTTGCTCATACCGGATTATATGAGGGCATCCGCATCGACCGCCAGCCGATTCGGCACCGCCATAGGTTGCCTGCGAATTAGGCAGGTCAGCCGGGCTCGGCCATCAGCGCGGTGATCTCCGCCACTACCGCGCGGTCGGTCCACGGAAAGCCGCCGACGCCCGTCCAGGCGACGCGGCCCTCGGCGTCCACCAGCATGGAGGCGGGCAGCAGCGGCGCGCCGGACTTGGCCGCCGGAGTGGCGTAGGCCGCGAGATGGCCGAGCCCGTGGCGCTGGTACCACTGGCGCACCAGGGCCGTTCCGGCCGCGTCCACCGACACCGCCACAACTTGGAAGCGCGCGCCGCCCAGGCTGTCCTGCAAGGCGTCGAGCTCCGGCATCTCGGCGGTACAGGGCGGGCACCAGGTGGCCCAGATGTTGACCAGCACCACCCGGCCGCGGAACTCGGCCAAGGCCCGCGCCCGGCCGTCGCCGTCGGTGAACTCCAGCACCGGCGCCGGCCGGCGCTCGGGCGCCGGCGACAGCGCCACCCGCTCGACGCTTTCGGAGGAGAACGAACCGGTGTAGCTTAGGCGCCGGCCCGCCCAGCGGCCCGCCAGGTCAGCCGTCACCGCCAGCAATACCACGGCGGCGAGGATGAGAACGGCAAGTCTGAGGCGGGGCCAATTGGTCATAGCGCGAGTTACCGGGTTCCATGAGCGATAAACATCAGGCCGCATCCCCTTCCGCCGCCGCCTCCCAGATGTGGGGCGGACGCTTCGCCGGTGGGCCGGCCGCCATCATGCAGCGCATCAACGCCTCCATCGACTTCGACCGGCGGCTCTATGCCCAGGATATCCGGGGCTCCAAGGCCCACTGCCGCATGCTGGTGCGCCAAAATATCATCCTGCCCGAGGATGGCGAGACCATTCTGGCCGGCCTCGACGCCGTGCTGGCCGAGATCGACGCCGGCAACTTTCCCTTCCGCACCGAGCTGGAAGACATCCACATGAATGTCGAGGCCCGGCTGGCCGAGATCGTCGGCGAGGCGGCGGGGCGGCTGCACACCGCGCGTTCGCGCAACGATCAGGTGGCCACCGACTTCCGCCTGTGGGTGCGCGACGCCATGGACGGCATGGACGCGGCGTTGCAGGGCCTGCAGGCGGCGCTGATCGAGCGCGCGCTCCAGCACGCCGCCACGGTGATGCCGGGCTTCACCCATCTGCAGGCGGCGCAGCCGGTCACCTTCGGCCACCACCTGCTGGCCTATGTGGAGATGGTGGGCCGCGACCGCGGCCGCCTGGCCGACGCCCGCCGCCGCCTCAACGAGAGCCCGCTGGGCTCGGCGGCGCTGGCCGGCACCTCGTTCCCCATCGACCGCCATTCCACCGCCACCGAGCTGGGCTTCGAGCGGCCGATGGCCAATTCGCTGGACGGCGTTTCGGATCGCGACTTCGCCCTGGAGTTCATGGCCGCCTGCGCCATCGCCGCCGTGCACCTGTCGCGGCTGGCCGAGGAACTGGTGATCTGGACCAGCGCCCAGTTCCGCTTCGTCACCCTGTCGGACGCCTTCACCACCGGCTCGTCCATCATGCCGCAGAAGCGCAACCCCGACGCCGCCGAGCTGATCCGCGCCAAGACCGGTCGGGTGATCGGCGACCTCACCGCCCTGCTGGTGGTCATGAAGGGGCTGCCGCTGGCCTATTCCAAGGACATGCAGGACGACAAGGAGCCCACCTTCGAGGCCGCCGACACCATGGAGCTGGCCATCGCCGCCATGACCGGCATGGTGTGGGACCTGACGGTCAACGAAAGTGTGATGAAGGCCGCGGCCGGGGCCGGTTTCACCACCGCCACCGACATCGCCGACTGGTGCGTCCGCGCCCTGAAGATGCCGTTCCGCCGCGCCCACCACGTCGCCGGCTCGCTGGTCAAGCTGGCCGAGGACAAGGGTTGCGGCCTGGAAGACCTGACGCTGGACGAGATGCGGACCGTCGAGCCCGGCCTGACCGCCGAGGCGCTAGCGGTGCTGACGGTGGACAGCTCGGTGGACAGCCGCACCAGCTTCGGCGGCACCGCCCCCGCGCGGGTGCGCGAGGCCGCCCTCGCCGCCAGGGCGCGGTTCCTGTGAATGTGACCAAGGGGGTACCCATGATACGAAGGCTGGTTCTGCTGCTGGTGGCCGTCGGGCTGGCTCTGCCGCTGGCCGGCTGCGGGCGCAAGTCGACGCCGCAGCCCGCCGAGGGGGCGTTCTACCCGTTCAAGTATCCCTATACGCCCTTCCCCAAGACCCAGGAGGAGCTGAACGCCGAGAAGCAGCCGCGCCCCGCCGCCGACGGCGAGGAATTCTCCCCGCCCGAGCAACGCCTGCCCACCAAGCCGTTCGAGCTCGAACATCCCGCCGCCAGGACCGAACCCACCCGATGAACCACTTCGATTATGTGAATGGCGAGCTTTGCGCCGAGGACGTGCCGCTGTCGCGCATCGCCGCCGAGTTGGGCACGCCGTTCTACTGCTACTCCACCGCCACCCTGGTGCGGCACTACACGGTGTTCCGCCAGGCGCTGGAGAAGGCGGGGCTCGACGCCACCATCTGCTTCGCGCTCAAGGCCAATCCCAATATCGCCGTGGTGCGCACCCTGGCCGGGCTGGGCGCCGGGGCCGACGTGGTCTCCGAGGGCGAACTGCGCCGTGCCCTGGCGGCCGGCGTGCCGGCGGGCCGCATCGTCTTTTCCGGCGTCGGCAAGACACGGCGCGAGCTGGAACTGGCGGTGGCCAAGGGCATCATGCAGGTCAACGTCGAGTCTGAGCCCGAACTGCGGGCCTTGTCCGAGGTGGCGGCGGCGCGCGGCGTACGCATGCCCATCTCGCTCAGGGTCAATCCCGACGTGGATGCCGGCACCCACGCCAAGATCACCACCGGCAAGAAAGAGAACAAGTTCGGCATCGAATGGACGCGGGCGCATGAGGTCTATCGCATCGCCCGCGAGTTGCCCGGTGTCGAGGTGGTGGGCATCGCCTGCCACATCGGCTCGCAGCTGACCGATGTCGAGCCCTTCCGCCAGGCCTTCTCGCGGGTGCGCGATCTGGTGGCCATCCTGCGCGCCGACGGCTTCGACATCCGCCGCCTCGACCTGGGCGGCGGGCTGGGAGTGCCCTATGACGCCGCCACCGACCTGCCGCCGCACCCCGATGACTATGCCGCCGCCATCGCCGGCTCCCTGGGCGACCTCGGCTGCCGCATTGTGCTGGAGCCCGGCCGTCTGCTGGTGGGCAATGCCGGCGTGCTGGTATCGCGGGTGGTCTATGTCAAGGAGGGTGCCACCCGCAGCTTCGCCATCGTCGACGCCGCCATGAATGACCTGATGCGGCCGGCGCTCTACGACGCCCACCACGACATCCAGCCGGTGGCCGAGCCCGCCGCAGGGGCGCCGCGCGCCGAGATCGACGTGGTCGGTCCGGTGTGCGAGACCGGCGACACCTTCGCCCGCCAGCGCCCGCTGCCGCCGCTCGCCGCCGGCGATCTGGTGGCCTTCCGCACCGCCGGGGCCTATGGCGCCGCCATGTCCTCGACCTATAACTCCCGCCTGCTGGTGCCGGAAGTCCTGGTCAACGGGCATGGCTTTGCGGTGGTGCGCGCCCGCCCCACATACGAGGACATGCTGGCCCTGGAAGCACTGCCGGACTGGCTGGAGTAGAGTCTGGAGCGCGGGCGTCCCGTCCGCTTGCCACGACAGGAGGGACGCCCGCGCTCCAAGCCGGCTGAGGAACCGATGCACGACACGCCCTCTCCCAGCCTTGAGCGACGTCTTCGCCTCGCCCGTCTGGCGCTGCTGTGGGAGCGCCTGTGGCCGGCGGCGGTGCCGGCCCTGTCGCTGCTGGCCGTCTTCGCGGCGCTGGGCCTGTTCGACGTGCTGCCGCTGCTGCCGGGATGGCTGCACGGTCTGGTGCTGGCCGCATTCGCCGCCGGGGCCGGCTTCCTCGCTTGGCGCGCCGTCTCGATTGTCCGGCCGGGCGACGACGAGGCGGCCCGCCGGCTGGAGCGCGATTCCGGCATGGCGCACCGGCCGCTGGCCGCCCTCGGCGACCGCCTGGCCGCCGGGGCCGATGACGCCATGGCCAAGGCGCTGTGGCAATTGCACCTTCACCGCATGGCCGAATTGGCCGACCGCCTACGGGTGGGATGGCCGTCGCCCGGGATGCCGGCCCGCGACCCCTGGGGCTATCGCTTCGCCGCCCTGCTGCTGCTGGTCATCGCCCTGGCCGGCGGCACCGCCGACCTCCATGGTCGGCTGGCCCGCGCCATGACCCCGGCCATCGGCCCCGGCGGCCCGCCGCCGCTGCTGGAGGTCTGGCTGACCCCGCCGGCCTATACCGGCGTCGCCCCGGTGGCGCTGAAGCCCGGGACGACACAAGAGATGGCGGTTCCGGCGGGCAGCACGGTGCTGGCGGTGCTGGCGGGCGGTTGGGGCTCCGCCCGGCTGACGGTGGACGGTCACGCCATCCCGTTCCAGCGCGAAGGTGACGAGACCCAGCGGCTGGAAACCCGCCTCGATGCCGGACGACGGCTCGGAATCGAGCAGGGCTGGCGCACCGTGGCGCAATGGCCGATCCAGGTGGTCCGTGACGCGCTGCCCTCCATCACCTTTGCCGGCCCCATCGAGGCGGGCGAGCGCGGCCGCCTCGCCATTCCCGCCGAGGCGTCGGACGATTATGGGCTGGACAAGGCCTGGGTGACGGCCCGCCGCGTCGACGCGGTCGACGACGAAACGCTCACCATCGAGCTGCCGCTGCCCGCCGGCCGCCCCCACGCCGCCCGCCTGGACGGTTGGCACGACCTCACCGCCCACCCCTGGGCCGGCCTGCCGGTGACCATGACCCCCTCGGCGGCCGACGCCCTGGGGCAGGTGGGCAGCGGCGAGGCGGTCACCGTCACCCTGCCCGAACGCCACTTCAGCCAGCCGGTGGCCCGCGCCCTGGTGGAAAGGCGCCGTCTGGTGACCGAGGACCCCTGGAACGGGCCGCCGGTGTCACGGTTCCTGGCGGCGCTGCTGAGCGAGCCAGAATCCTACGGCGGCGACAAGACGGTGGCACTGGCGCTGGAGGTGGCGCGGCGGGTGCTGCTCGATCCCGAGAGCCTCGACCTGACCGAGGTGCAGGACCTGTTGTGGAGTGCGGCGCTGCGCATCGAGGATGGCGACCTCGCCAGCGCCGAACGCGCCCTGGAGGACAGCCGCCGCGAGCTCGATCAGGCGCTGGCCGACGGCGCCTCGGCCGAGGAGGTGCAGCACCTGCTCGACACCTTCCAGGCGGCGGTGGAGCGCTATCTCGATGCGCTGGCTGAGCAGTTGGCCCGCAGCGGTGCCCCGCCGCCGCAAGGGGGCGAGCTGTTGTCCGACCAGGAGTTGTCCCAGATGATGGAGGGCATGCGCGGGCTGGCCGAAACCGGCAACCGCGAGGCGCTGCGTCAGATGCTGGGCGACCTGCGGCAGATGCTGGAAAGCCTGCAGGCGGCAAGCCCGCGCCAACCGGGGGCCGGTGACGAGGCCTTGCGGCAGTTGGGCGAGGTGTCGCGGCGGCAACGGGAGATGCTGGACGAGGCCTTCCGCAAGTCGCGCCCCGACACGCCGCCCAGCCTCGACGGCGACGAAGACGGCGCCACCCCGGCTCCAGCCCCCCAGGCCAAGCCGGGCGGCGACGGCAGCCGCGCCGCGGCGACGCAGGAGCAACTCCGCCGTGCCCTGGGCGAGATCGGCCGCACCCTCGGCCAAGCCATGGGCGGCAAGGCCCCGCCGTCGCTCGACGAGGCGGGACAGGCCATGGCAGGCGCCGCCGGCAGCCTGTCACGCAACGCCTGGGGGTCGGCCGCCGAACAGCAGGGCGAGGCGCTGCGACTGATGCGCGAGGGCGCCCGCGAGGCGATGCAGGCCATGGAGGCGCAGGGCCGCGGCTCCGGCCGCCTCGGACTGGTGCCGCGCGACCCCTTCGGCCGGCCCATGCGCGGCGGCGCCGGCTTCGGCGACGACCACACCACCCGCCTGCCTTCGGGTGGCGACATCCAGCGTGCCCGCCAGATCCTCGACGAACTGCGCCGCCGGTCTGGCGAATGGCAGCGGCCGGCCGAGGAGAAGGAGTACCTCAAGCGGTTGCTGCGGCAGTATTAGTTCTACTGCGTCATAAAGTCGGTCGTTGCGGCATGGATGGAGACTTGGCCTGCTCGACAGGGGGCGAGCGCGGGTCGCCATGGAATGGCCGGCGACAGTGAATGGCGATTTGCGGTGTATGTCGAGGATCTTTGCCGGGCGGCTCGGCTACGGCGGAACCCCGGTGATTCACGACCGCGACCGTTTGGCGCGCCAGCCGAGTCAGATCGAGCGTCCGCCGGTAGTAAGTGAGAACCGTCTAATCACCCACGCGGCAGGGTGAAGAAGAACGTCGAGCCTTTGCCGGGAGTCGAGTCGACCCAGATGCGGCCGCCGTGATGCTCGACGATCTTGCGGCAGATGGCCAAGCCAATGCCGGTGCCTTCATAGGCATCGTTGGCCACCATCCGCTGGAACAGGCCGAAAGCCCGTTCGCAGTCCTTGCCGGCGATGCCGATGCCGTTGTCGCGCACCCAGAGCAGCCAGTCGCGGCCGTCGAGACGGGCTCCCACCACCACCCGCGGCGGCCGCTCGGGGGCACGGTATTTCACCGCGTTGCCGATCAGGTTCTGGAACAGACGAAGCATCTCGCCGCGATTGCCCGCCACTGTCGGCAGCTCACCGTCGATAGTGACCGATCCCCCCGCCTCGTTGATCGCCACCTCCAGATTGAGCAGGGCGTCGGCCACCGCCGCGGCCAAGGGCAGCGGCTCGAATAGGGCATCGTCGCGGCCCGTGCGCGAATAGTCCAGCAGGTCGAGGATCAGGCGGTCCATGCGCCGAGCCCCGTCGATGGCGTAGGTGAGAAATTCCAGGGTCTCCCCCGCCAGGGTCGGCCCCAGCCGCTTGGCGATCAGCCCGAGATAGCTGCTGACCATGCGTAACGGCTGCCGCAGATCGTGGGAGGCGACATAGGCAAACTGTTCGAGCTCGGCATTGGATCGGGCCAGATCGGCCAGCGCCTTCTCGATTCTCTCCGCCGCCTCGCGGGCCTGGGTCACGTCGCGCGAGAATATCGCCACCTGCACCGGTAAGCCTCGCGAATCGACGACCGGATAGATCCGATTATCCATGGCGCGGCCGTCGCGACTGTCATGAGCCATCAGCGGGCGGCCCTCCGCCAGAACCTGATCGAACTGGCTGCGGCGGTCGCCGGCCAGCTCGGGTGGCAGCAGGGCGAATGCCGATCGGCCAACCAGGGCGTCGGCGTGGCAGCCGACACGTCCCGCGAACGCCTCGTTGGCCGAGAGGATGACACCGCCGCGATCCATCAGGGCCGCGGCATCGTCGGTGGCGTTGATCAGGGCTTTGGCCAATTCCTCGCTGTCGCGCAAGTCCTGTTCGACCTGCTTGCGCTTGATGATGCCGCCCAGGGTGTCGGCGACCATCAGCAGGAACCGCTCCTGATCCGCGTCGCGGCGGTGCCCGACCGGAACATAGGTGTTCAGCACGCCGAGCACCTTGGCCTTGGCGCCGATGGGGACGCAGTAATGGCCGTGGTCGGGCATCCCGGCGAAGGTTGTTTCATGCCGATGGTCGACACTGCCGGAAAAGACGGCCTCGCCGGTGGCCGCCGCACGACCGCACAGACACCAGCCCATAGCGATCCGGGCGCAGGCGGTGACGATCTCCGGCGGCAGATTGCGCTGCGCCGCCATCCGCAGCTTGCCGCTCGGGCCGTCGGCAACGAAAATGCTGGCCCGGGGCTCGATTCTCAGCCACGGCAGGCTCAACATCTCGCCCAAGGCGGTGTCGAGCACCATATCGAGCGGGATGTCCTCCAGCGACAGCCGCAGAATGCGGCTCAGCACCCCGGTGACCGCCAGGTTGCGCGCCATCTGTTCGTCGGTACGGCGCCGTTCGCTGACGTCGCGGGTTTCGATCAGCAGCGAGGTCACCCGGCCGCCGGGGGCGGTGATCGGCTTGATGGCGACGTCGACGGCGTCGATGCCGCCCGGCTCGGCGCCGTCGTTGAGGATCTCGAAGCGGGTTATCCGGGTGTCGGTGATACTGGCGATTCTGGCTTCCAGCAGGGCGGCCCGGCCCGGCCGCGAACTCCACCAGTCCGACATCCACAGCGGCTGGCCGAGCAGGTGCTGCCCGCTGCTGCCCATGTGGTCGCACAGGGTGTCGTTGGCGTCGAGCACCACACCCTGCGGGGTGGTCACCGCGATGCCTTGCAGGGTCTGATTGAAGATGGTGCGGAAGCGCAGTTCATTCTGATGCGCCGATGCCATGGCATGCAGCATCCGCCAGGTCATGGCGGCGGCCGCCGCCGCCAGAAGTACCGATGCCACCACGAACCAGACCCGGCCCGGTCGCGACGAACTCCAGCCGGCGGCGGGCAGGGCGGCCAGTCGCCAGCTGCCGTTGGGCAGGGTGATGTCCATCTGCACCGCGCCCGCGTCGAACAGGTCGGGGTCGCCATGAAAGACTTCCCCCGCCGCCCCCAGACCATCGCGGCCGCGCAAGGCGAAGCGCATGTCGTCGCGCCGGACGATTCCGGCACTCTCCAGCAGCGGGGCGAGGTCGAGGACCACGGTGGCCAGCCCCCAGAAATGGTCGTCGGGGGCGGAGCCGAGATGTATCGGTGTGCGGGCGATCAGCCCGACGCCGCCCTGCAGCAAGGGATAAGGGCCGGCCACCACCAGACGGCGCCCGTCGATGGCGCGGAGGGTCGCCTCATGCCGTTTCGGGTCGGCGAGCAGGTCATGGCCCAGGGCCTGCTCGTTGCCGGCCAGCGGCCAGACATGGGTGATCACCGCTCGCGGCGCCAGTTGCACCGATCGAACGCCGGAGATGTCCTCCGTCAACGCCGCGGCGAAGGATGGGAACTGCTCGGGCGTGACGTCGGGATGGAGGCCGACCAGCGCCGACAGTCCCTTGACCAGGTGCAGGCGGGCATTGAGCTGGGCCTCCAGCAACGCCCGCTTGCCGCTGGCCGCCTCGACGACGGCGGCGCGCTGGTGATCGTGATGGCGGGCGGTTTCCGACCGGTCGATGAAGAATGCGGCCGAAGCCACGGCGCTCCCAACCGCCACCGCAACAAGAAGAGCATTGCCGAAAGCCAAATGAACCTCGCCCGTTCACCCCGGAGCATTCCCCACTGCTCAACCTCTAATATAGTCCAAAACGCCGGTGGCGGGAAGTCGCCGTTCAGCCGTGGTCCAGGGTGAACCGCGCCCGGGCGCCGCGTTCAATGGCGGCGGCGGTAAGGCGGTCGATGTCGAGGCGATAGCGGATCAGTTCCAGCATGCGGATCACTTCCTGGTGCGGCTCGCCGTCGGCGGCGGCGACGTCGCAGGCCAGGGCGTAGGCGGTCTCGCGCAGGCGTGGCGGCAGGGAATGCTTGATGACGTCGAAGGCGCGGTCGAGGCCGTCGTCGGAATCCAGCAGTTCGGCGCAGGCCGCGGTGGTGTGCGGCAGCATGGCCGGGTCGTAGTCGCGGAACACCGGGAGAAAATTGACGATCTCGCCGATCATCCTGAGTTCGGCGTCGGTCATGTTGCGGTCGGCCGCCGAGACCATGACCATGACGTAGATGAGAGTCGCGTGGTGGCTGATCATGACACCTCCTCCCGCTCCGCTTTCCCAAGGACTTTACGCTTGCGGCGCCACGATGCGTCAAGCATAGATTTCGTAATAGGGGCCGAAGCTTCGGCGGGACACGACCAGGGTGCCCGGAACCTTCGGCAGGAGAGCCCGATGAGTGAGAAAATCATTTTGTTGGTGGACGACAGCCGCGTGGCGCGGATGCTGACCCGTCACGCCGTCGAGAAGGCTCATGCGGACTGGGTCATCGTGGAGGCCGAGAACGGCGAGGAGGCACTGGCGCTGGCGGCGGCACAACACCCGGATTTCGCTTTGGTCGACGTCAACATGCCGGGCATCGACGGGCTGTCGGCGGCCCGCCAACTGCGCCAGCAGTGCCCCGGCACCAAGATCAGCCTGCTCACCGCCAATATCCAGGAACCCATCCGCCTCCAGGCGGCGCAGTGCGGCATCGGCTTCATGGCCAAGCCGCTGAAGGACGAAATGCTGGCCGAGTTCCTCGGCGACGCGAGGCCGTGATGGCGATCATCGGCGCCATGGAGCGCGACGCGGTCACCGAAATTCTCAACATCGCCATCGGCCAGGCGGCCTCGGCGCTGTCGCAACTGGTGGAGGACGAGGTTCGCCTGTCGGTTCCCGCCATCCAATTCCTGACGCCCTCCCAGGCCAATGCACGCCTGGAGGCGGAAACGGGCAGCGACGACTCGGTGGCGGTGCGCCAAAGCTTCAGCGGCTCGTTCAGCGGCGACATGCTGCTGATCTTCCCCGAGCCGAGCAGCCTCGACCTGGTCCGCTCCATGCTGGGCGACATGGTGCCGCTGGACAGCCTGACCGAACTGGAACAGGAGGCGCTGTTGGAGGTGGGCAACATCATCCTCAACGCCTGCCTGGGCAGTCTGGCCAACCAGCTTGGCACCGCGGTGGAGAGTTCTCTGCCCACCTATATAAGGGCTCGGGGCGGGCGTATACTTGGTGGCGCGGGCAACGGCGACGAAGAGCTGGTGATGTTCCTGCATGTGGATTTCTCGCTGCTGGCCAAGAACATCAACGGCTATCTCGCCTTTCTGATGGACATCGCCTCGGCGCGTAATTTCGTCGCGGCGATCAACGCTTACCTGCAACGATCATTGGTGAGGTAGGGGAACCGGTTCATGGCCGACGCGAGCACCGGCGACTTCCTGCGGTCCATCACCGACGCCGGTGAAATCGGCATCGTGATGATCGATGCCGAGCGCCGGATCAAGCTGTGGAACGCCTGGATGGCCAAGGCGTCGGGCGTCGCGGTCGACCAGGCCGACGGCCGCACGCTGGCCGAGGTTTTCCCCAACCTCTACGGATCGCGCATCGAGGCTTCCGTCGACTCGGCGCTTGAGCGCAACATGTCGGCCATCCTGTCGTCGTCCCTCAACAAGAAGCTGTTCCCCTTGAGCCGCGAGGGCCGCGTTCCCGGCCGCACCGAGCCCATGCACCAGATCGTGGTGACCAAGCCGGTCAACGCCGAAGGGCGGCGCTCCTGCCTGGTGCAGGTGTTCGACGTCACCAGCATGGCCGCCCGTGAGGCCATCCTGCGACAGCAGGCGCGCACCATGGAGGCACTGGCCGAAAACTACCGGCTCTCCGAGCTGCACAACCGCGCCATCGTCGACAACACCGCCGATGCCATCGTCACCTTCCGCGACGACGGCGCCATCGTCACCTACAATCCGGCGGCCGAGCGCATCTTCGGCTACGATCCCTACGAGATCGTCGGCAAGAACGTCGCGGTGTTGATCCCCGATCTGGCCGGCGGCGACGGCGGCGTGACGACCGAGACGTTCCTTGAGCGCCGCACCGAAGTGACCGGCATGCGCAAGATCCGCGCCCGCTTCCCGCTGGAGCTGTCCCTGTCCTCGATGGAATTGGGCGGCCAGCGCCTGTTCGTCGCCATCGGCCACGATATCACCCATCGCAAGCAGGCCGAGGAGGAACTGAAGAACCAGAAGGAATGGCTCAGCACCCTGATCAACTCGCTGCCCGACGTCATCTGCTTCAAGGACGCCCGGGGCCGCTGGCTGGTGGCCAACGAATTCTATCTGTCCCTGGTCGGGCTGACCGGCATGGACTATGCGGGACGCAGCGGGGCCGAGCTGGCACGGCTGTCCAACGGCCAGGGCGATTTCCTGCTCTCCACCACCGAAACCGACGAGCGCGCCTGGCGCGATCGCCGGCCGCTGATGTACGAAAAGGAGGTGCCGTCCCCCGATGGCACGCAAAGGGTCTTCGACATGCTGAAGATCCCGCTGTTCAACGGCGACGGCGGCCGCAAGGGGCTGGTGCTGGTGGGTCGCGACATCACCGAGCGCAAGATGACGGCGGCGCGCATCCAGCACCTGGCCCACCACGACTCGCTGACCGACCTGCCCAACCGCGTCCTGTTCCAGGAGCGGCTGCGCCAGTCGCTGGCCTCTGCCAAGCGCAGCGGCGCCCGCCTGGCGCTGATGTTCCTCGACCTCGACAAGTTCAAGGACATCAACGACACCTTGGGCCACCACGTCGGCGACATGCTGTTGAAGGCGGTGGCCAAGCGGCTGCAGCGCTGCGTGCGCGAGACCGACACGGTGGCACGGCTGGGCGGCGACGAGTTCGCCATCATCCTGACCAACGTCGCCGACCCGGGCGACGTCGGCACGGTGGCGGAGAGCGTCATCGTCAGCATCGCCGATCCCTTCGGGGTCGAGGACCATGAGATTCTCACCAGCACCTCCATCGGCATCACCGTCTATCCCGACGATGCCGCCGACGCCGACCAACTGCTGAAGAACGCCGACCTCGCCATGTTCCGTTCCAAGGCCGAGGGACGCAACAACTACCACTTCTACGTCGCCGAGATGGATGCCGAGGTCCAGGCGCGCAAGATCATCGAACGCGACCTCCGGCTGGCCTTGGGGACCGACCAGATCCGGATGCACTACCAGCCGTTGGTGGAGCTGTCCACCGGCCGCATCGTCGGCTGCGAGGCACTGGTGCGCTGGCTCCATCCGACGCGGGGCTGGATCAGCCCGGTGGAGTTCATTCCGGTGATCGAACGCACCGACCTCATCGCCCCGCTGGGTCGCTGGATCCTGCACCAGTCGTGCCAGCAGGGCGCCGCCTGGGTGCGCGAGGGCCTGCCCAAGCTGAAGATCGCCGTCAACCTGTCGCCGGCCCAGTTCAAGCACAGCCAGAACCTGCCGGCCATGGTGGCCGATATCCTCGATCAGACCGGACTGGAGCCCAACCAGTTGCAGTTGGAGATCACCGAGGGCATCGCCATGCAGAACATCGAAGCAACCATCGAGGTGCTGCAGACCATGCGGCAGATGGGGGCGCTGATCTCCATCGACGACTTCGGCACCGGCTATTCCAGTCTCAATTACCTGAAGCGTTTTCCGGTCGACAAGCTGAAGATCGACCGCTCCTTCGTCATCGACATCGGCCAGCATCCCGACAACGCAGCGGTGGTCAAGGCCATCGTCAATCTCGGCCATTCGCTGGGGACGCGAGTCAACGTCGAGGGCGTCGAGACCCGCGACCAACTCGACTTCCTGCTGGCCCACGACGTGGACGAGGCCCAGGGCTATTTCTTCAGCCGCCCGGTGCCGCCCGACGAATTCGCTACCCTGGTGCGCGAGAGCAGCCCCTGGCCGTTGCGATGACCGCGGTCGAGCCATCCGGAGGCCGCCGCCCGGGGCTGGCTTCGCGGCTGGCGGCCATTCACGCCGCACTCTGCCAGATGCGCGGCTTCGCTCCGCTGGTTCGTGTGGCCGTGGTGCTGTGGGACGAGAAAACCGATCTGCTGAGTGCGGTGGCCCATTCCGGCATCTGCCCGCCCGGCCTCGACTACTACGATTCGCCGCTGGCCGACGTGCCATCGCTGGCCCTGTTGGCGGCCGGCGACGAACCGCGCATCATCAACGACACCGCCATCTACGGCCGCCACGACATCCGTCATACCCACGCGGTGCGCTCCGCCGGCCTGCTGTCGAGCCTGACGGTCCCCATCCGACATCGCGGCGCCTTCGTCGGCTTCGTCTTCTACAACGCCCGCATCAAGAATTTCTTCAGGCCAACCATGGTGGCGCTGTTGCGGCCGGTCACCGAAACCATCGCCGGACTGGTGATCAAGGAACGGTAGCCCTGATGAATTCGCCCTCGCCGGGCGGGCATCTTCGTGCCCTTGGCCGCGGCCGCAATGGCCGCAGGAGTACCGCGTTTCATATTTCAGGCGCGGTGCCCTAGCCCGCCGTCCGCTCCAGGAATTCCGCCGTCAATTTCACCGCCTCCTTCAGTCCGACCTTGCGCACCTCGACACCGTCGGGGAAGGCGCCGTGCAGGCGGGACGGCATCATGGGGTCGAGCAGCACGAACACGCCATGGTCCGAGGCGCGCCGCACCAGGCGGCCGAAGGCCTGCTTCAACCGCAGCCGGGTGATCATGTCGTCGTAGCCCTTGCCGCCGAACGCGGCGCGGCGATGGCGGTGCAGAATGTCGGGGCGCGGCCACGGTACCCGGTCGAACACGATCAGGCGCAGGCTGCGGCCGGGAACATCGACGCCGTCCCGAACCGCGTCGGTGCCCAGCAGGCAGGCATCCTCCTCGGCGCGGAAGATATCGACGATGGTCGAGGTGTCCATGTTGTCGATGTGCTGCGCCAGAAGCGCGATGCCGGCGTCGTCGAGCGGCCCGTTGATGCGCTTGTGCACCGCCTTGAGGCGCGAGATGGCGGTGAACAGTCCCAGCCCGCCGCCGCCCGCCGCCAGGAACAGCTCGCGATAGGCGGCGGCGACCTGATCGAGATCGTCCTTGCGCACGTCCGACACCACCAGGACGCGAGTCTGGTTGGGATAGTCGAACGGCGAGGCCACCCAGGCGCGCACCGGCGCCTCGGCGAGATGGCTGGCGCCGGTGCGGCGCTCCGCCGCCCGCCAGTCGGCCTCGTGGTCACCGGAGCCGTCACGCAGCGTCGCCGAGGTCACCACCAGCCCGTGCGCCGGCTCAACCACCGCCTTGGCGAACGGCACGGTGGGGTCGATCCAGTGGCGGTGCATGCCGACGTCGATATCGCGGCCGTCGATGCGGTCGACCCCCAGCCAGTCGACGAAGTGGGCCGGCGTCGTGCCGGCCATGCTTTCCAGCATGCCCATCCAGCCCGACAGCGGCATCACCACCCGGCGCTCGATGGAACGGCAGATGCCCTCGATGCGTTGGCGGATGGAGGACTCCAGCTCGGCCGCCTCATCGTCGAGCAGCTTCAGCAGGCTGGCCCGCAGCGCGATCAGCGGCACGCCGATGCGGCCCAGCGCCTGCGCCAGTTCGTGCGCCGCCTCGGCCATGCCCTCCAGCGGCGGCGACAGCTCGGCCTCCAGGCTGTAGGGGGAATCGTGCCCCTGGGTGCGGGCGTAGACCTGCCGCCGCACCAGGGCGAGGAAGGTCTCGGCCGGACCATGCGGCGTGCCCTCGCTGACCCGTTGCTGCCAGCCCGGCGCCGGCAGCAGCCGGGTGGCGGCCAGCGCCTTCTCCAGCGCGTCGCCCGCCTCCTCGGTATGGCCCACCAGGTCCTCGGCGCGACGCCTGAGGCCCCGGGCGCGCGAGCGGCCGCCATCACCCTCGGCCCCCAGCAGCCAGCGCCGCATCTCGGCCGCCTCCTGGCCGGTGAGATGGGCGGAAAAGGCGCCGTCGGCGGCGTCGAAGACGTGGTGGCCCTCGTCGAACACGGTGCGGGTCGGCATGGTGGCGTCGTCGATGCCGCCCATGGCCGCCTGCACCATCACCAAGGCGTGATTGGCCACCACGATGTCGGCCCGCCGCGCCCGCCGGATCGCCCGCTCGATGAAGCATTTGCGGTAGTGCGGGCAGGCCGAGTAGATGCACTCGCCGCGACGGTCGGCCAGCGCCAGGGTGCGGGCGCGGCCCAGGATGTCGGGCAGCCAGCCCGGCAGGTCGCCGCCCACCATGTCGCCGTCCCGCGTCGCCATGGCCCAGCGCGCCATCAGCCCGGTGGTGGCGGCATCGCGATCACGGACGACCTGTTCCTCGAAGGTCAGCAGGCAGAGATAGTTCTCGCGGCCCTTGCGCACCACCACCTTGCGCGCCTTGGTGCCGGGGTCGGGATAAAGCCGGTCCAGCTCGGCGTCGAGCTGGCGTTGCAGGTTGCGGGTGTGGGTGGAGATCCATACCGGCTGGCCGTTCTTCTCCGCCCACAGCGAGGCGGGGGCGATGTAGCCCAGGGTCTTGCCGGTGCCGGTGCCGGCCTCGGCCAGCACGATGCGGGGCTCGCCCACCGCGTCGCGCGGGGTAAAGGCGAACGACACCGCCGAGGCATAGTCGGCCTGGCTGGGACGCTGCTCGGAGCCGCCGCCCAGCATGGCAGCCAGGCGCGAGCGGGCCTCGCCGGCCTCGACCGGGATGCTGCCGGCCGGCGGCTCGGGGGCGTGCTCGGACCATTCCGGCAGCCGCTCCCACACCCGGAGGCCGCCCGAGCGGCCGCCGTCGCCATCGACGCCCAAGGCCGCCAGCACGGCGGTGCCCCAGTTCCAGCCGCCGCGCGCCATGCTCCAGGCCACGCCGCGCACATCCGCCAGACGGGCCGCGGTGTCGCCCGTCTTGGCCGACAGTTCCTCCAGCAGACGGCGGGCGGCGGTGAGCAGGCCGTCGGCCTCATCCTCCAGGTCGCGCGGGCGCGGCAGGCCCAGGGCCTCGGCCACGCCCTTGGCGGTCGGCAGGCAGAAGCGGGCCGGCCGCACGAAGGCGAACAGCTCCAGGATGTCGAGCCCGCCCATCTCATCCATGTGGAGCCGCGCCGCCACCGCCGGCCGGTGGCAGACCAGGGGGGAGTGGTTGCGCGCCCGCACCGCCGCCTCGCGCAGGGTCAGCCGCCGGAGCTCGCCGTCCACCTCCAGCACCACGGCGCCGCGCACCCCGGCCACCAGGACGGGGACATGCGGCAGGACGATGCGGGGGGTGGCAGCCATGGCGCCACCATAGGAAAATCCGCGCGCCGGGCAAAGCGAAAGGACGTCACCGTTTGGATCAATGTTCCGCCCGCCTGGAGCCCCCAAATGAGAAGGATATCCGGAAGGAGACCGCCATGCGCGCCCTCGCCTCCCCTTTGATCATCGCCACGGCACTTCTGACCGTCGCGGCCATTCCTCCGTCCGAGAGCGGGCGGGCGGCACTGGCCCGTTTCCAGTCGCTGGACAGCAACCACGACGGAGGCGTCGCCTGGACCGAGCTCGATGCCCGCGGCCATGCCTATGCCGCCGACAGCCTGTTCCTGCTGCTCGATGCCGACGGCGACGGCCGCCTGTCGCTGAAGGAGGTGGAGGGCAAGGGGGGCGGCGGCCGGGTGGCCCGCTTCGACGCCTACGACGTCGACAAGAACGGCACGGTGACCCGCCGCGAGTTCCCCGCCTTCGCCGACCGCCTGCTGTTCGAGGCGCTCGACCGCGACCGCGACCGCCGCCTGTCGCTGGCGGAACTCCGCCCCGCCTTCGCCGGCTCGCATGTGCGCCGCGAGCCCGAGCCTTTCTCCTCACCGCAGCTGGCTGCACCGCCGCCGCCCCGCCCGTCGCCGTGCTGGATCCCCAGCGCACGGGCCTGGCGCTTCGATCTGGAGGTGCCGGTGACGGGCGGAGACTGTCGGATTCGTTGACGCGGTGCGTTCCCGGGCATAGGGTTCCGGCCTCCGCAAAGGGACCCCGTGCCATGACCGATTTCAACGACCTTGCCCGTTCCGCCACTGCCTGGCCGTTCCAGGAGGCCCGCACCCTGCTCGACGAGCGCCTGAAAGGGCGGACTCCCGACAAGGGCTATGTGCTGTTCGAGACCGGCTACGGGCCGTCGGGCCTGCCCCATATCGGCACCTTCGGCGAGGTGGTGCGCACCACCATGGTGCGCAACGCCTTCAAGCGGCTCGCCCCCGGGATCCCCACCCGCCTGTTCGCCTTCTCCGACGACATGGACGGCCTCCGCAAGGTCCCCGACAACATCCCCAACCAGGACCTGATCCGCCCCCATCTCGGCAAGCCGCTGACCAGCATTCCCGACCCGTTCGGCACCCACGACAGCTTCGGCGCCCACAACAACGCCCGGCTGCGCACCTTCCTCGACGCCTTCGGCTTCGACTACGAGTTCCAGTCGGCCACCGAGTGGTACAGGTCCGGCCGTTTCGACGCCGCCCTGCTCAACGTGCTCCAGCACTACGACGCGGTGATCAACGTGGTGCTGCCCACCCTGGGCGACGAGCGCCGCCAGACCTATTCCCCCTTCCTGCCGGTGTGCCCCAGGACCGGCCGCGTGCTGCAGGTCCCGGTGGTCGAGCGCGACGTGGCCGCCGGCACCATCGTCTATCGCGACGAGGACGGCAGTCTGGTGGAGACCCCGGTCACCGGCGGGCGCTGCAAGATGCAGTGGAAGGCCGACTGGGCCATGCGCTGGTTCGCGCTGGGCGTCGACTATGAGATGAGCGGCAAGGACCTGATCCCCTCGGTGGAGCTGTCCACCCGGATCGCCCGCATCCTGGGGGCGCAGCCGCCCATGAACCTGACCTACGAGCTGTTCCTCGACGACCAGGGCCAGAAGATCTCCAAGTCCAAGGGCAACGGCCTGTCGGTGGAGGAGTGGCTGAAATACGCGCCGCAGGAATCCCTGGCGCTGTTCATGTACCAGAAGCCCAAGGCGGCCAAGCGGCTGTATTTCGACGTCATTCCGCGCGCCGTCGACGACTACATGACCTTCCTGGCCAAGTTCGCCGCCGAGGACGCGGCCAAGCGGCTGGACAACCCGGCCTGGCACATCCATGACGGCACGCCACCCAGCGAGGACGCGCACCTGACCTTCAGCATCCTGCTGAATCTCGCCTCGGTGTGCCATTCCGAGGACAAGGCGGTGCTGTGGGGCTTCATCAAGCGCTACGCGCCCGGCGCGGCGCCCGAGACGGCGCCCATCCTCGACCGGCTGGTGGAATGCGCCGTCGCCTATTACCGCGACTTCGTCAAGCCGGCCAAGAAGTACCGCAAGGCGACGCCGGAGGAGGCCGAGGCCTTCCGCGATCTGGCCGAAGGCCTGCGCAAGCTCGCGCCCGAGGCCGCCGCCGAGGACATTCAGACGCTGGTCTACGACATCGGCAAGCGCCCCGCCTTCCCCGAACTGAAGGCGTGGTTCAAGGCCAATTACGAGGTCCTGCTGGGCCAGGAGCAGGGGCCGCGCCTGGGCAGCTTCATCAAGCTCTACGGCGTCGCCGAGACCATCGCCCTGCTCGACAAGGCGGCGCAGGGGCTGGATATCTAGCGGACAGGGGAGAAAGGCGCGCTCAATTATTGGCGCCCGCGCGCCCAATGGGTATGATGGCCACCGGAAGGGCCGCTCATGCGTGAGCGGTGCGTCGGGGGGGCGCCATTTTGATGACCGCGAACGTACCCAATGGAGGCGAGTCACCGCCCGGCGACGTTCGTCCTCCGGTCGTCCGGCCGCCCAGCTTCACCCGCCAGTTCCTGCGCCTCGCCGGGGCCTATTGGTCGTCGGAGGACCGCTTCAAGGTCTGGTCGCTGACCTTGCTGCTGGCCGCGCTGACTGTCGCCCAGGTCATCGTGCCGGTGATGATCAACGGCTGGAGCAAGCGGCTGTTCGACGCCCTCGAACAGCACTCCATGGACCGCTTCATGGTGCAGATCGGCGCCCTTGCCATCATCCTGGTAGCCAGCATGACGGTCACTGCCACCCATCTCGCGGTCAAGCGCCGCATGCAGCTGGGCTGGCGCCGCTGGCTGACCCGCCGCCTGCTGGACGACTGGATGGACGCCGGCCGGCATTTCCAGGTGAAGTTCATGCCCGGCCACCACGACAACCCGGACGGCCGCATCGCCGAGGACATCCGCAACGTCACCGAGTCGGCCATCGACCTCGCCCATTCCTTCGTCTACTGCATCCTGCTGCTGGCCAGTTTCGCCCAGATCCTGTGGTCGCTGTCGGGCGAGCTGCCGGTGGAAATGTTCGGCATGGAGCTCAACGTTCCCGGCCACATGGTGTGGGTCGCCATGCTCTATGCCACGGCGGGAACCGGCGCCGCGCTGTTGCTGGGGCGTCCGCTGGTGCGCGCGGTGGACAAACGCCAGACGGTGGAGGCCAATTTCCGGTTCGGCCTGGTCCGCGCCCGCGAGAACTCGGAAGCCATCGCCCTGGTCCACGGCGAAACCGACGAGCGCCGCCGGCTGGCCGACCTGTTCCGCGGCATCCAGAATGGCTGGAACTTCCAGACCGGGGCGCTGATCAAGATCTTCCTGTTCACCTCGGGCTACTCGGTGCTGTCCACCGCCTTTCCGGTGATCGTGGCGGCGCCGCGCTACATCGCCGGTGCCATCACCCTGGGCGTGCTGATGCAGACCGCCCAAGCCTTCCAGCAGATGGCGGCGGCGCTGTCCTGGCCCATCGACAACCTCGCCAAGGGCGCCGAGTGGCGCGCCTCGGTGGACCGGGTGCTGGGGCTGCACGACGCGTTGCAGGACCTCAAGGAGGACGTGTCGCACGTCGATCACCACACCATCGCCATCGAAACCTCGACCGGGCCGGTGCTGGCCTTCCGCAACCTGGCGGTGGCCAATCCAGACGGTGTCGCGGTGGTGGTGGGCTTCGACGCCGAGATCGGCCTGGGCGAACGGGTGCTGATCTCCGGCGACCCCCGCGCCGCCGTGAAGCTGTTCAAGGTGGTGGCCAAGCTGTGGCCGTGGGGCCAGGGCAAGGTCGAACTGCCGGCCGGTGCCAGCATCTTCTTCATGCCGCAGCGCCCCTACCTGCCCATCGGCACCCTACGCGACGCCATCAGCTATCCGGCCCCCCCCCGACGGCTTCGACGATGAGACGCTCGGCGCCGTGCTCGACCGCGTCGGGCTGGCGCATCAGGTCCATCGCCTCGACGAGAGCGACGCTTGGGAGCAGCGCCTCACCGCCGGCGACCAGCAGCGCCTCGGCTTCGCCCGCCTGCTGCTGCACCGCCCCAACTGGATCTTCATCCAGGAGGCCACCGACACGCTGGACGGCGACAGCGAGGAAGAGATGATGCGGCTGGTGCAGGACGAGTTCGAGGGCGCCACCATCATCACCGTCGGCTACCGCCCGGCCCTCGAAGCCTTCCATCAGCGCAAGCTGACCCTGGTGCGCAACACCGACGGCCTGGTGATGATCAAGGAAACCCGCCTCCGCCGCGAGGCCGCCCGCAGCCAGGGCAATCAGCAGAAGTGGCACCACAAGCTGCTGGGAATGCTGAAGAAGAAGTAACTGGAGCGTCGTGCCTATAATATGAAACGCGGCGCTCATGCGAGCATTGAGCGAGCGGCCAAGCGGCCGGCGGGCCGCGCCCGGCGAGGGCGAAATCATAAAGGTTAGAGCGTGACGCACATTTAGCAGGGTGCGGTAAAGCTCTTTCCGCCGCCCTTCATCTCGTCACCCCCGCGAAGGCGCGGGGATGGACTCACATGTCAAGTGCAACACCGAGGCTGACGTCTTGCCCGAGGAAGACCTCCAAGGGTGTTCGGAAGTTGAGGCAGCGGCGCGGCGTAAGGTTGTAGTCGAGAATGATGTCGTCGAGGCGGGCCGGCTCGA
>CAJANL010000277.1 GCA_903941105.1 uncultured Rhodospirillaceae bacterium
CCCGCGAAGGCGGGAATCCATGCGTCCTGCAGCACAGCATATGGGGGCAAATGCCTGTCCTTGCCCCAACATGGACCCCCGCCTTCGCGGGGGTGACGAGATGAAGGGCGGCGGGAAGAGTTTTTCCGCACCCTGCTAGGCTCGCCCGTCCCGCAGCCGTTCGGCCAGGGCGCGCAGGCGCGGATCGGCCAGCAAGGCGGCAATGTCCTGGGGATAGCGCGGCCGCCAGTTGGGGTGCTGGTCCACCGTGCCGGGCAGGTTCATCTGCAGATCGAGTGCCAGCACGTCCTCGATCTGCACCATCAGCAACCGTGAGCGGGCACGGGCCAGCCAGGCATGCGCGGCGGTGGTCAGCGCCTCGGCCTGGGCCTGGCCGAGGGCGCCGTCACGGGGGAAATCCCCGGGAAGCAGCCCCTCTCCCGCCAGCGCCGCCACCAGCAGGTTACGGTCGCCGGCCCTCGCCGCCCGCTCCTCGCCTGCCATGCCCGGGCGCGGGTAAAGGTCGAGCCGCTCGCGCTTATCGATGTCGACGCCCGCCCACCAGCCGCGCGCGCTCGGCAGGTCGTGCGTCGCGAAGATGGCCAGGGCCAGTTCGTCGTAGCCGTCGGGCCGGCGCACCTGTCCAGCGGCATCCTTCTCGAACACCATGACCCGGTAGGCGAAGATCCCCATGCGGTCCATGCGCTCACGGAAGCCATCGGGCACCGTACCCAGGTCCTCGCCGATCACCAGACAGCGGTTACGGCGGCTTTCCAGCGCCACCAGACGGAACAGGTCGTCCACCGGATAGCGCACATAGGCGCCCTGGTCGGCCGCCAGGCCCGGCGGCACCCAGTACAGCCGTTGCAGACTCATGGCGTGATCGAGACGCAGCGCGCCGGCATGGCGCATGTTGGCGCGCATCACCGCGATGAACGGCTCATAGGCCTTCTCACGGAGCGCGATGGGGTTGAACGGCACCAGTCCCCAGTCCTGGCCCTTCAGCGCCAGCGGATCGGGCGGCGCTCCCACCGAGGGGCCGAGGGCCAGCACATCCTGCTCGGCCCAGGCCTCGGCGCCATCGCCGGCGATGCCGACGCCGAGGTCGCGGTAGAGGCCGATGCCCATGCCGGCCGCCTTGGCTGCCTCTTGCGCCGCCGCCAACTGCTGGTCGGCGACGAATTGCAGCCACCAGAAGAACTCGACCTTGTGGCGATTATCGATGGCGAAGGCCGCCACGGCCGGCGACTCGGGGTGACGGAATTCCTCCGGCCAGTGCCGCCAATAGCCCTTGCCCTCGGCAAGAAAGCGTTCATGCAGCGCGGCGAAGGTGGCGAAGCGCTCGGCGCTACGGCCACCCTCCATCTGGAAGTCGCGGAACTGCCGGCCGCGCTCATCGTGGCCGTGCTCCTCGCAGAAGCAGGTATAGAGAAGGTCGAGGATGGGACGCGCCAGCCGGCCGGCGTCGGCGTATTCCACCAGCCCCTGCGCCCGCACCCGTGCCAGCCCGGCCTGAAAGCCGGGCGAGGCGAACATGCGCTTGGCCTGCCGGCACTCGGCGAATTCCGGGATGGCCTCGACGTCGATATAGGCGGTGTTGAGAAAGCGGCGGCTGGAGGGCGCGTAGGGGCTGAAGCGTTCGGGCTGCGCCGGAAACAGGGCGTGCAGCGGGTTCACCCCCACCGCCGCCGCCCCCAGCCCTGCCGCCCCCGCCGCCAGCTCGCCCAATCCGGCATAGGTGCCGACCCCCCAATCACCGCTGGAGCGCAGGGCATAGATCTGGGTGGCGATGCCCCACGCCTTGCGGCCCGGCTCGACCACGGTGGGAACATGCGCCCCGGCCGGCGCGACGATGATGGACATCTCGGCGCCGGCAAGGCGGAAGCGATGGTAGCCCACCGGCGGCACGTCGGGCAGCCGCAGCCAGCGGCGACGGACGAGGACGCCGTCGACCTCGCGCTCCTCGCCCCAGGCCAGCATGCCGACCCGGCAACTGCCGCGATGGACGCCCCCCAGTTCCGCCTCCAGCGTCCATTCGAGCTGGTCGCCGTCGCGGGCGGCCGGCAGGGTGATGGAGATGGAGGGGGCGTCGCCGTGCTCGTCGAGCACCAGCACCGGCTCAAGCGGACGACGCCACGAGCGGGTCTCCAGCTCGTACAGGCTGCCCAGCACCGCGGCCGTGCTGCCGACGGCAAAGCCCATGGCCTCCAAAAAGGCAAGCTTGGTCTCGGCCGGCACCACTCGCCAGGTGCCGAAGAAGTCCCACCAGCCATCCTCGATACCGGCCAATTGCGCCAGCCGGTCGAGAGCTCCGTCGTCGTTCATCAACCCTCCCGGTGATCAGAATTACACGTCCCGAAGCGTAGAATATATCAACCGACCGCAAGCGCCCAGACCGGATCGCGCGCCATCCATCACAGCCGCCGCAGCACGGCCACCGCGCGCGGCTGCAGCGGGAAGGCGCTCCCGGCTTCCCACACCTCGGCGGGACGCACCCGCTTTGGCTTGGCGGTGTCGACCACCACTTCCCAACTGCGGCCCAGGGCGGCGGGGGGCAGGATATAGGGCACCGTCTCGTGGTAAGCGTTGAGCATCACCAGGAAGGTGTCGTCCATGTCATACTCGCCGGTCATGTTGTCGAGGGCGCAGGCCTCGCCGCCCAGGATGAAGCCGATGGAGCGGGCATAGGGCATGTTCCAGTCGGCGTGGGTCATTTCGAAGCCTTCCGGCGTCACCCAGGTGATATCCTTGATACGAATGCCGGGAAGACGCTTGCCCTCGAAGAAGCGCGGCCGGCGGAAAACCGGATGCGAGCGCCGCAACTCGCTGAGCAGGCACACGAATTCCAGCATCTCCTCGTCGATGGAGGTCCAGTCGACCCAGCTGATCTCGTTGTCCTGGCAATAGGCGTTGTTGTTGCCGCCCTGGCTGCGGCCGAATTCGTCGCCGGCCAGCAGCATGGGCACCCCCTGGCTCAGCATCATGGTGGCGAGCAGGTTGCGCATCTGGCGGCGCCGCAGGGCGTTGACCAGCGGCTGCTCGGTGGGACCCTCGACACCGCAGTTCCAGGAATAGTTGGCGTCGGTACCGTCACGATTGCCCTCGGCATTGGCGTCGTTGTGCTTGCGGTCGTAGGCCACCAGGTCGGCCGCGGTGAAGCCGTCGTGGCAGGTGACGAAGTTAAGGCTGGCCCATGGCCGCCGCCCGCCCCAGCCGAACAAATCCGACGAGCCGGTCAGCCGCGACGCCATCTCGCCGATCAGCCCGGAATCGCCGCGCCAGAAGCGGCGGACGGTGTCGCGGTAGCGGCCGTTCCACTCGGACCAGCCGGGCGGGAAGCCGCCGAGGCGATAGCCGTCGCCGCCCAGGTCCCAGGGCTCGGCGATCATCTTGACCCGCGACAGCACCGGGTCCTGGCGCACGGCGTCGAGAAAGGCCGAGCCGCCGTCGAAACCGCGCACCTCGCGCGCCAGGCTGGCGGCAAGGTCGAAGCGGAACCCGTCGACATGCATCTCCTCGGCCCAATAGCGCAAGGAGTCCATCACCATCTGCAGCACCCGCGGATGGTGCAGATTCAACGTGTTGCCGCAGCCCGAGAAGTTCTGGTACCAGCGCTCCGCCCCCGGCTCCAGGCGGTAGTAGCTGGCGTTGTCGATGCCCTTGAACGACAGCGTCGGCCCCATGTGGTTGCCCTCGGCGGTGTGGTTGTAGACCACATCGAGGATGACCTCCATGCCGGCATCGTGCAGCCGCTGCACCATGGTCTTGAAGTCGCCATGCGGGCTTGACGAGACATAGCGGGGGTCGGCGGTGAAGTAATTGATGGGGTTGTAGCCCCAATAGTTCCGCAAGCCCTTTTCCACCAGATGGCGCTCGTCCACCGAGGTGTGCACCGGCAGCAGCTCCACCGAGGTGATCCCCAGCCGCCGCAGATGATCGATCACCGCCGGTTGGGCCAGCCCGAGGAAGGTGCCGCGCAACGGCTGCGGTACCTGGGGATGGCTCATGGTGAAACCGCGCACGTGCAGTTCGTAAAGTACCGTCTCGGACCACGGCACCTTGGGGCGGCGATCGTCCTTCCAGGTGAAGGCGGTGTCCACCACCCGGCACTTGGGCATGAAGCGGGCGTTGTCGCGCCGGTCGATGATGAGGTCCTGGCGACTGGAGCCCAGCCGGAAGCCGAAATGGGTATCCGACCACTCGAAGGGGCCGGCCAGCCCCTTGGCATAGGGATCCATCAGCAGCTTGTGCGGATTGAAGCGATGGCCGCGCATGGGATCGTAGGCGCCGTACACCCGGTAGCCGTAGAGCTGCCCCGGCCGCGCGTCGGGCAGATAGCCGTGCCACACCTCGTCGGTGTACTCGGGCAGCTCGATGCGCTCGATCTCACGAATGCCGCGCCGGTCGAACAGGCACAGCTCGACCTTCTCGGCATGGGCCGAGAACAAGGCGAAATTGACCCCGTTGCCGTCCCAGGTGGCACCGAGGGGATAGGAGGATCCGGGCCAGATGCGGCGGCGGGGAATCATGGGGAACGCTTCCCCGGCACGCGGTCCATCATCAGCCTTCCGCCCCAACCTCGTCCCACGGCCCCCTACTATAGCCCTACCTGTCCCGCTTGAATACCGATGTTGCCAGGGGCGGCGTGCGCAACAGCAGCGAGCAGGGATGACCGTGCCACGACACCTCCTCGGCCATGACTCCACCGTCGTTGTGGACGTTGGAGCCACCGTACCATTCGGAATCCGAGTTGAAGATCTCGCGGTAATACCCCCCCGCCGGCACGCCCACCCGATAGTGATCGTGCACCATGGGGGTGAAGTTGCACACCACCACCACCACGTCCTCGGGATCGTGACCGCGGCGCAAATAGGTGATCATCGAGTTGTCACGGTCGTTGCAGTCGATCCAGGCGAAGCCCTTGGGGTCGCAATCCAGTTCGTGCAGCGCCGCTTCGGTGCGGTAAAGGCGGTTGAGGTCGCGCACCAGCCGGCGCACCCCCTCGTGCAGTCCGTCGTCCAGCAGGTGCCAGTCAAGGCTGCCGTCGTGATCCCACTCGCGCTCCTGGCCAAACTCCGAGCCCATGAACAGCAGCTTCTTGCCCGGCTGGGTCCACATGAAGGCGTAATAGGCGCGCAGGTTGGCGAAGCGCTGCCAGCGGTCGCCCGGCATGCGGCCGAAAATGGAACCCTTGCCATGCACCACCTCGTCGTGGCTGAGCGGCAGCACGAAGTTTTCCTGGAAGGCGTAGAGCAGCCCGAAGGTCAGGTCGTCATGGTGATAGCGGCGGTGGA
This sequence comes from uncultured Rhodospirillaceae bacterium, assembly GCA_903941105.1. Taxonomy (GTDB): domain Bacteria; phylum Pseudomonadota; class Alphaproteobacteria; order Rhodospirillales; family Magnetospirillaceae; genus CAJANL01. The sequence goes on from CAJANL010000277.1 coordinate 5,274, forward strand.
TGGGATCCTTGGAGAAGTAGCGCAGGGTGTCGTGCATCCACCCCATGTTCCACTTGTAGCCGAAGCCGAGGCCGCCGAGATGGACCGGCCGCGACACCATGGGCCAGGCGGTGGATTCTTCGGCGATGGTCATGGCGCCGGGGTGCTCGCCGTAGACCACCTCGTTCATGTGCCGCAGGAAATCGATGGCGTCGAGATTCTCGTTGCCGCCGTAGCGGTTGGGCACCCATTCGCCGTGCTGGCGCGAATAGTCGAGGTAGAGCATGGAGGCCACCGCGTCGACCCGGAGGCCGTCCACGTGATACTGCTCCAGCCAGTACAGCGCGTTGGAATACAGATAATTGGCCACCTCGCGGCGGCCGTAGTTGTAGATCAGGGTGTTCCAGTCCTTGTGCACCCCCAGCCGCGGATCCTCGTGCTCGAACAGGTGGGTGCCGTCGAAATAGTGCAGCCCGTGCGGATCGGAGGGGAAATGCCCCGCCACCCAGTCGATGATGACGCCGATGCCGGCCTGGTGCAGCCGCTCGACCAGTTCGCGGAATTCCTCGGGGGTGCCGTAGCGGCTGGTGGGCGCGAACAGGCCCACCGGCTGATAGCCCCAACTGCCCGAAAAGGGATATTCGTGCACCGGCAGGAATTCCACATGGGTGAAGCCCAGGTCGCGCACGTAATCGACCAACTGGTCGGCCATCTCCAGGTAGGTCAGCGACCGGCCGCCCTCTTCGGGTACCCGGCGCCACGAGCCGAGATGGACCTCGTAGATGCTGATGGGGGAGTGGCGGTCGTTGCGCGCCGCCTGGCGGTCCATCCAGTCGCCGTCCGACCAGTCGCGCTCGGCCAGGTCCCACACCACCGAGGCGGTCTTTGGCGGCACCTCGGCGTGGTGGCCGTAAGGGTCCGACTTCGGCGGCAGCAGGCGGCCACCGCTGCCGGCGATCTCGTACTTGTAGTGGGTCCCCTGGCCCTGGCCGGGCACGAAGATCTCCCACACGCCGGCCTCGTGGCGCAGACGCATGCTGTGGCGCCGGCCGTCCCAGCCGTTGAAGTCGCCCACCACCGAAACCCGCCTGGCATTGGGCGCCCACACCGCGAAGTTCACCCCTTCGACCCCGTCGACGGTGACCACATGCGCCCCCATCTTCTCGAAGGTGCGGCGGTGGCTGCCCTCGGACAGCAAATGAACGTCCAACTCGCCCAGCACCGGCGGAAAACGGTAGGGATCCTCCACCGTCTCGATGCGACCGTCGGGGTATTCCAGCTTGAGGCGGTAGGCACCGGCGGTGGCCGGCCCGACCCGGACGGCAAACAAACCCTCGGCATGGACGCGTTCGGCCTCGGCCTCGCCGGCCGGCCCCACCACCCAGAGGCGGGTGGCCTGGGGCTGGAAGCTGCGGACCACCATGCCTCCCTTGACGGGATGCGGCCCGAGGAAAGCGAAGGGGTCGCCGTGCGTACCGGCAACGATCGCCTCGGCGTCGGCTGGCGCCACCAGGACGTGGGTCTTGGTCATCGGGCTCCCCTTCAGCTTCCCGTCATTGCCAGCAGAGCCTTCAACGGCACTCCCAGCCAAGCCGGACGGTTAGCGGCCTCGTAGCGAACTTCGTAGCAGGCTTTTTCGATCAAGAACAGGTCCAGCAGGGTGCCGGCCTCCGGATCGCCCAAAGGCAGTCCCCTCCCCTCCAGCACCGCCATGGTGTAGGACTGAAGGAATGCCTCGCTCGCACTGGCCCGCCAGTCCCCTGCCACCTGCTCCAATTGCGCCGGCACCTCGGGCCTGGCCGCGGCCATGCGGGCCATGCTGGTGCGCATGGCATAGTCGAACGACCGCAGCATGCCGGCCACGTCGCGCAACGGGCTGTCCTTGGCTCGGCGGGCATCGACGGCGTGTCCCGGCTCGCCTTCGAAGTCGATGACGTAGACATCCTCCTTCGCCACCAGCAGTTGCCCCAGATGGTAATCGCCGTGGATGCGGGTCAGAATGCCAAACGGGCGCTTGGGCACGCGGGCGTCCACCGCCAGGAACAGACGGCTTGGATCCTCGGCCAGCCGGCGGCCTTCGGGCAGGTCACAGCGGGCCAGCACCTCCAGGGCGCCGCGCGCCTGCTCCAGGACCCGCAGGCGCCAGCGCTCCAGGTCCTCGGCCACCACCGGCACCGGCTCGAAATCGGGATCACCGGTGGGGTGCGCCAGTGCGCGGTGCATCTCGGCGGTGCGCTGCCCCACCACCCGGGCGAAATCCCGCATGTCGTCGAGCAGACCGGCCGAGATGCGCTCGGCCAGCCGTTCGGCCGGTACCAGACTTGCCTCGTCGAGGAAGCGGTCCAACTCGGCCTGCACCCACTCCCAGGCCGAGCCCTGATTGGCGACGTGGCCATGCATTACCGCCAGCACCCGCGCCCGACCGGTGCCGTCCGCCATCTCGATCCAGCCCAGCAGCGGCGGCGTGTTGGCGAAGCGCGAGGTTTCGGTGAGGCGGCGTCCCATCTCCACCTCGGGGTTGGGACCGTCCATCGGCCGCCGGATCAGCTTCACCACCACCGCCCCGCCCACCACCGCCGAGCTGTTGCTCTGCTCGCCACCAACCCGAACGACGCCCGGCTGGCCGGGCAGGACCACATCGGCCAGGGCGCGGGTCGAGTGGCATACCAGGCGTCCGTCCGAAGCGGGCAGATGGACCTGCCCGCGCACCATCTCGATCAGGGCGAGCAGGAAATCGTCGTCGTGGACAGCATCACCCAGCAATCCCACCGTACGGCCGCGGCGCATGCGGGCGAGGGCCTGGGTGCCGACAGTGACCGGATCATGGCCGGCATCCCAGGCGATGGACAACGGCAGGTGGTAATGACGCACGCCACCGTCGGCCCGCTTCGCTGCCAGCAGCGCCACCAGCCATTTGCCCCGGCTCGACGATAACTCGGCCCAGAGCAGCATCTCCACCGAGGCCAGGCCGACATCCTTCTCGGCGAACCAGCGCCGGTTTTGCAGGAAGGCCGGCAGCACGTCGCGCTCCAGCAAACGCCGACAGCTCCCGGCCAGCAAATCGGAGAAGCCCTCGCGCACCACCAACGTCAGCAACTCGGACACCGTGCCGGGCAGGTCGACATGCCACACCGGCGGCTCGGCCTCGGCCGAAAGCAGGAACCAATAGAAGCCGTAGCCCGGCAGCGTCAGGAAGTAGGGCAGTTCGCCGATGGGTGGGAAGCTGGACTGCCCCGTCAGCTCAACCGGCACGCGGCCGCGGAACTGCCCCAGATCCAGCTCGACCCCCTGCGCCGAGCGCGACAGATTGGCGACGCACAGCACGGTCTCGGCCTCGCACTCGCGCAGGTACACCAGAACGTGGCGGTTGCTGGGATAGAGGAAGCGCAAGCTGCCGCGCCCGAAACTGCGGCGGCCCCGGCGCACCGCGATCATGCGTCTCATCCAGTTCAGCAGTGACGACGGGCTGGCGGTCTGCGCCTCGACGTTGACCGCCTGATAGCCGTAGACCGGGTCCATGTTGGGCGGCAGGAACAGGCTGGCGGGATCGGCGCGCGAGAAGCCGCCGTTGCGGTCCTCGGTCCATTGCATGGGAGTGCGCACCCCGTTGCGGTCGCCCAGGAAGAAGTTATCACCCATGCCCAGTTCATCGCCGTAATAGACGATGGGGGTGCCGGGCATGGAGAACAGCACGCTGTTCAACAGCTCGATACGGCGACGGTCGTTCTCCATCAGGGGCGCCAGACGGCGGCGGATGCCCAGGTTCAGGCGGGCGCGGCGGTCCGAGGCATAGGTGCTCCACAGGTAGTCGCGCTCGGGATCGGTGACCATCTCCAGCGTCAATTCGTCATGGTTGCGCAGGAAGATGGCCCACTGGCAACCCGGCGGCACGTCCGGAGTCTGGCGCATGATGTCGGTGATGGGGTGCCGGTCCTCGCGGGCGATAGCCATGTACATGCGCGGCATCAGCGGGAAGTGGAAGGCCATGTGGCACTCGTCGCCATCGCCGAAATAGGGCAGCACGTCCTCGGGCCACTGATTGGCCTCGGCCAGGAACATGCGGCCGGGATGGCTGTGGTCGAGGGCGGCGCGCAACTGCTTCAGCACCGCGTGCGACTCCGGCAGGTTCTCGTTGTTGGTGCCCTCGCGCTCGCATAGATAGGGCACGGCGTCGAGCCGCAGCCCGTCGACCCCGGCGTCGAGCCAGAATCGCATCACCGAGATGACCTCGCGCACCACGCGGGGATTGGCAAAGTTGAGGTCGGGCTGATGCGAGAAGAAGCGGTGCCAGTAGAACGCCTTGGCCTCATCGTCCCAGGCCCAGTTGGACTTTTCGGTGTCGGTGAAGATGATGCGGGTGCCGGCGTAGCGGGTGTCGGTGTCGCTCCAGACATAGAATTCGCGCGCCGCCGAACCTCGCCGCGCCCGCCGCGCCCGCTGGAACCACGGGTGCTGGTCCGAGGTGTGGTTGATCACCAGCTCGGTCACCACCCGGATGCCGCGACCATGTGCCGCGCGCACGAAGCTGCGGAAGTCGCGCACCGTGCCGTAGGCGGGATTGATGGCGCGGTAATCGGCGATGTCGTAGCCGTCGTCCCTGAGCGGCGAAGGATAGAACGGCAGCAACCAGACGGTATCGACCCCCAGCGCCTGGATGTAGTCGAGCTTCTGACACAGCCCGACGAAGTCACCGATGCCGTTGTTGTCGGCATCGAAGAACGAGCGCACATGGACCTGATAGAAGATGGCGTCCTTGTACCACAGCGAGTCCATGGCGCCTCCGATCACAGGCACGGCGTCCGATACTCCACGCTGGTCCATACCGTGACGCGATAGATCACCGCTGGGTTGACCGCCGGGTCGAGGTGGATGCGGTGGTGGGCGCCGCGCCACAGGTGACGGTGGCCGGTCAACAGCTCCTCGACCTCGAAGGTCTCGCCGGCGGGCACCCCCATGCGCTCCAGCGGAAAGGTCAGCGTCGCCTCGCGCGCATCGAACGGGTCCAGGGTCACCGCCACGAAGATCATGTTGGAATGGTCGGGAGCCAGCTTGGCGAAGAACAGCACCGCCTCGTCATCGGCGTCATGGAAGCTGAGGTTCTCCAGTTCGTGCAGCGCCGGGTTGTCACGCCGGATGGCGTTGAGCCGGGTGATGTCGTCCTTGATGTGGCCGGGGCGGTTCCAGTCCCACACCTTGTGCTGATACTTCTCGGAGTGCAGGTACTCCTCGTGGCCGGGAATGCCGGCGGCCTCGCACAGCTCGTAGCCGTTATAGATGCCGTAGGACGGCGACAGGGTGGCCGCCAGCACCAGACGGATGCGAAAGGCGGCCCGCCCGCCGGTCTGGAGGTATTGCGGCAGGATGTCGGGCGTGGAGGGGAAGAAATTGGGCCGCATCACCTGGCGTGCCTCGCCATGTGCCAGTTCGCTCAGGTAATCGGTGAGTTCGCCCTTGAAGTTCCGCCAGGTGAAATAGGTGTAGGACTGGTTGAAACCGGCCTTGGCCAAGGCCAGCATCATCTTGGGACGGGTGAAGGCCTCGGCCAGGAAGACCACGTCGGGATACTGGTCCTGTACGATACGGATCAGCCATTCCCAGAACGGCAGCGGCTTGGTGTGGGGATTGTCGACGCGGAAGATGCGCACCCCCTCGCCCACCCAGAACATCACCACCGCCAGCAACTCGCGCCACAGCGCCTCGGCGCCGGCGCCGTGGAAATCGAGATTGACGATGTCCTGATATTTCTTGGGCGGGTTCTCGGCGTACCTGATGCTGCCGTCGGGGCGGAAGACGAACCACTCGGGATGATGCTGGACCCACGGGTGATCGGGAGCGCACTGGATGGCGAAATCCAGCGCCAGTTCCATGCCCAACTCGACGGCGCGGTCGCGGAAGCGGCGGAAATCCTCGATGGTGCCGAGCTCGGGATGGATGGCGGTATGGCCGCCCTCGACGCTGCCGATGGCATATGGGCTGCCGGGGTCGCCCTCGCCCGCCACCAGGGCATTGTCGGCCCCCTTGCGGTGGACACGGCCGATGGGATGCACCGGCAGCAGATACACCACGTCGAAGCCCATCCGCGCGATCTCGGGCAGGCGGCGCTCGGCCTCGCGGAGGGTGGCGCCGCGCTTGGAATCCGAGCCCTGACTGCGCACCATCATCTCGTACCAGGCGCCGAAGCGCGCACGAACGCGATCCACCACCACCTCGTAGGTGTGGGGATGACGAACGGCGTGACTGCGGTCGGGCAGGCGGGCCATGACCGACTCGACCCGGGCGGACAACAGTAGTTCGGCCCGCTCGCCCTCGTCGGCCAGTGCGGCGCTCTCAGCCAGCAGACCGTCGAGACGGCGGTGATCGGTGCCCTCGGCCCGCTCCAGCGCCGCCATCAGCAGGCGGCGGCCCTCGGCCAGCTCGACGGCGAGGGGCTGTCCGGCCTGGCGCTTCTTCGCCACTTCATCCCGCCAGGTCGCCCAGCGGTCGACCCAGGCCTCGACGGTGAAGCGGATGCGGGTATTGCGCGCCAGGGCCAGGCGGCCGATCCAGCGGTCGTTCTGCTCTATGGCCATGGGCACCGCCGCCCACTTCCCCGCCCCCTCACGCCACAACAGACGGGCGGCCAGCACGTCGTGACCGTCCTTGAGGATATCGGCGGTAACCTCCAGCACGTCGCCGACCTCGCGCTTGACCGGCCAGCGACCGCCGTCAACGCTGGGCTCCACCGCCAGGATCAGGATGCCGGGGGCGTGAACCTCGGGCAGCGGCCCCAGCGGCGCCGGCTCACGCACCGCCGGCAGCGCCACCGCCCGCTCGGCGGCGGCGCGCAGCGCACCGGCGCGGCCGGCCCAGGTGCGGGCTTCGAGCGGCGCCAGGGTGAGGCGGCCGGGCAGCGCGGCCACGAAACGGCCGACCTCGGGGGCTTTGCTTTCCACCAGTTCGGCCAGGTTGAGGGTGACGGAAGCGCGCCAGTCGGTGTTCATGGCCAGCAGCGCCACCTCGCGCCCGTCGGGGGTGAGGCGCAGCAGCACCACCAGATCGGACTCATCGGCGGTCAGGCGCCGCTGTGGCCCCTCCAGGGTGAGCGCCGGGCTGGCCGCCTTCTCGCGGTTGAGCCCGGCGATGAAATCGGACAGGTCGAAGCGCGGCGGTTCGCGGTGCTCGGAACGGGTGGCGATTACGTCGAGCTTGTGGGTTGCGCCCCACTCGAAGCCCATCGGCATCATCCAGCCGGCGGAGAAGAAGGCGGCAAAGCGCGCCCACAGCCGGTACCACGCCTCGGCGTCGCCTCGCCCCGCCACCTCCACCGCCAGCCGTTCGGTATCGTGGCTCTCGGGAAAAGCGACCGAGGGCGCGATAGGGCGCAGCACTTCGTACTGTTCCAGCAGCCAGGGGGCATGGAAATCCCACCACTTGGCGCTGTTGAACAGCAGATCGAAGCCGGCGCGATGCAAGGCGGTGATGGCCTCGGTCGTGCACCCCAGGGTCTCGGCGGCGAAGACCGCACCGTGCCCCTCGGCGATGATGCCGGCCCACACCTCCGCCGGCACCTTGTAGGCGGCATCGCAGCGAAAGCCGGCAATGCCCAGGGCGGCCCAGCGCCGCACCAGCGCCCCCCAATGGGCGATCATGGCGGGATGATACTCGGGGATGCCGTAGTCGATTTCGGCCAGATCGCCCCACTCGGTGGTCTTGGTGGCGTCGCCGGGATCGACCACCGAGGGCGACTTCAGCCCACCGTCGGGGGTGCGGGCGAACCACTCGGGATGTTCGGCGATCAGCAGGGCATCCTTGGAGGTATGATTGATCACCAGATCCATCATCACCTTGAGGCCGTGACCATTTGCCGCAGCCACGAACTCGCCCAGGGCCGCATCCGGATCGGCCTCGGAAAACAGCGGGTTCATGCGGTGGTAGTCCTTGATGGCATAGAGGCTGCCCGAGAACCCCGGGTAATGCACCGGATTGAGCCACACCCAATCGAAGCCCATGGCGGCAATGCGCGGAAGCTCTGCGATCCAACGCACCATCGGACCCACCAGCGGGGGAAACAGGTTGTAGATCCTCGGGCCGTCCTGCACGGTCGAGCCTCGCCAAACGTCGGTTCAGTTTCCCATCTTTCCTCCAAGGGGGAGGCTTTCAATGCTCCGAAAGATGTAGAAGGTTTACCTGCTTCCTTAGAAGCATTACACGAACCGCCTTCCTTAGAAGCACCGGATATGCTAATGCTCTCCGCCGAGGGGGCTGGCTGACGAAGCCGGCACTGACTATTCCAAGGAGCGCATGATGGACGTCCTTCCGAAGGTTCTGGGTCTCACCGTGGCCGGCGTGCTGGTCATCGTCCTTTACCTGGCCACACCGGTGCTGGGCGCGCTGTTCGGCGGTGCCAGCCCGATGAACTTCATGATCTATCTCGGCCTGCTGCTGACGGCGGTGTTCACCAGCGTCGTGATGTACCTGGCCTCGACCGGCGGCGAGACCGAGTAATCATCGAAAGCTTCCGAGCGATTGATCGCCCCGGCGGCAACGCCGGGGCGTTTTGATTCCTGCTTCGCCCTGAAATGCAAATCCCCCTGGGAACCCGCGGCGGCCATTGGTGTTCTGCGGGATAGGGTTGTGAAGGCACGAGGGGAAATGTGCCGTGAGGCACGAGGGGAAACCTGAAGCAAGGGATAGAGCAGATGGCCAGCAGGAAGGCAGAAACCGGCGATGAGATCGCCAGCCGAATGACGGCACAGGGTGTCTCCAACGTCACCGAGTTCGGGCGGCGCTCCACCGACCAGATGCAGCAGTTCGTCACTGCTGGCGCGCGCGCCTACCGCGATATGACCGACGTCTCCAAGGACGACGTCGACGTCCTCATGCAGAGCGGCGCCAAGCTCGCCAAGGGCATGCAGGAAATAGGCCTCGAAATGATGCAATACTCACAGCATTCGCTGCGGCTCGGCATGCGGACCGCCAACGACCTGATGGGCTGCCGGTCGGTGGAGGATATGATGCAGCTCAGCCGGGAATTCATGCGCGAAAGCGTCGACACCTTCCTGCAGGAAAGTGCCCGGCTGTTGGAAATATCAAGCACCGTCGCGAGCGAAGCCGTGCATCCCATCAAGGAAAAAATCGACCAGAGCGGCACGCGTCACTGACGCGCCTTAGCGGCAAACCTTGTAGTCGCCGATGACCTCATTCTGGATCGTGTTGGCCTGCTTGCTGAAGCCCGCATAGCCCTTTTTGGTCACCGCCTGCACCAGATCTTCGACGCTCTGGCAATAGGCGCCCGATAAGGGATAGTTGCGGTGATAGGTGACGACGCGGCCATCGGCGGTGGTCAGGGCGCGCTGCCAGTTGTCGGGAAATTCGCGTTGCCAGGCCTTGATGCGTTTGTCCTTGGCCTTGGCGAAGCGGGGCGCCGCCTGGGTGTAGAAGGTATCCCAGGACTGGCGCGTCCCCTTGGTGTACTCGACGTCGCAACGGCTGGCCGCCTCGCGCAGAAAGACGCCGTGGCGAATTTCCTGCTCCGCCTGGATTTCGGCCGTCGTCAGGCAGCCCTTCGGCTTGGCGGCGGCGGCCAGCTCACTGGACGGCAGCACTAGGACGGCGAGGAGGAGGAAGAGCTTACGCATCCCCCCATTATGGCGCCCTCCCTTCCGATAAGGAACGGGGAACCTTTGTCGCTGGAGCGGGTTGTCGGCACGAAGCCACCAACGCCGGAGAACGCGGATGATTATCAAGCGAACCCTCACCTTAGCGCTCGTCGGGCTGACATTGGGACTCGGCGCCTGCGACAACCAGGGGCAGGAACAGTCCCAGGTGCCCGACAAATCCCAACAGGGCCAGGGCCAAGCCCCGGGACAGCAACAGGGCTTGACGCCTCAGGACCAGCCACCCGTCAGCCGCCAGACACCCCCCCCATCCAGCGAACCCACACCGTCGGAAAGGCCGAATCCGTAAACGCCAGCCTACTCCCTCCCCCCGGTCGAACCACGCGGGGGGAGGGAGTGGATCACCGCTGCCACCCGATATCCCAACAGCACCGCCAGGATGGCGGCATAGAGCATGGGCTCGCGGATGTCGGCCTTGACCATCATCCAATAATGCACCACCCCCAGCACCCCCACCGCATAGACGCTGCGGTGCAGGGTACGCCAGCGCCGGCCGCCCAGACGCCGCACCATGGCGTCGGTGGAGGTGACGGCCAGCGGCACCAGCAGCACCAGCGCCGCCATGCCGACGGCGATGTAGGTCCGCTTGACGATGTCCTTGCCCAGCGCCTGCCAGTCGAAGAAGTGATCGAGTCCGACATAGGACGAGACATGCAGGCAGGCGTAAAAGAAGGCGAACAGGCCGATCATGCGGCGGAACCGGGCCACCGCCGCCCAGCCGCTGACCTTGCGAAGCGGCGTCACCGCCAGAGACAGCAACAGGAAGCGCAACGCCCAGTCGCCCAGGAAGCGGTTGACGGTCTCGATGGGATTGACGCCGAGGAAGCCGTACAGCGCCTTCCACACCAGCCAGGCCAGCGGCACCAGGCACAGCGCGAAGACGGCCGGTTTGGCCCAGGAATGGCGGCCTCGCATCAAAAGTCCTTGGCCAGATCCATGCCGGAATAGAGTGCCGCCACCTGCTCGGCATAGCCATTGAACATCAGGGTCGGACGGCGACGGAATTCACCGATGCGGCGTTCGGTACCCTGGCTCCAGCGCGGATGGTCGACCTTGGGGTTGACGTTGGAATAGAAGCCGTACTCGCGCGGTGCCGACTTCATCCACGAGCTGCGCGGCGCCTGTTCGACGAAGCGGATGCGCACGATGGACTTGGCGCTCTTGAAGCCGTATTTCCACGGCACCACCAGCCGGATCGGCGCCCCATTCTGCGGCGGCAGTTCCTCACCATAGAGGCCGACCGCCAGCAGGGTCAGCGGGTGCATGGCCTCGTCGATGCGCAGGCCCTCCACATAAGGCCATTCGAGCACGCGGCTCTTGACGCCCGGCATGCGCACCGGGTCGGCCAGGGTGGTGAACTCGACGAACTTGGCCCGCGAGGTCGGCTCGAAGCGCTTCAGCACCTCGCCCAGCGGCACCCCCACCCAGGGGATCACCATGGACCACGCCTCGACACAGCGCATGCGGTAGATCCGTTCCTCCAGCCGGTTGGGGCGGATGAGGTCGAGATAGTCCAGCGTTGCCGGCCTGGCGCATTCCCCCTCCACCGCCACCGTCCACGGCTTCAAGGGCGTGAAGGTCTTGGGCGCCAGCCGCGCCGGGTCGTCCTTGTCGGTGCCGAATTCATAGAAGTTGTTGTAGGTGGTGACCGCCTCCAGCGGCGTCGGGCTCTCATCGAGGATGACCTTGCCCTTGACCACGTCGGCCAGCGGCGCCGCCGCGGCGCTGCCAGCGACGCCGAACACCGCCGCCGCCCCCAATTCGAGGAAGCGGCGGCGATCGAGATAGAGCTTCCGCTCGGTGATTTCCGACGACGGCGTGTCGGAGCCCTTCATCAGAAGCATTCGCAGATCCCCATTAAGCGCATGACGTCACTATACCCAAATGGGGACGACGGAGCCAATCGTCACCTCCCGCACGGAACCTTTCCTGCTGTTCCGGTGGTGGGATAGTTCCCCTGCCGGGCGCGGGAGGGCAATTGTTGGGGCGTGGCGACGCGGCCGGCCCAGCAGGGAGTCTCGGCCCGCACCTGGGAGCGCTTGAGGGCGATTTCCGCCGCCATGCGGTCGGCGTGGTCGGCGCCGCTCACCTGGGCGAGGGCGGCACCACTGGTCAGGCACAGCACGATAGCGGCGACAGCGAGCGAGAGGCGGGATGCGTTCATGCCTTCCTCCTGTTTGCAGGCCTGCTGAGACTACGATGTGGCGAGGCTGTGGTTCGCGGCCGGCGCATCATCGCGGCCGGCTAATACCAAGTCCCGGTGAATCAGACTCACGCGGGGGATTCCCAAGACGGCGCCGATCTGATTCAACATGGCAAACATCGGGAGGTTTGCCATGGCGGCTGCAATTGGGCTTCGCGGGGATTTCACGGCATCGGGGCTGCG
>CAJANL010000278.1 GCA_903941105.1 uncultured Rhodospirillaceae bacterium
CCAGGCAGTAGGCCCGCAGCGGCGCCGCCCGGTCGGCATGCCTCACTGCCCGTGAAAGCCGCTCGACATACGCCTCAAACCGCGATTCACTGTCGGCACCAAAATCCTGGAGACCCATGCTCGCCCCCTTTCGAGCAGAACCAATCTCCATCCATACCACAAAATCGTATTCTATGACACAGTAAGATTAATCATCTTCTCTCTCCCCCGCCCGCGGTGTATGGACCGGGGAGGGCACAAAAAATCAGGCACGCGAGTACGTCGGACATGTTCCTCCCCCTCTTCCTCTCCTTGCGCGACGCCAAGGTGCCGGTCTCCCTGAAGGAGTACCTGACGCTGCTGGAGGCGGTACGGCGCGGCGTGGCCGGATTCAACGTCGAAACCTTCTACTACCTGGCCCGCACCGCCCTGGTGAAGGACGAGCGCAACCTCGACAAGTTCGACCGGGTGTTCGCCCGCGTCTTCAACGGCGTGGTGGGCGACACCGCCACGGCCGACCTCACCGCCGAAATCCCCGAGGAGTGGCTGCGCAAGCTGGCCGAGCGCCTGTTGACCCCCGAGGAGATGGCGGAGATCAAGGCATTGGGCGGCTTCGACGCGCTGATGGAGACGTTACGGCAGCGTCTCGCCGAGCAAAAGGGGCGCCATCAGGGCGGCTCGAAATGGATCGGCACCGCCGGCACCTCGCCGTTCGGGGCCTATGGCTACAATCCCGAGGGGGTGCGCATCGGTCAGGACGGCTCGCGCCATCGCCGCGCCGTCAAGGTATGGGACCGCCGCGACTTCAAGAACCTCGACGACGGCCAGGACCTGGGCAGCCGCAACTTCCGCCTGGCGCTCCGCCGCCTGCGCCGCTTCGCCCGCGAGGGCGCCGCCACCGAACTGGACCTCGCCGGTACCATCGGCGCCACGGCACGCCAGGGCGGCATGCTCGACCTCAAGCTGGTGCCGGAGCGCCACAACCGCATCAAGGTGCTGCTGCTGCTCGACGTCGGCGGCTCCATGGACGACCATGTCGCCCGCTGCGAGGAGCTGTTCTCGGCGGCGCGCTCTGAATTCAAGCATCTGGAGCACTACTACTTCCACAACTGCCCCTATGGCCGGCTGTGGCGCGACAACCAGCGGCGCTGGGAAGACCAGGTGGCGACCACCGACCTCATCCACACCTATCCCGCCGACTGGAAGCTGATCATCGTCGGCGACGCCGCCATGAGCCCCTACGAACTGACCGCTCCCGGCGCCGCCGTCGAGGAGTGGAACGAGGAGCCGGGGCGGGTGTGGCTGGAGCGCCTGCTGGCGGCCTGGCCGAGCGCGGTCTGGCTCAACCCGGCGCCCCAGGCTCAATGGCAGTGGACCCAGTCCACCGAAATGCTGCGGCGGCTGATGGCGGGACACATGCACCCCTTGACCCTCGACGGCCTCGACGGCGCCATGCGCGCGCTGAACCGGGGCGGCGAGCGGCGGCTGGGGCCGCCTACTTCACCCAGCGGGCCAGATAGGTCTTGATCAGCTGCTCCAGCTGCTGGTCGATGTCCTTGGCCAGGGACTCGCTGATCTCGTAGAGCACGCGGTCGCGCTCATTGATGGTCATGCCCTCCGGCACGGTGCGCGAACGGCTGGAACGGGCCACCACGTCGCTGCCGATGGGCAGGTGGCGCTGGTCGAGAATCTCCACCGACACGTCCAGCGCGGCGTCGTAGCGCTCTTCCTGCTCGGTCTTGAACAGGCCGGCGACGCCCTTGTCGGTCTTGAGGGGAACCGACACCACCTTGGCGTTCTTGATGGTGACGCGGGCGAAGCCGGTGGTGCCCACCGGCTTCAGGCGGTCCTGCGCCCAGCGGATGGCGGCCCCTTCCGGCGACACCGGCATCAGGTGTTCGATATTGGGGCTGCGGCCGGGCGCCTGGTATTCGGGAACGATCTCCAGTTGGCCGACGTCGAGGTTGATGGGCCGCTGGTTGGCGAAGCTGATGGCCGGCAGCTTCTGCATGGGCGGCTTGACGTCCTGACAGGCGGGGAGGGCGAGGGTGGCGAGGATGACCGCCATCACGCGGAAATGCCGTGCGACCATGGAATCGTTCCTTTGGAGAATGAGGCGCCTATTGTGGCATGTGCGAAGGCCGCGTCAAGATGCGTGCAAGGCCGCCAGGTCGGCTCGACCGAAGACATAGTCGGTACGGCAGAACTCGCAGGTGACGACGACGTTGCCGTTCTCGTCCTCCAGGCCACGCACCTCGTCGGCGGGAAACGACTTCAGGGTCCCCGCCACCTTGTCCCGCGAGCAGCGGCAGCGCGCCTCCAGCGGCTTGGCCTCGAAGACCTGCAGGAACTCGGCGTGGTAGAGCCGATGCAGCAAGCGCGCCGGCGCCAGCGCCGGGTCCAGCATCTCGGCTGCCGTCACGGTATTCAGCAGAACCCCGGCGCGGCGCCAGCCGTCCTCGGCCTCGTCATGGGTGAGGATCGGCGCGTTGCCGGTGGCCGGCATGCGCTGGATCAGCACCGCCGCCGCCGTCCAGCCACCGTCACGCGCCGAGGCCAGCTTAACGATGGTGGGCAACTGTTCCGACTGGCGAAAATAGAGCTCGGCGCACTCGGCCAGGGTATCGCCGGTCAGCGCCACGATGCCCTGGTAGCGGTCGGTGTCGGCGCCCTGGTCGACGGTGAAGGCGAGATAGCCCTCGCCCAGCAAGTCGGGCACCGAGGTTCCCGCCAGCCTGGCCTCGTCGAAGCGGGCATAGGCGCGCAGGGCGCCGGCACTGGTGACGTCGGCCACCAGCAGCGACACCGCCCCCTTGCCCTGGGCCTGCAGGGTGAAGATGCCCTCGTATTTGAGGCCGCCGGCCAGCGCCGCCGCCAGCACCACCGTCTCGCCCAGCAGGCGCGCCACCGGCTCGGGATAGCTGTGGCCGTCGAGGATGGTGTCGAGTTCCGTCCCCAGCCGCACCATCCGCCCGCGCACCGCGCCGCCGCCGACCGAGAAGGGGAGAAGAATATCGTCCGTGCGTTCGCTCACGACAGGCACCAGGTGAGGATGCCCTTCTGGGTGTGCATGCGGTTTTCCGCCTCGTCCCACACCACCGACTGCGGGCCGTCCATCACCGTGTCGGTGACTTCCTCGCCACGATGGGCGGGCAGGCAGTGCATGAACAGGGCGTCGGGGGCGGCCAGCGCCATCAGCGCGTCGTTGACCTGATAGGGCGCCAGCAGCAGCGGCCGCTCGGTGTCCTGGCAGCCCATGGACATCCAGGTATCGGTCACCACCAGGGCGGCCCCGTCCACGGCGGCCTTGGGATCGGCCATGACCTCGACCCGGGCACCCTTGGAGCGGGCCCAGCCGAGCACGGCGGTGGACGGCATCAGGCTGGCCGGGCAGGCCAGCCGCAGGGTGAAGTCGAACTGCACCGCGGCCTGGATGAAGCTGGACGCCACGTTGTTGCCGTCGCCGCTCCATGCCACCACCCGGCCCTTGATGGGGCCGCGATGTTCTTCGAAGGTCATCACGTCGGCCATCACCTGGCAGGGATGCGAGCTGTCGGTCAGACCGTTGATCACCGGCACGGTGGCGTATTCCGCCATCTCCACCAGTTTGTCGGGGTTGTCGGTGCGGATCATGATGGCATCGACGAAACGCGACAGCACCCGGGCGGTGTCGGCGATGGTCTCGCCGCGGCCGAGCTGGGTGTCGGTGTTGGTCAGCATGATGACGTCGCCGCCCAGCTGCTTCATGCCGATCTCGAACGAGACGCGGGTCCGGGTCGAGGGCTTCTCGAAGATCATCGCCAGCACCTTGCCCGACAGGGGCTTCCGGTCGCCGTGCGGCGTCTCGCCCCGCTTGTAGGCCGCGCCCAGGTCGAGGATGCGGCGCAACGTCTCCGGCTCGAAGCGGTCGAGGTCGAGGAAGTGCTTCATGACAGATCAGCCAGGGTCCGGGAGAGAATGCCGACGGCCTCGTCCACATGGCTTTCGTCGATGATCAACGGTGGCAGGAAGCGCACCACGTTGTCGCCGGCGCCGATGGTCAACAGGCCGTTGGCCTGCAGGGCGGCAATCAGCTCGGTGTTGGGTCGGCGCGGCTTGATACCCAGCATCAGGCCGAGGCCGCGCACCGCCTCGATCTTGTCGGGGAAGCGGGCCGCCACCTCGTCGAGGCGGGCGCGCAGCACGGCGGCAATGGCCTCGACCCGGGGCAGGAACTCCGGCGCCAGCATGACGTCCAGCACCGTCTCGGCGGCGGCCATGGCCAGCGGGTTGCCGCCGAAGGTGGAGCCGTGCGTGCCGGCGGTCATGCCGGCGGCAGCCGTTTCCGTCGCCAGGCAGGCGCCGACCGGAAAGCCGCCGCCCAAACCCTTGGCCACCGCCATCACGTCGGGAGCGACGCCGGCATGCTGGTGGGCGAACAGCCGGCCGGTGCGGCCCATGCCGGTCTGCACCTCGTCGAACACCAGCAGCAGGCCGAACTCGTCGGCGGTGGCGCGCAGCCGCCGCAGGTAGTCGGGATCACCGGTGACGATGCCGCCCTCGCCCTGCACCGGCTCGACCAGGATGGCGGCGGTGGCGGGTCCGATGGCGTCGCGCAGTGCGTTCAGGTTGCCGTAGGGCACATGGTCGAAGCCGTCCATGGCCGGCGAGAAGCCCTTGAGGTGCTTCTCCTGCCCGCCGGCGGCGATGGTGGCCAGGGTGCGGCCGTGGAAGGCGCCGGTGGCGCAAATCACCCGGAAGCGTTCCGGCCGGCCGGCCTCGTAATGATACTTGCGCACCATCTTGATGGCGCACTCCATGGCCTCGGCGCCGGAATTGCAGAAGAAGGCAGTGTCGGCGAAGGTGTTCTCCACCAGCCGGGCGGCGACGCGCTCCTGGCCGGGAACCCGGTAGAGGTTCGAACAATGCCACAGCCGGGCGGCCTGCTCCTGCAGTGCCGTCACCAGCCGGGGATGGCAATGGCCCAGCGCGGTCACCGCCACGCCGGAGCCGAAATCGAGATAGCGCCGTCCGTCGGTGGCGTAGAGATACGCCCCCTCGCCCCGCTCAAAAGCGAGATCGGCCCGCGCATAGGTCGGCAACACGACAGGGAACACCGCTTGCTCTCCATCTCCGAAAGCAGGCCCGGGTCCGCATTCGGCGGACGAATGATACCGGTACGCTCATGGAAAGCGGAGAACTATCCAGGCAAACTGGAAGAATGTCAACCTTGGGGAGAGGTAGGTCCTCACCGCCCATCAAAGCTCCGTGACCGGCCGGAGGCGAAAGCACCTTGGCGAGGGGAATCGCAGGGCTCCTGAACCCTGGCTTCTGATTGGTCACCATCACCGTCATGGCCAGGCCCAGCCCCGACCATCCATCTGTGGCGTAAAGGCGGCGCAACCTAAACCGTTCATTATCCTGACTTCGTCGCTCTTGTGACGACCGCCCGGTCATTGACATGTGGCGGGCCGGCCTCTATCTGTTGCGCGTCGCAAAAGGCCCGCCGCGCGGGCCTTGCCCGTTTCTTTTTGTCTTCGAGGGTTCCCCATGTTCGGCGCCATCGCCCGGCGGCTCTTCGGCACCGCCAATGACCGTGTTCTCAAGGGTCTGCAGAAATACGTCACGGCGATCAACGCCCTGGAACCCGAGATGGAGAAGCTTGGCGACGACGAGCTGAAGGGCCGCACCGAGTGGTTCAAGCAGCGCCTCGCCGCCGGCGAGCCCCTCGACGACCTGATGGTGGAGGCCTTCGCCACCGTGCGCGAGGCCGCCAGGCGCACCCTGGGCCAGCGCCATTTCGACGTTCAGCTGCTGGGCGGCATCGTGCTGCACAAGGGCAAGATCTCCGAGATGAAGACCGGTGAAGGCAAGACCCTGGTGTCGACCCTGCCGGTCTACCTCAACGCCTTGACCGGCATGGGCGTGCATGTGGTCACCGTCAACGATTACCTGGCCAAGCGCGACGCCGAGTGGATGGGGCAGATCTATGCCTTCCTCGGCATGAGCGTCGGCGTCATCCTGCACGGCATGAATGACGTCGAGCGCCAGGACGCCTATGGCTGCGATATCACCTATGGCACCAACGGCGAGATCGGCTTCGACTACCTGCGCGACAACATGAAGTTCCGCCTGGAGGAGATGGTCCACCGGCCGTTCAACTACGCCATCGTCGACGAGGTCGACTCGATCCTGATCGACGAGGCGCGCACCCCCCTGATCATCTCGGGGCCGACCGAGGACAACAGCGAGCTCTATCGTCTGGTCGACGCGCTGATGCCGTCGCTGACCGCCGAGGACTACGAGAAGGACGAGAAGGTCCGCGCCGCCACCTTCACCGAGCAGGGCGTCGAGCACATCGAGACGCTGTTGCAGGAGGCCGGGCTGCTCAAGGGCGGCCTCTACGACATCCTCAACGTCAGCCTGGTGCACCATGCCAATCAGGCCCTGCGCGCCCACATGCTGTTCACCCGCGACGTCGACTACATCGTCAAGAACGACAAGGTGGTGCTGATCGACGAGTTCACCGGCCGCATGATGGAGGGCCGGCGCTATTCCGAGGGCCTGCATCAGGCGCTGGAGGCCAAGGAGCGCGTCCAGATTCAGAACGAGAACCAGACCCTGGCCTCGATCACCTTCCAGAACCTGTTCCGCATCTATCCGAAGCTGGCCGGCATGACCGGCACCGCCATGACCGAGGCCGGCGAGTTCGCCGAGATCTACAACCTCGAAGTGGTGGAAATTCCCACCAACATGCCGGTGACGCGCAAGGACGCCGACGACGAGGTCTATCGCACCGCCGGCGAGAAGGGCAAGGCCATCGTCACCCTGATCGAGGAGTGCCGCGCCCGCCTGCAGCCGGCGCTGGTGGGCACCACCTCCATCGAGAAGTCCGAGGCGCTCTCGGAGATGCTCAAGAAGAAGAAGATTCCGCATCAGGTGCTGAACGCCCGCTACCACGAGCAGGAGGCCTTCATCATCGCCCAGGCCGGCATCCCCGGCGGCGTCACCATTGCCACCAACATGGCCGGCCGCGGTACCGACATCCA
The DNA here is from genome assembly GCA_903941105.1 of uncultured Rhodospirillaceae bacterium. Classification (GTDB taxonomy): domain Bacteria; phylum Pseudomonadota; class Alphaproteobacteria; order Rhodospirillales; family Magnetospirillaceae; genus CAJANL01. The sequence goes on from CAJANL010000278.1 coordinate 7,008, forward strand.
GCTCGGCGGCAATCTCGACATGCGGATCAAGATGGAGCTGGCCGAGGTCGCCGACCCCGACGAGCGGGTGCGGCGCATCGAGGCCATCAAGGCCGAGATCCAGGTCAACCGCGACAAGGCCCTCGCCGCCGGCGGCCTCTATGTCATCGGCACCGAGCGCCACGAAAGCCGCCGCATCGACAACCAGCTGCGCGGCCGCTCCGGTCGCCAGGGCGACCCCGGCGCATCGAAGTTCTTCCTGTCGCTGGAAGACGACCTGATGCGCATCTTCGGTTCGCAGCGCATGGACGGCATGCTGCAGAAGCTCGGCCTGCAGGAGGGCGAGGCCATCGTCCATCCCTGGATCAACAAGGCGCTGGAAAAGGCGCAGCAGAAGGTCGAGGCGCGCAACTTCGACATCCGCAAGAACCTGCTCAAGTTCGACGACGTCATGAACGACCAGCGCAAGGTGATCTACGAGCAGCGCAAGGAGCTGATGGTCGCCGAGGAGGTGGCCGAGGAGGTCGCCGGCATGCGCCAGGAAGTGGTCGAGGAGATGGTCGCCCGCTGCATTCCCGAGCGCGCCTACCCCGAGCAGTGGGACGTCGCCGCCCTGCATGAGGAATGCCTGCGGGTGTTCGGCCTCGACCTGCCGGTCGTCGAGTGGGCCAAGGAAGAAGGCATCGCCGACCAGGAGATCCGCCACCGCGTCCTCGATGCCGCCAATCGCCGCATGGCGGAGAAGGCGGCCAATTTCGGCCCCGACACCATGCGCATGGTGGAGAAGAGCCTGCTGCTGCAGATCCTCGACCAGGCGTGGAAGGACCACCTGCTGCAGCTCGACCACCTGCGCCAGGGCATCTCGTTGCGCGCCTACGGCCAGCGCGATCCGCTGAACGAGTATAAGCGCGAGGCCTTCAACCTGTTCGAACAGCTACTCCACGACCTGCGCGAGAAGGTGACCAGCGTGCTGGCCCATGTGGAGCTGCGCGGAGAGGAGGCCGAGGAGGTCCTGGAGCGCCGCCCCCCGACCGGCATGCGGGAAACCCGCGACGATCCCGCCCTGGGCGGCGCCGTGGCGCTGGAACGCACCTTCGCCACCGCCAGCACCCAGCCGCAGCGCCGGGCAACCTTCGACGCCACCGACCCCGCCACCTGGACCGGCACCCCCCGCAACGCCTCGTGCCCCTGCGGCTCGGGCAAGAAGTACAAGCACTGCCACGGCGCGGCGTAAGCCGGCCGCGCACTAGAAGGTAATTCGCGGGGAAGCCATACCGGCGAACCTATGAAAGGCCCGTCTTGACCCAGGGCTGATAACAGACCGCCTTTACCCTGTCTGTGTCGGCGATGAGGGCATGCCAAGCATCGCGGCCGGCCTCGACAATGGCGGTTCGGTTGCGGGCCAGACGGCGCCGAAGATGGAGGTCCCGTCGAAGCGATGGTCGCAGAGACCGGGCCGCGTCCAGGCCCGAAGCTCTCCTGCCGTCATGGATTCCGGCATCCTGAGCCCACCGACATGGTTTCCCCTGCATACGGTGGAACCCCGGTGATTCACGACCGCGACCGTTTGGCGCGCACAGCCGAGTCAGATCGGGCGTTCGCCGGTATCAGCGGTTGGGGTCGAGATCCGCCAAGGCGTCGTCGAGGATGTGCGGGTCGATCTCGGTCAGCGCCGGGCCGTCGGTCCATACCAGGGCGCAGCGCACGGTGCGTCCCGGGTAGATGCAGGCCAGGGCCAGACGGTAGGCCGCCATCTGGCGGACATAGAGCGGCGGCACCGCCTCGTCGGCGTTGGGCGGGCGGCGGTTGGTCTTGTAGTCCACCACCAGCACTTCGGTGGCGGTGACCACCAGCCGGTCGACGCGACCCGAGAGGACGCGGTCGCCGATGCGGCCCACCACCGGCACCTCGGCGCGGCTGCCCGGCCCGAACAACGCCTTGAAGCGGGGGTGGTCGAGGAGGTCGCCGACCTCGTTGGCGATGTCGAGCCGCTGGGCGGCGTCGAGGCCGAAGCTGGGCCGGCCGAGGAAGCGGATCATCGCCGGGACGCGCTTGTCGCGGTGCAGCTCGGGCAGGGTTTGCAACAGGCGGTGGATCAGCTTGCCGCGCTGGAACCGTCTGGCCCCGTCGTCGCCGGTCAGCGGTGAGCGCACCGGCGGTTCCTCGCCTTCGGGGCGCGAGGGCGCCAGCGGGCGCGGCGGCGCCGGTTCGGCCGGCGGCGCACGGGTGGCCCACTCCGGCAGCACGGATCGTGGCCGGATGGCGGTGTCGGGCATCTCGGGCGGAGTCACCGTCCTGGTCTGGTCGCAGGTGAGGCGCAGGACGCGGGCGTCGGCGGTCTCGCCCGCCTCGGCCAGGAAGGCGTCCTCGGCCTCGGTGGCGAGGGGCGAGAGGGCGGCGCGGATCAGATCGTACCAGCAGCCGGCGGGCGGCGCCTTGCGGGTCTTCCAGCCGCAGACGATCAGGCGGTCCTCGGCCCGCGTCATGGCGACGTAGAGCAGGCGGCGGTATTCCCGCTCGCGCCCCGCCTTGGCCTCGTCGCGCGCCTCGCGGCACACCCTGTCGGCGGCCTCGGCCGCGGGCGGCCACAGGGGCAATTCATCCGTCGTCCATTGAATGCGGCTGCCGCGCGTCGGCATCTGCAGGGTGTCGGGCAGGATCACCACCGGCGCCTGCAGGCCCTTGGAGCCGTGCACCGTCATGATGCGCACCGCGTTGCGGCCGCCCTGGTCGAGGTCGCGCTTGATCTCGACGGCGCCGGCCTCCAGCCAGCGCAGGAAGCCTTGCAGCGACGGCGGATGGGCGCGCTCGAAGGCCAGGGTGAGGGCGACGAACTCGTCCAGCGGGTCCTCGGCCTCCACCCCCAGCCGGGCCAGCAGCTTGCGGCGCCCGCCCAGTTGCCCCAGCACATGGGCGAACAGGGCGTAGGGCGGCAGGTGGTCGGCCACCCCCAGCAGGCCAGAGAGCAGGACATAAGCCTCCTCGAAGGCGGACTCGTCGAGCAGACGCTTCTTCAGAGTTTCCCACAGCCCGGCGGCGCCCCGGCCGTGGGCGAGGCGGAACAGCTGCTCCTCGTCGAAGCCCACCAGCGGCCCCTTGAGCACGGTGGCCAGGGTGAGGTCGTCCTCGGGCAGCAACAGAAAATTGGCCAGCGCCACCAGATCCATCACCGCCATCTGCTCGGCCAGCACCATGCGGTCGGCGCCGGCCACCGCCACGTCGAGCCCCTTCAGCTCGCGCACCAGATCCTCGACGAAGCCGCCGCGCCGCCGCACCAGCACCAGGACGTCGCCGGCCCGTACCGGCCGCCCCTGCGAGGCCAGCGTCTCGCCGTCGATCATGGCCCTGATGCGCCGCGCCACCAGCCGGGCCAGCCGGGCCGAAGGCTGGTCGCCGCGGATGCGCTCGATGGGCGGCTTCCACGCCGGTTGCTCGTCGAGGGCGCGCGGCTCCACCGGCGGCCACAGCTCCACCAGCCCTGCCTGGCCCTGGCGATGGGCGATGTGACGGATATCGTCGCCGGGCGCCGCCACGCCGTCAGCACCCGGTCCATTGGCGAACACCGCGTCCACCGCCTCCAGCACGGCGGCGGTGGAGCGGAAGCTGACCTGCAGCGCCACCTCGGCCCAGTCCTGTCCGGCCGCCGGCACATGCTCGGCGAAGCGTTGGCGCATGGCTTCGAAGGCGCGCGGGTCGGCGCGCTGGAAGCTGTAGATGGACTGCTTGGCGTCGCCCACCGCGAACACGGTGCGGACGGTGTCGCGGGCGCCGCGGCCGGCGAAGAATTCCTCGGTCAGCGCCGCCACCACCGCCCACTGGTCGGGATTGGTGTCCTGGGCCTCGTCGATCAGCACATGGTCGATGCCGCCGTCCAGCTTGAACAGCACCCACGGCGCCACCCCCGGCCGCATCAGCAGATCGCGCGCCGCCAGGATGAGGTCGTCATAGTCCATCAAGGCGCGGGCGGTCTTGCGCCGCTGATAGGCGGCCAGCAGGGCGTGGCCGAGGCTCAGCAGCGCCGCGGTGGCCTCGGCGACCGCGGCGGCCTTGATGCGGTCACCGACGTCCATCAGGCGCACCGCCTCCTCCTGCAGCGCCGCCTCGACGCCGGGGAAGCCGTCGCGCACTCCGTTGGTGCACAGCTTCTCGCGGCCGACGCCCTTGGTGGTGAGGAAGGCCGACTGCCAAAGGCCGTAGCCGGCCACCCGCCCGGCGGCCTCGGCCAGCCACGGCGCCATCAGCCCGGCACGGTCGCGGTCGGTCTTGCTTCCGGTAAGCAGCGCCGTCACCGCCGCGCGCAGGGCGTCCACCTCGAAGGCGGTGTCATCGCAGGCGGCGGCCAGCACGGATGCGGCGGTGTCGCCGGGGGCAAGTTCGAGGCGGTGGCGAATGGCGGCGATCACCCCCTCCAGCCCGCCATGGCGCTCGATCAGCCGCTTGAGGCGCCCCCGGTCGCCGGCCAGCTCGCCCATCAGCTCGGGGAAGGCGGTCTCGTGGATACGGGCGGTGACCTCGGCGAGGGACTGGGACAGGGTGACATCGGCGCTGTCGCGGGCGGCGGCCAGCACCTCGTCCCGCGCCTCGGCCAACAGCTCGGCGGCGTCGCGCTCGTCCATCACCTGGAAGTGCGGTGCCAGCCCGGCCTCCAGCGGAAAGCGGCGCAGCAGCGACTGGCAGAAGGCGTGGATGGTCTCGATATGCATGCCGCCGGGGACGTCGAGCACGCGGGCGAACAGCCGCCGCGCCCGGGTCAGGGCGGCGGGCTCGGGCGGGGTTCCCAGCAGCCGCTCCAGGTCGAGGGCGAGCCCGGCATCGGAGGCGGTGGCCCAGCCGGCCAGCCGTTTGGCGATGCGGTTGGCCATCTCGGCGGCGGCGGCCTTGGTAAAGGTCAGGCAGAGGATCTTGTGCGGCGCCGTCCCCGCCAGCAGCAAGGCCAGCACCCGGTCGGTCAGCACCTTGGTCTTGCCGGTGCCGGCCGAGGCCGCCACCCATACGCTGGCCGAGGGATCGGCGGCGCGGCGCTGGGCCTGGTCGGCGTTATGGGCGAGGCCGGCGGTCACGGCGCGATCATCGCCCGCAGGCCCTCGCGGTAGCTGGGATAGGCCAGCGTCACCCCCAGCTCGGCCTTCATGCGGTGGTTCCGCACCCGCTTGTTGTCGGCGTAGAAGCTCAGCGCCATGGGCGACAGCGAGCGGCGGGCCTCCTCCCAGGGAATTTCCGGCGGCGGCGCGACCCCCAGCAGGGTGCAGGCATGGGCGATGACTTCCTGCGGTGGCGCCGCGTCGTCGTCGCACAGGTTGTAGATGCGCCCCCGGTTGGGCCGCGCCAGCGAGGCCAGCACGGCGCCGGCAATGTCCTCGACATGGATGCGGCTGAACACCTGCCCCGGCTTGACGATGCGCTTGGCGGTGCCGGCCCGCACGCTGTCGATGGCCGAGCGGCCCGGCCCATAGATGCCGGCCAGGCGGAAGATGTGGGCGCCCTCGGCCCGCCAGGCTGTTTCTGCCTCGGCGCGGCGGCGCGAGCGCTCCAGGGTGGGGGCGGCGGGGGTGTCCTCGTCGACCCAGCCGCCGCCGTGATCGCCATAGACGCCGGTGGTGGACAGGTAGCCGGCCCAGTGGAGGCTCCGTCCCCGCACCGCGTCGATCACCGGGTCGCCCAACCCGTCGGGCGGCACCGACGACAGCAGGTGTGTGACGTCGTCCAGGGCACCAGGCGGCAGCGGGTGGTCGTGGTCGTACGGCAGCACGCTGACGCCGGCAAGCTCCACCGCCTCGCCCGAGCGCGTGGTGCCTGCCACCTCCCACCCGGCCTCCACCAGCCGGCGGGCGATGACCCGCCCGGAAAAGCCCAGGCCGAAGATGAAATATTTCCCGTTCATAAGGTATTTGTCCCTCAGGCGCCGGGCGCCTCACTCTTGTGCCTTGCGCCCGCCATGGTTTTGGTCACACTAGCCCCGGCTTCCGGCAACCGACAAGAGTCCCATGCGCATAATCCTCGCCCTCCTGACCGTGTTCCTTGCCGGCGATGCCGTCGCCCAGGCCATCGACGCGCCCAAGGAGTACCGCAACTGCTTCATCCTGGCCCACCAGAAGCCCGAAGAGGGCTGGGAGCAGGCCCTGGCCTGGCAGTCGCTGGGCGGCGGCGAGCCGGCGCGGCACTGCGGCGCGGTGGCGCTGATCAGCCTGGGCAAATACGAGGAGGCGGCCCAGCGCCTGGAGGCGCTCGCCGCCGAGAGCCGCCGCGTCGAAGCGGTACGGGCCGAGATGCTGGCCCAGGCCGGCCAGGCGTGGCTGTTGGCCGGCAAGCCCGAACGGGCACTGGCCGCCCAGGAGACGGCGTTGCAGATGGCCCCCGGCACTCCCGACCTGTTGCTCGACAAGGCGGTGACGCTGGCGCAGGTGCATCACTACAAGGATGCGGTGGCGGTGCTGTCCGAGGTGCTCAGGCGCCAGCCCAACCGGGTCGAGGCCATGACGCTCAGGGCCAGCGCCCACCGCTACCTCGACCAGATCCCGCTGGCCAAGGATGACATCGCCCGTGCCCTGGTGCTCGACCCCGGCTTCCCCGACGCCCTGCTGGAACGCGGCATGCTCAGGCGCCTCGACGACGACCGCATCGGTGCCCGCCAGGATTGGCTGAAGGTGCTGGAACTGTCCCATCCCGATTCCGCCGCCGCCGAATCGGCCAGGAAGAACATCGAGATGATGGACGTGAAGAAGTAACCCAGCTCTCGATGAATCAGAGTCATCGAGGCTTGGTATTACGCGCGTCCGCCTCCGCCGCGTAATCCTCGCGGAACCGGAGACCGGCCGCCGCCGCCTCGTCCAGCAGCACCACCGCATCGGGATGCAGTTGCAGCGCCGAGGCCGGCACCCGGGCCGTCACCGGTCCCTCAACCATTCTCGCCACCATCTCGGCCTTGGCGCCGCCGGAGGCCAGCAGCATCACCCGCCGGGCGGCGAGGATGGTTCCCACCCCCATGGTGATCGCCGTATGGGGAACCTCGCCGGGCGGCGGAAAATGGGGCCGGTTGGTGGCGCGGGTGGCGGCGCTGAGGCCGGCGGGGTGGGTGCGGCCGGCCAGGCTGCAACCCGGCTCGTTGAAGCCGATGTGACCGTTGACCCCCAGCCCGAGGATCTGCAGATCAAGCCCGCCCGCGGCGGCGATGGCCGCTTCGTAGGCGTCGCAGTACGCCGCCAGATCATCCTCGCGGGTCCCGTCCAGCAGATGCACCCGCTCGGGAACGAGGCCCAGGGGCTCGATCAGGTGGCGGCGCAGGGTGAGAGCGCAACTGGAAGGATGCCGGGCGGTGATTTCCCGGTATTCGTCGAGGCCGAATACGGTGGCCCGGGAGAAATCCAGCCGGCGGCTCACCAGTTCGCCATAGAGCCGCAGTGGCGTCGCGCCGGCCGCCAGTCCGATGACCGCAGCCGGCCGCCGGGCCAGCAGTTCGGCCACCATGTCGGCGGCGCGCAGCGCGAGGGCTTCGGCGTCGACTTCAACGAGGACCAGCACGGACGGCACCTCCAGACCGGATCGAGTCCTTCATCCTAGCCGTGCCACCCCACCAAGGCCACGCGATTATTCGCGGCGACGCCTCGTCCGGATGGATGATGGCATCACACCTCGTTTATGCCGATATCCCAATGGTTAGCCTTAATCAGCGTGCCCGCCGCCGCCGCCAGCCATGGCGGAGACGGCGAGCGGGAGGAAGTCATGAGCCGCGAAAACCTATACCGCGAGATGGAAGGCAAGCTGGGCATCGTTCCTACCGTGTTCAAGGCAATGCCCGATGAGACGCTCGAACTGGAGTGGGGACTGTTCCAACGAGTGCTGCTCGATGACGTGACGATTCCCGCCAAGTACCGTGAACTGATCGGATTGGCCGCCGCTTCGGCGACGAGTGACCCGTATTGCGTGGCGGCGCATCGTGAGCTGGCTGTGCTGTTCGGCGCCAGCGATGAGGAGTTGGAGCGGACGGTCGCCATCGCCAAGAGCGTTACCGGCTTCGGCGCCTATCTCTCGGGCTGCGAAATCAGCCTGGAGGGGATGCGCAAGGAAGTCGGGCAGATTTGCGATTTCGTTCGTACGGCCCGGGGTGGTGTCGAGACCGGGGCCGGGATCGGCCTGCACTGAGTAACGACGCGGACTGATACCGGCGCACGCTCGAAGCAACCCGTTCGCCGGTATTCTGCCGCCATTGAGGCGGCGGCCAAGGTCGTGAATGCGCCCGCCCGGCGAGGGGCGAAGGGGCGAGTGGCTTCAGCGGCTCGCCGGCAGGAATGAGGACGCGGGCGGGGCGCATCCCCGCCCGTGGGGGAGCAAATCAGGGAGGGCCGTGATGGCCATGCAGATCCACAGTCCCGCCTTCTCGGATGGGGCGACAATTCCACGCAAGTATACCCGCGACGGCGAAAACCACTCGCCGCCGCTGGAGTGGTCCGGGGCGCCGTCCGGAACACGGAGCTTTCTGGTGGTGATGGAGGATCCCGACGTTCCCACCGGCACCTTCCGGCACTGGGCCATTTTCAATGTGCCCCCGGAGAGTTCATCATTGCCCGAAGCCGCATCCGCCGAGGCCGTCGGGATCAACGATTTCGGCCGGCGCGGCTATGATGGCCCGCAGCCCCCGCGGGGACACGGGCCGCATCATTATCGCATCCGCGTCGCCGCCCTCGACGTCGACCGCCTGCCGGTGCGACCGTCGGTGCGGGTGGTTGACCTGTGGGAGGCGGCTGAGCCGCACGTGCTGGAGCAGGCGGAGATCGTGGGCCTCTATGGCCGCGGCTGACCGATATCGTCGGGAAGGGTGAAAAAGAAGGTCGTGCCTTCCCCGGGGATCGAGCGCAGACCAATGGTACCGCCGCAGGCCTCGACCACCCGCTTGCACACCGCCAGGCCGATGCCAGTGCCGGGGAAGGCGTCGCGGGTGTGGAGGCGCCGGAACACCTCGAAGACGTAGTCGTGATATTGCGGCTCGATGCCGATGCCGTTGTCGCTCACCTCGAAGCGCCAGCCAGCGGCCTCGCGCACCGCCGTAAGGCTGACTTCGGCGACGACGCCGTCGCGGCTGTACTTGATGCCATTACCGATCAGGTGGCCGAGCACCTGATGCAGTTGCGCCCCATCCACCTTCATCCGCGGCAACGGACCCACCGTCACGCTGGCCCGCCGTTGCTCGATCATGGGCGCCAGATCGTTCAGCACACCATCCACTACCTCACGGCAGTCGACCTCGCTCGGGTCGCGCCCCGTTCGCCCCGAGCGGCTGTAGGCCAACAGATCCGCCACCAGGGCCGAAAGATGCTTGGCGCCGGTGACGATGAATTTCAGGTAGTCGACACCCTCGGCGTCCATGCGAAGGCCGTATTTCCGGTCGAGGAGCTGCGAAAAGCTGACCAGGGTGCGCACCGGTTCCTGCAGGTCGTGGGCAGCGACATAAGCGAAACGCTCCAGCTCGACATTGGCGCGCGACAGTTCCTTGACCAGCCGCTGCAGGTCGGCCTCGATGCGGCGACGTTCGGCGTTCTCCGATTGAAGTTCCTTGTTGCTGTCATGCAGGTCGCGCACCGCCAGCCTCAGCCGCCGCTGCAGGTCATCGAAGGCCAGCCGCAACTCGTCGATCTCGTCGGACGGCTCGGGAAAGCCGGGGTCCCCCGCGGGCGTCGCGGTCTGTTCCGCCAGTTCCTCGGGGAACAGCCGCCCGACGCTGGCCGCCAGTTCGCTGATGCGGTGGGTGACCAGATGGTTGAACAGCATCAGCATGAAGCCGACCACCAGGAAGGTCTTGACGCCATTGCTCAGCAGGATGGCGACGCCTTGGGACAGCAGGCGGGCGTAGATGCCGTCCAGGCTGGCGGCGACGTCCATGGTGCCGATCTGCTGCGCCACGCCGCGGCTTTCATAGGTCAGCGGATAGCTGCGTTCGGCCACCCGGGTCGAACTGCTGGAGCGAGACGTCCAGCTGTTGCGGCCGCCGGTGGTGGTCACCGTGGCGCGTTCCAGATGGGGAAGGTGGACCACGGCGTCGAGCGCCAGTTTGATCTGGCCCTCGTCGAAGCTCCACACGGCTCCGGCGATGGGGGGCAGGAAGATGCCGACCTGATCCAGCATGATGTCCATGTCGGCGCGCTGCTGACGGTACTCGATGTAAAGCTGCAACAGGGTGACGAAGAAGGTGAGCACCGAACTGAAGGCAACGATCAGCACGATCAGGCGGCGCCCGATCCCCTTTATCCGCCGGCTCCGGTTCAACACCATCATCATGCGCGCATTCTCCGTGGCACTCACGATATCGACGAATCGAACCGACGGCACCCGGAAACTCCATTCGTTGAGTGCTGATCGGGGATGGGTTAGCATTGTTCCGTCCCCTGCCGAGGAGCGCGTGATGACAAGGCTGGCCCACATCATCACCATCCTGTTGCTCGCCATGGCCGGGACCGCCGCCGCCGGCCCCCGCGAGATCGAATACGCCTATCCCGACCAGTCGGTGTGGACCACCCGGCTGAACGAGGCCGGCGAGCCCGACAACCCGTTGTTCCGCTTGGCCGAGGTGCTGTTCGCCCGGGCCGGCATTCCCTGGCACGGCAAGGGCTATCCGGCGGCCCGCCTGTTCGACTATTTGCAGGACGGCACCGCGCCATTCTCCATGCTGGTCGACGTCCCGGCACTGCGCGAGTGCTGCCTTTACAGCAAAAATCCGGTGGCCACCGCCGAGGTGCGGGTCTACCGCTTCGCCGCCACGCCGCCGATCATGACGCGCGAGGCTCTGGCCGGCACGTCGGTCATCACCATCCGCGGCTACAGCTATGGCGGGCTGCTGAAGTTCCTCGCCGAGCCGGGCAACCGGGTCGAGAACAATGTGGCGCCCCACCACGCCGCCGCCTTCGCCATGTTCGAGGCGCGACGCGCCGACTACCTCATCGACTACGCCGGTCCGGCCACCGAGGTGCTGGCGGCCCGCCCGGTGCCCGGCCTGACCTACGACGTGCTGACGCGCCAGGAGGTATTCCTGGTGCTGACCCGGAGCTATCCCGATGCGGCGGCCGTCATGGCCAAACTGGAAGCCATTGCCGACACGCTCGACAAGGAGTCCATCTTGAACATCGGCGGCCGCTAGAACCAGCCGACATGCGCATTATCCCAGGGTGGTTCTTCAACTGAGGGGCCGGTTTTGCTATCCTTTCCGCCTGGCTGGGTGATTGGGGGCGCCCTTTTCACGAACTGCGCGTCGAGGCCACCATGAGCATCAACATCCATCGTCCCGGCACCCTGGGCGGAACCTCCGACACCGATTTCAGCCGCTGCCGCATCCTGCTGCTGGACCCCTTCATCGGCACGCGGCGCCTGATCTCCGACATGCTGATCCGCGACATGCGCGTCGAGAGGGTTCGCGCGGCGACCTCGATTTCCGATGCCATGGAGAAGCTGAATGACGAGAAGCCGGCGGGCGGCGGCTTCAATATCCTGTTCACCGACTGGTCGGGACAGGTCGACGCCATCCGCTTGCTTGGTGTCCTGCGCGCCACCGACAGCCCTTACCGCTTCCTGCCGGTGGTGGTGATGAGCGCCATCAACAGCCTCGACAGCGTGCGCGAGGCCCGCGACGCCGGCATGAACGAGTTCATGCTGAAACCGTTCTCGGCCGCGGTGCTGCAGAGCCGGTTGCGCTCGATCACCCAGGTGCCGAGGCTCTACGTCGAGGCCGCCCCCTTCTTCGGTCCCGACCGCCGCCGCCGCCGCGACGGTTATGGCGGGGCCGAGCGGCGCGACCACAGCAACTACCGCTATGCCGACCGCCGCAGCAAGCTGCTGCCCCCGCCGGCCGGCGAACGCCGCCAGGGCCGCCCCGGCTTTGTCGGCAATGAACGCCGGGACGAGGTGAGACGGTAGGTCTTGGCTCTACTTCCAAATACCCCTTCCATAATAAAACCACTGCAGTATATTAGATGAGGCTCAGATGTTGCTGTAAAATAAGATAAAATTTTACAGAATTTCTGCGGCCGTCAATCATGGGGAGATGTCGGCCATGTGGAAGTCCGTCACCATTGCCAGCCTGATGCTGTCGTCCGTGATTGCGGCCGGGGCGGCCCGTGCCGAAGAAATTGGGGCGGTATCCACCGTCTTCAAGATGCTTGGACCCAACGACAAGATCGTGATCGAGGCGTTCGACGACCCCAAGGTCGATGGCGTCACCTGCTATCTCAGCCGGGCCAAGAAGGGCGGTGTGTCGGGCGGGTTCGGGGTGGCGGAGGACCCTTCCGACGCCTCCATCGCCTGCCGCCAGGTCGGCCCCATCCGCATCAAGGACAAGATCAAGGACGGCGAGGAGGTGTTCAGGAAGGACACTTCGTTCCTGTTCAAGACCTTGCAGGTAGTGCGGTTCCACGACCAGCGCCGCGACGTGCTGGTCTATCTGGTCTACAGCGACAAGATCATCGAAGGCTCGCCCAAGAACTCGCTGTCGGCGGTGGCGATCCAGAAGAACTGGGCCCCATGACATGACTCTCGCCGCCGAACAGCGCCCACTCTACGACGAACTCATCAACCGGATTCCCACCCATGGCAACGCCGAGGTGCTGTCGCGCTATGTCGGTGCCGTGCTGCACACCCTGCTGCGGCGCCAGAGCGACATCCAGTTCCTCAGCGCCGTGGTCGACGCCTTCACCGAGGGGCTGGCCGGCCGCAGTTGGAGCCAGCAGCGCGACCTGGCGGCAGAGGTGATCGGCGTGGTGCTGGAGAAGCGGCCCGAGATATCCCTGGCCTGGCAGGCGGCCCATCCCGCCATGGCGGCGCTGCCGCCGCGCCGCCGCGCCGCCGACCGGATCGAACCGACCGCCGCCGCCCCGCCCGCCCCGCCGCCCTACGAATTCGCCGACTGCGAAGCAGTGGTGGCGGCCTATCTCGCCGAGGTGCTGGGGCAGCGCCTCGCGGTGTTCCAGGTGGCGACGCCGGACATGCCGTCGGTGTCGTTCTGCCATGACCGGCCGTTCTTCCTGTTCGCGCCGGCCTTCGCCGAGGTGGTCAAGGCCTTTGCCGGCGGGCCGTTGCTGGAGAACTGCCGCGTCGGGCTGGAGCGTCGCGTCTACCGTCACATCAGCCCCGAGGTGCTGGCCGACTCCCAGGCCTGCCGGGCGTTCCTCGACGGCAAACGCCCCGAGGTTTGGAAGATCATCTCCGAGCGACTGGCCAAGCTGGCGGCCGGCCAGAAGAACGGCGAGGCCAAGCTGGCCCAGACCATGACGCACGGCGGCGGGCCGGGATTCAAGGAGGTCGCGGTTCCCGAGACGCGGCCGCGGCTGTTCAACGTGCTGGGCGTCAAATTCCAGCTGGGAAGCGTCACCACCATGCGGACGGTGCGGGTCAAGCAGCGCGCCGCCGCCGAACTGGATCAGGGGGAAGGCGAGGCGCTGGGCCTGCTGGCCCGGCTGCGCTACATCGCCATCGAACATGGCCTGGAACTACCGCCGAGCGCCGATTTCCAAGTGCTGCGCACCCTGTTCGAATTCGACACCAAGCGCTTCCAGCAGGCCGCCCACGAGTTCTCCGCCCTGGCTGCCCACCCCGAGACGTCGCGCAAATACCTGTTCGAACGCCTGGCCTATCTCGACCAAGCATTCAGCAGTCATCTCTCGGACATTCTAGTGGTAATGCTGTTTCGCGAGCACGGTAACCGTGGCTTCGATTTTGACGCACTTTACGATATTTGCGTCGGCACCGCCAAGGACCAGTCGGCCCTGGCCAACAAGCGGCCCTTCGTCCTGATGGAAGTGGCCCGCCGGCCGCGCGACCTTGCCTTTCAACTGCGCGAGGTGCTGCGCCGGCGCATGGATGACGGCGCCATCATCGCCGCCACCAAGGCGTTATGCGGCGTCTTCGCCCGCATGTCGCGCAGCCGCTTCGCCCACGAACTGGAAGCCGCCGAGGCGGTGGTGGCAGCCTTCCCGCTGGCCTTCGCCGGCGACCCCGACGAGCCAACGCTGACCGCCATCGGCCACCTAGTCTATGAGGCGATGACGGCGGACCACATCGACGTCGCGCAATGCGTCGTCAATGTCTCCGGCGCCTACCGCCGCGTCGGCCGCCGCAAGACGGGATAGACGGACGGACAATACTGCTGGAGCGCGGGCGGGACGCCCGCGCTCCAGGTTGCCGCCTACTTCTTCAAGGCCCGCTGAATGCCCGCCTCGATGGCCTGGGCCGCTTCCTCGGGGCCGCCCCAGCCGCGCAGCTCGACCCATTTGCCGGGTTCCAGGTCCTTGTAGTGGACGAAGAAATGCTCGATCTGGCTGACCAGGATCTTGGGTAGGTCGAGATAGCTCTCCACCCCGTCATAGAACGGATGCAGCTTGGCGTGCGGCACCGCCAGGATCTTTTCGTCGATGCCGGACTCGTCCTCCATCTTCAGCACGCCGATGGGCCGCGAGCGCATCACCGCCCCCACCGCCACCGGGATACGGCCGACGACGCAGACGTCCACCGGATCGCCATCCTCGGACAGGGTGTGCGGCACGAAGCCGTAGTTGCACGGATAGTACATGGCGGTGTTGAGGAAGCGGTCCACGTACATGGCACCCGATTCCTTGCAGATCTCGTATTTCACCGGATCGCCGCGCAACGGGATCTCGACGATGACGTTGATGTCGAGGGGCGGGTTCTTGCCGATGGGAATCTTGCTGAGGTCCATTGTGTTCGCTCTTTCCTTCGGGGGGAGGTTAGGACAAGGCGTCCTCGGGCGCCGTGAACGGCAGCCCCAGGGCGTGGGCGACGGCGGCGTGGGTGACGCGGCCGCGGTGGATGTTGAGGCCGGCGCGAAAATAGGCGTTTTCGCCGAGGGCCGCCATGTGCCCTTTGTCGGCCAGCGCCATGACGAAAGGCAGGGTGGCGTTGTTGAGGGCGAAGGCCGAGGTCCGCGCCACGGCGCCGGGCATGTTGGTGACGCAGTAATGCACCACCCCCTCCTCGACGAAGGTGGGGGCGGCGTGGGTGGTGGGACGCGAGGTCTCGAAACAGCCGCCCTGGTCGATGGCCACGTCCACCACCACCGAGCCCTTACGCATGCCCGACAGCAGGGCGCGGCTGACCAGCCGGGGGGCGGCGGCGCCCGGCACCAGCACGGCGCCGATCACCAGATCGGCCTCCAGCACATGCTGCTCGATACGTTCCATGGTGGCGTAGGCGGTGTGGATGCGGCCGCCGGATGCCTCGTCGATCTGGGCCAGCCGGGGCAGCGCCTTGTCCAGCACCACGACCACCGCACCCATGCCGACGGCGACCCTGGCGGCATTGCTGCCCACCACGCCGCCGCCCAGCACCGTCACCCGGGCAGGTGCGACGCCGGGGACGCCGCCCAGCAGCACCCCGGCGCCGCCTTGTTCCTTTTCGAGGCAATGGGCGCCGACCTGCACCGACATGCGCCCCGCCACCTCGGACATGGGCGCCAGCAGCGGCAGCCGGCCATAGGTGTCGGTCACCGTTTCATAGGCGATGGCGATGCAGCCCGAGGCCGCCAGGGCCTCGGTCTGGCGGCGGTCGGGGGCGAGATGCAGATAGGTGAACAACAGCTGGCCGTCGCGCAGCAGGGCGAATTCGGCCGGCTGCGGCTCCTTGACCTTGACGATCAGCTCGGCGGCGGCGAACACCTCGGCCGCCGAGCCCGCCACGGTGGCGCCGGCGGCGGTATAGGCGGCGTCGGAGCAGCCGATGCCCTCACCGGCCCCGGCCTCCACCACCACGGCATGGCCGTGATGCACCAGCTCGCGCACCGACCCCGGAGTCAGTCCGACGCGGTATTCGTGGGTCTTGATCTCGCGCGGGACGCCGATGCGCATCGCCTGCCCTTTGGAATGGTTCCGAATGGAGAATGGACCCTCGCTTGGGCCAAATCAACCTACGTGGCTGCAACCGGGGCCGGCTGTTTGCGCATCATCCACAGCAGCAGCAGCAGTGCCGGCACGGTGACCACGGTGGTGAACAGGAAGAAGTCGACCCAGCCGAACATGTCGGCGAGCTTGCCGCTGGCCGAGGCGAACAGGGTACGGCCGACGGCGGTCAGGGAGGACAGCAGGGCGTACTGGGTGGCGGTGTAGGCGACGTTGCACAGCCCGGAGATATAGGCCACCAGGGCCGCCCCCGCCATGCCGGCGGTCAGGTTCTCGGCGAAGACGCACAGCGCCAGCGCCGGCACGCTGTGGCCGGCCATGGCCTGGACGACATAGAACAGGTTGCCCGCCGACTGCAGCACGCCGAACAGCAGCAGCGCCCGCATGACCCCCAGCCGGCTCACCAGGGCACCGCCGATCAGGCTGCCGAGGATGGTGGCGACGAAGCCGAAGATCTTGCTGACGAAGGCGATCTCGTCGAGACGGAAGCCCAGCTCGATGTAAAGGGTGTTGGCCATGGCGCCGGCCATCGCCTCGCCCAGCTTGTAGCCGATGACGAACAGCAGCACCGCGATCCAGCCCGGCCGCGCCATGAAGTCGGCGAAGGGGCACACCACCGCGCCGTAAAGCCAGGCCAGAGTCTTGGCCAACGCTCCCTTGAGATGCGGCCGGTGGAGCAGGAAGTCGGCGGCGCGGGCCTCGCGCTCGATGGTGGCGGCCGAAACCCTGACCGTCGGCTCGGGGCCGAACAGGAACACCAGCATGCCCACCGACAGCAAGGCCGCCATGGTGGCATAGGCGGCGAACCAGCCCACCCACTGGGCGACGAACAGGGCGCCGGCACCGGCGGCCAGCATGGCGATGCGATAGCCCGCCTGGACCGCGCCGGCTCCCGGCCCCTGGGTCTCCTCGTCGAGCAGCTCGACCCGGTAGGCGTCGATGACGATGTCCTGGCTGGCCGACAGGAAGGCCACCGCCAGGGCCAGCATGGCGGTCCGCATCAGGTCCTGGGCGGGATCACCGGCTCCCAGCGCCAGGATGCAGCCGATCAGCAAGACCTGGATGGTCAGGCCCCAGGCGCGGCGGCGCCCCAGCAGCCGGCTGAGCAGGGGCAGCGGCATGCGGTCGATGATGGGCGACCACAGGAATTTCAGGGCATAGGGCGTTCCCACCAGGGCGAAGACGCCGATGGCGGTGCGGCTGACGCCCTCGCTCTTCAGCCACGCCGACAGGGTGGAGAATGTCAGCAGCAACGGCAGGCCGCTGGAGAAGCCCAGGGCCAGCACCATCAGCACGCGGCGGTCGAGATAGGCGGCGAAGGTTCGATACATGGCGCCACTCTAACGCCAAACCCATCCCGATTCGTTAACGCGACATGGCCTATGCCACCACCATCGTTTGGATTATGATGCCCGGCACAGGAACGGTTGGGCGACGGGGATGGACGACAGCGGGCGCTCTCGCCCAACGCTAAGGTTGCCGGAGACGCTGGCTCGCTTGGTGCGCGCCGCAGTGTCTATGGCTGTTGCCCTGCTGCTGTCGCAGGCAGCGCCGGCCTCCGCCGATCCCAGTTCCATCACCGTGGTGCTCGACGACAACTACCCGCCCTATATCTTCCGCGACGAGATGGGCGAACTTCAGGGCATTCTCAAGGACGGCTGGGCGCTGTGGTCCAGCCGCACCGGCGTCGCGGTGCGGCTGGAGGGGCTCGACTGGGGCGAGGCGCTGCGCCGCTTCAATGCCGGCGAGGCCGACGTCATCGACACCATCTTCCGCACCGAAGCGCGCGAGAAGATCTACGACTTCTCGGCGCCCTACGCCACCATCGACGTCCCCATCTTCTTCAATGCCGAGCTGTCGGGCATTTCCGATGCGGCGACGCTGCATGGGTTCACCGTCGGCGTCAAGGATGGCGACGCCTGCATCGACTTCCTGGGGGCACGGCACATCGACAGTTTCCGCCGCTTCGGCAGCTACGAGGCGCTGGTGGAGGCGGCCGGGCGCGGTGAGGTCAAGGTGTTCTGCATCGACAAGCCGCCGGCCGCCTATTTCCTGATGAAGAAGGGCCTGGACGACCGCTTCCGGGCCTCGCCGCCGCTCTATACCGGCCGGTTCCATCGCGCCGTGCTCAAGGGCAACGACGACATGCGGCAACTGGTCGAGCACGGCTTCGCCGTCATCTCGACCGCCGAATGGCGCACCATCGAGGAGCGTTGGCTGGGGCAGGCCTTCAGCCGCCTGGAAGCCGAAGAACTGCGCAATACCGCCAGGGCCGTCGTGATGGGGGGCGGGCTGCTGGCACTGGCTCTGCTGGCCTGGGTGTGGGCGCTCCGCCGACAGGTCGCCGCCCGGACGCAGGCACTGGCGGCCAGCGAGAAGCGCTTCCGCACCATCTTCGACGACATCAACGACGCCATCTTCATCCATGACGTCGACAGCGGCGCCATCCTGATGACCAACCGGCGCGCTTCGGAAATGTATGGTTGGGAGGCCGGGAAACTGCGCGGCCTGACCACCGGTGACCTCAGCGAGGGCGGCCCGCTCTATGGCCAGGCCGAGGCCATGCAGTGGATCCGCCGCTCGGTGGAGGGCCCGCAGGTGTTCGAATGGCACGCGCGCCACAAGAGCGGCCGCCTGTTCTGGGTCGAGGTGGCGCTTCGCCGCGCCGCCATCGACCACGGCGAGCGGGTGCTGGTGGTGGTCCGCGACATCAGCGACCGCAAGGAAGCCGCCGAGGCGCTCAACCACAGCATCGCCGCGCTGACCCGGTCCAATGCCGACCTCGAACGGTTCGCCTATGCCGCCTCGCATGACCTGCGCGAGCCGCTGAACACGGTGGTGCGCTACAGCCAGCTGATCGAGCATCGCTACGCCGGCCGCCTCGACGCCGACGCCGACGAATTCATCGGCTTCATGGTGCGCGGCGCCAAGCAGATGCTGCGGCTGGTGGGGGGGCTGCTGGAATTCTCGCGCATCGAGGGGGGCGGCCGCCAATTCACCGCGGTGGACGCCAACCGCGCCCTGGCCATCGCCCTCGACAATCTGAGCGACGTCATCCAGACCAGCGGCGCCAAGGTCACCGCCGACCACCTGCCGACGGTGACGGTCGACGAGGTCCAACTGGCGCAACTACTGCAGAACCTGATCGGCAACGCCATCAAGTACCGCTCCCCCGACCGCGCGCCGGTGGTGACCGTGTCGGCGGAACGGACCTCGGACAGGTGGGAATTCCGGGTGGCCGACAACGGCATCGGCATCGACCCCGACTACCGCGATCAGGTCTTCGTCATCTTCAAACGCCTCCATACCAAGCACGCCATTCCCGGCGAGGGCATCGGCCTGGCCCTGTGCCAGCGCATCGTCGAGCGTCACGGCGGCCGCATCTGGGTCGAGGCAGCGCCGGTCGAAGGGACCGTGTTCCACTTCACCCTCGGCGGCTGAAGGGGCGTAATGCCACCCTGTCGCGCTCTCCCCTTGCCCCCGGGCTCGGCTACAGGTATGACTTCGGCCCATGCATATCCTTGATTTTGAAAAGCCCGTCGCCGAGCTCGAGGGCAAGATCGAGGAGCTGAGGCACCTCTCGGACGGTGGCGATGTCAACATCGTCGACGAGGTGGGCAAGCTCCAGGCCAAGGTCGACAAGCTGCTGCGGTCGACTTACGCCAAGCTCACGCCGTGGCAAAAGACCCAGGTGGCCCGCCACCCGGATCGGCCGCACGCGCTCGACTACATCAAAGCCCTCATCGAGGACTTCACACCTTTGGCCGGCGATCGCCTGTTCGGCGAGGATCGCGCCATCGTCGGCGGACTGGGACGCTTTCGCGGCCAGTCGGTGATGGTGATCGGCAACGAGAAGGGCAGCGATACCGAAAGCCGCATCCGGCACAATTTCGGCATGGCCAAGCCCGAGGGCTACCGCAAGGCCCGCCGGCTGATGGAGATGGCCGACCAGTTCCGCATCCCCGTCGTCACCCTGGTGGACACCGCCGGCGCCTATCCCGGCGTCGAGGCCGAGGCGCGCGGCCAGGCCGAGGCCATCGCGCGCTCCATCGAGACCTGCCTCGACATCCGGGTGCCGCTGGTGACGGTGATCATCGGCGAGGGCGGATCGGGCGGCGCCATCGCGCTGGCCTCGGCCAGCACGGTGCTGATGCTGGAGCACGCCATCTACTCGGTGATCAGCCCCGAGGGCTGCGCCTCCATCCTGTGGCGCTCGGGCGACAACGCCAAGGACGCCGCCGAGGCCCTCAAGCTCACCGCCCAGGATCTGCACAAGCTGGGCGTCATCGATCAGGTGGTGCCCGAGCCACTGGGCGGCGCCCACCGCAACCCCGAACTGACCTTCCAGACCCTGGCCATGTCGCTGGACGCCGCCTTGCGCGAGCTGTCGGGCACCGAGGGTGGCGTGCTGCGGGCACGGCGGCGCGACAAGTTCCTGGAGATGGGCCGGACCCTGGCATGATCGAGGTTTCCGTCGTCGTTCCGGTCAAGAATGAGGCCGACAACATCCTGCCCCTGGTATCGGAGGTGGCGGCAGCGCTAGCCGGCAAGGCCGAGTTCGAGGTGGTCTATGTCGACGACGGCTCCGACGACGCGACACCGGCCCGGCTGGCCGAGGCGGCCAAAAGCTTCCCCTTTTTCCGCAGCGTCCGCCACCGGGCCTCGTGCGGCCAGAGCCAGGCGGTGGCCACCGGCGTCCGCCACGCCCGCGGCCTGCTGATCGCCACCCTGGACGGCGACGGCCAGAACGACCCCGCCGACCTGCCGGCCATGCTGGAGCGCTGGCGGTCGTTGGCCGACCGCGACCGGGTAATGATCTCGGGCTGGCGCGCCAAGCGCCAGGACAACGGCCTGCGCCGCCTGTCGTCGAAGGTGGCCAACGGGGTGCGTTCCGGCATGCTGAAGGACGACGCGCCCGATTCCGGCTCCGGCATCAAGCTGCTGCCGCGCGCCCTGTTCCTCGACCTGCCGCGCTTCGACCACATGCACCGCTTCATGGCGGCCTTGGTGAAGCGGGCCGGCGGACGGGTGGAGTGGATCAAGGTCAACCACCGCCCGCGCGAACGCGGTGTCTCGAAATACGGCCTGTGGAACCGACTGGGGGTCGGCATCGTCGACCTGATCGGCGTCATGTGGCTGATGCGCCGCGCCCGCAATCCTGTGGTGGACGAGTGACGCCGGCTCGGGAGCCCCCCTTCGAGATGGCCGCTCCGCAGCCTCCTCAGGGTGGGGCAACCCTCCCGGACAACCGTCCCATCCCGAGAAGCGCCAAGGGCGCGTCGCGTAGGATGGCTCGCCGATGACCGTCAAGCACCGGCATCCCCTGTTCAACCCGCGCCTGATCGTTCGCGGGCTGGTGCTGATCGCCACCCTGGCCGCCGTCGGCTTCCTTATCGAGGGGCTGGGGCTGAAAAACGCCCTCGACACCGCCTGGGTCGATTCGCAGGTGCGCGGCAAGGGACTGGCCGGCGAGGCTTTGTTCGTGCTGGTGGGCGCCGTCATCGCCGGGGCCGGGCTGCCGCGCCAGCTGGTGTGCTTCCTGGCCGGCTACGCCTTCGGCTTCGTCGAGGGCGCCCTGTGGGGCACGCTGGCCTCGGTGCTGGGCTGTGCCGGCGCCTTCTACTACGCCCGGCTGATGGGCCGCGACCTGCTGGCGGCGCGCTTCCCCGAGCGGGTGCGCAAGGTCGACGAATTCCTCGCCGGCAACACCCTCGGCATGGCGCTGCTGATCCGTCTGCTGCCGGTGGGCAGCAATGTGGTGACCAACCTGGCCGCCGGAGTGTCGGGCGCGCCGGCCATGCCGTTTTTTGCCGGCTCGACGCTTGGCTATCTGCCGCAGACCATCGTATTCGCCCTGTTGGGGAGCGGCATCACCGTACAACCCGAGCTGCGCATCGGCACCAGTGTGGTACTGTTCGTCGCCTCGGGTGCCCTGGGGGTCTGGCTCTACCGCCGCTACCGCCACGGCCGGCTGCTCGACACCGCGACAGAGGCTGCCATCGGCGACCAAGAAGACAACGGCGATCAGGATGCTCAAAATGTCCAAGATAACGCTCGCGGCTAGCATTGCCGCCGCCCTTTTCCTTTCCGGCTGCGTCCAGCCCGCCGCCAGTCCCGAGGTCTCGGCGGCGCCGGTCAAGCTGGATCGCAGCCGCACCGAGATGAACCGCGACGACGGCATCGCCCGCGTGGTGGTGCGTAGCCTGACCGATGCCGACCGCACCGCCTTCCGTTCGGTCTCGGCCGAGGTCTTCAACGGCCGCGCCCTGCTGATGGGCGCGGTGACCAAGCCCGAGCAGCGCCGCCGCGCCGAACAGGTCGCCAAGGAGGTTCAAGGCATCTCCGAGGTGGTGAACGAGCTGGTCTTGGCCGAGGATACCGCCCTGGCCGCCTTCGCCACCCAGCCCGGCCTCGACATGGCCTTGCGCGGCAAGCTGCTCAGCACCGAGGGCATCACCGGCTTCTACGCGACGCGCGTGGTCAACGGTGTCGCCTATGTGATGGGCGTGTCGCCCAACACCGCCGAGAACGAGCGGGTCAAGGCCCTGGTTCTGGACTCGCCTGGCGTCAAGTGGGCCGTACTGCATGTGAAGTTGGCGCAGTAGGCCCCCTACGGCAGCAGCACTTCTCCGGCCCAGCCGCGCAGGCAGTGGTCGCTGGCCATGCTGCTGCCATAGGCGCCGGCCGGGTGGAGGACCAGCAGGTCGCCTTCCCGCACCTCCGGCAACGCTACGTCGCGGGCGAAGACGTCATTGGGTTCGTTGATGTTGCCGCCGACGGTGTAGCGCCGCAGCGGCTCGGTGTCGCCCCGGCCGAGCACCGATATGGCCAGCGGAATGCCGTAATGGGCGGCATAGACGTTGACGTTGTGGCCGGCATCGATGCCGATCCAGTCGGTATCGCCGCGCCGCTCCACCGTGTTGACCTCCACCAGCAGCCGGCCGGCCTCGGCGACGGCGAAGGTGCCGGGCTCGCAGGCGATGGTGCAGCCGAGGCCGCCCAGGTGGCGCCGCAGCGCCTCTCCCCAGGCCTCCGGCGATAACGGCCGGTCGAGGGGGCGAAAGCGGGCGCCGAGGCCACCGCCCACATTGACCGTGCCGACTCCCAACCGGCGGGCCAGGGCGGCCATGCCGGCCAGCGCCGTCTCGAAGCCGGGCAGCGCCGCCTCTTGCAGGTTCCAGCCGCAATGCATGTGCAGGGTGTCCACCACCAGCCCGGCGGCGCGGGCCGACTCGGCGGCCTCGGCGGCGGCCGACAGGGCGAGACCGAATTTGCCGTTGCCGTAGACCAGCTTGGCCGAGCCGTCATAGCCGATGGCCACCCCGGGATCGAGCCGCAGCCCGATGGCGGTGCCGCGCGGCACCATGGTCCCCCAGCGGCGGATGGCGGAGAAGGTGTCGAGGTTGAGGTGGACCCCCTGGTCACGAAGCTGCGCGAGGTCACGGTTGGACAGCATGCCGGCGGTCACCGAAATCTCGTCGGGCGCGAAGCCGGCGTCCAGGGCGGTGTCCACCTCGCGCGGCGAGCAGGCGTCGATTTCGATGTCGCCCTCGGCCCGCACCAGACGCAACACCTGGGCGTTGCGGTTGGCCTTCATGGCATAGAGAATGCGCCGCTCGAAGCCGTGCAGGGCATGGCGCAGGCGGGCGAAACGGTCGCGGATGACGCCGCCGCGGTAGACGTAGAGCGGCGTGCCCCGCTCGGCCGCCAACTCGATCAGCAGGTGATCGTCGACGGGGTTCACCGCTTCAGCCCCGCCAGGCGGGCGATATGGGGCGCCACCACATGGTGGGCCAGCACGTCCCTGACCACGTGGCGGGCGCCCTCTACCCAGCCCAGGCAGCCCTCGGCGCCGCACCAGCATTGGAACGGCTGCGCCATGTCCCATTCGGTGGAGGGATAGAAGAAGGTCAGTTCGTCGCCGGCCGCGATGGGGCGGATGGCCGTCACCACCATCCGCTCCACGTCGATGGCGACGTTGGGGGCGCAGGAGTGGTTGAGATAGGCCAGCACGCCGATGTCCTCGATGTGGCGGTTCTCGGCGATCTGGACCGAGCGGTAGGATGCCCGGCCGACCACCCCGACACTGTGGATGCCGGCCACCACCGCCCCCGGCGCCAGCGCCCCGACGCTCACCAGCCGAGCGCGGAAGCCGTTGCCATCGGCTCCCACCACCCGCAAACGCTGGGGCTCGCTGCCGGTGGTCTCGGATATGTACCAGTCACTGAGTCCTGCCGCACCTGCATCGTCCATGACATTGGCCCCTTGGGCTCGACGTTACCGTGAATCGGATTTAGTCGACGACGCGGCAAAGCACGACCCACCCATGCGGCCAGGGGGGACGCTCCATAGGCGCTAACATAGCGGAAGCCCTTGGGGCTTTCGGCTTCGAGGTGGGTCACTCGGGCCTTGGGCGAGCGTGGCGAAGCCGATGATTTCGACGATGAGGATCATTCGAGCCGCCTTCTCCGCCGGAAGGACCACGATGAGCTTGTCATACCGGCGAAGGCTCGATCCGACCTGCTGAAGGCTGTTCGCCGGTAGCCGGCGGCCCCCGTTGCGCTGATTGCCGCCGTCCCAACATTGCCACTCGCCCCCGCGTTCACGCCCGGACTACACCTGTGCCATGCTCAAGGTCTGGACCGCGGCCATCGTGGCACTGTCTTTCGCCGCCGTGCTGGCGGCCACCAATCCCACCGACGGCGACCATCGCCGCGTGGTGGTCGAGCGCTCCCGCGCCAGCTGTAGCAACACCCTGTTCATCAAGGCGTTGTGCGGCGATGTCCTCGACTACGCCGCCAGCCACCTCCGCTACGACGATTGGCGGCTGTTCTCCATCGGCCAGGTGGGGCCGATGGAGACGTTCGGGGTGTTGGGAACCGTGGTGGTGGTGCGGGAGTAGCCGCCCTACGCCGCCAGACGCGACATCTCCGCCCGCACCTGGGCCATGGCGGCGGGATCGAGGGAGAATTGCAGGCGGGTTTCATCGTTGACCACCTGGACAATGCGGGCCTTGAGCGTCGGCCAGCCGTTCACCGCCAGTTCCACCTGGGTCCCCGCCGGCTGCGGCAACCGACAGTCGATGCGGCCGCCGCCCTGCGACACGTCCAGCAGCGACACCGGCCGGTGTTGCGCGCCCACCGTCACCGTGCCGACCAGTCGCACCGACCGCCGCTCGAAATGACGCCGGTCACCGGCGCTCTTGATGGCGTCGAGAAAATGCGCCACCTCGGCGGCCAGTCCCTCGGACTGCTGCGACAGGTGGTCGGCGGTGGCGAACACCTGCTGCGCCGCCGAGCCGGTGGTCGAAGCACCGTCCTTGACCGCCACGATGCTCGACGTGACCTCCTGGGTGCCGGACGAAGCCTGCTGCACATTGCGGGCGATTTCACCGGTGGCGGCGGTCTGCTGCTCCACCGCCGAGGCGATGGCGGTGGCACTTTCACTGATGGCGGTGATGGTGTGGCTGATGCCCGAGATCGCCGCCACCGCTTCGCGGGTCACCGACTGCACGGCGCCGATTTGGGTCGAGATGTCCTCGGTGGCGCGCGCCGTCTGATTGGCGAGATGCTTGACCTCGTTGGCGACCACGGCGAAGCCCTTGCCGGCATCGCCGGCGCGGGCCGCCTCGATGGTGGCATTGAGCGCCAGCAGGTTGGTCTGGGACGCGATGTCGTTGATCAGGCCGATGACGGTGCCGATATGGCTGGTGGTTTCGGCCAGGCTGCGCACGATGCGATCGACCCGCTCGGCCTCGCCGGCCGCGGTGCCGGTGATTTCGGATGAGCGTGTCACCTGACGGGCGATTTCGGTTTCGGCAGCGGCCAGTTCCTCGGCGGCGCTGGCCACCGTCTGGACGTTGACCGAGGCCTGTTCGGCGGCGGCGGCCACCTGGGTGCTCTGACGCGAGGTGTCCTCGGCCACCGCCGACATGGCCCGCGCGCTGTCGCGCAACTGGTGGGCGGAGGCGGTGACGCCCTGCAACACCCCCTGGACGCTGGTGTTGAAGTCGCGCGTCAACTGCTCGACCGCGGACTGGCGGCGATTGCGTGCCTCCTGCTCGGCCTGCTGCTCGGCCTCCAGGCGGTGGCGTTCCTGGGCGTTGGCCTTGAACACCGCCAGGGCGGTGCACATCTCGCCAATCTCGTCCTTACCGTGGGCCGCCGGGACATCGACGGTGAGATCGCCTTCCGACAGACGGCGCATGGCGCCGACGCTGGCATTCAGCGGCAGGGCGATGTTGCGGCGGGCGACGAGATAGCTGGCGGCGGTGGTCAGCAGCACCAGCACCACGGTCAGGCCGATCATCGTCCACAGGGTGTGCGTGGCGACCCGGGTGAATTCGGCCTTCTTGATGCCGACATAGAGCACGCCGATCACCGTTCCGGCGTCGTCGAGGATGGGATCATAGGCGGTCATGTAAGGCTCGCCGAGGATTTCCACCTCGCCGCGGAACGGGGTCTTTTTGCTGAACACCGACTCATAGGCGGCGGTCTTGGCCAACTGGGTGCCGACGGCGCGGCTGCCGTCCGGCTTGATGACGTTGGTGGTGACGCGGGTGTCGCCCATGAACACGGTGGCGGTGCCGCCCACTTGCGCCTTGACGCTGTCCACCACCTCGAAGTTGCCATTCAGCGCGTGGTCGCCGGCGAAGATGCGACCATCATCAATGCGGTACGTGGTGCCCTTCCGCTTCAGCGTTTCCCAGGCCACCTTCATGTTGGCGTCGACCCGCTCGCGGGCGGCGCGGGTGGCGTTGTCGAACATCAGCCAGGCGCTGATGAGGGTGACGCAGATGCCCAGCATGACGACGCCGCTGGCCGACAGGATCATGATCCGGGGAACCAGGCCCCGCTTCGACATTCCCATGATCACCCTCCGTTCCGCTCAAGCCTCGATTGCGCGGAGTATTACGGATTTAATGTATTCGTGCAATTTGCAAATATATGCGGCGCACACATGGCAGATCAGTGGGAACCCGGCGCAAAATTAGAAATATCTAGGTATGCGGGCATCTAGTTCGAACGCCATGTGGAAACATCCGACAGATATGTTGCAATCTATTCACAACCTATTCATGTCGCAGGCCTTGCCAAGCTTCTGACTTATGCCGCCGGCTTCTGCGGAAGGTATTTCGAGATATCGACGTCGTCGATCTGGTCGGGCCTGAGGAAGTCCTGGGCATAGTCCTTCCACACCCCGCTTTCCAGGAACACCACCCACAGGTCGGGATCGATGTGCTGGTCCTTGACCATGAACGACATGATCTTGAGGGCCTCGGACATGGTCTTGGGCTTCTTGTAGGGGCGGTCGGCGGCGGTGAGTGCCTCGAAGATGTCGGCCACCGCCATCATGCGCGCCGGCCACGACATCTGCTCGCGGGTCAGGCCCTTGGGATAGCCCTTGCCGTTCATCATCTCGTGATGGCCGCCGGCCCATTCCGCCACGCGGGACAGGTTCTTGGGGAACGGCAGCGCCTTCAGCATCAGGATGGTCTGGATGATGTGGTCCTGGATCTTGAAGCGGTCCTCATTGGTGAGGGTGCCGCGGCCGATGCACAGGTTGTAGATTTCACCCAGGTTGTACTTGTTCTCGCCGGGCTTGATCTTGAAGCCCTCGGCCTCATAGGCGGCGAGGTCGACCGGCTTTTCGTGCGGCACCACATGCCAGTCCTTGTCGGCGAGCAACAGCTCCTCGACCGGTGCCTTGGGCGGATCGGCCTCGCGCCGCTTCATCTCGTCGATGGACAGGCCCAGGGTGTCGTCGAGGGTGCGGACCCAGGTCATTTCGGCGATGGCCTTGAGGCGCTCGACCCGATCGGGGGCCATGAACTCGCCGCCGACATTGCATTCGGCGACGAAGGTGAAATCGTCGTCGAGCTTGGCGAGGCGCTCGTCCATGTTCATCTTGAGCTGGTCGGGATCTTCCTCGCCGGCCACCAGCCCTTGCAGGTAGTCGACGACGGCGTCGCGCTTCAGCACCTCGAAGCGCATGCGCACCTCGTGGATGCGGTTGTAGATGGTCTCCAGCTTGGTGGCCTTGTCGACGATGTATTCCGGCGTGGTGACCTTGCCGCAGTCGTGCAGGCCGCCGGCCACCTCCAACTCGTACCACTCGTCGTCGGTCAGCGCGAATCCGGCCAGCACGCCCTCACCGGCATTGCAGGCGGCGCGGGCCAGCATCTGGGTGAGGATGGGCACGCGGTCGCAGTGGCCGCCGGTATAGGGACTTTTGGCGTCGATGGCGGCCGCGATGACCTTGATGAAGCTCTTGAACAGAGTCTTCTGGGCCTCGATCAGCCGCTGATTGTCCAGGGCCACCGCCGCCTGCGACGCCAGCGCCTCGACCATGGGCACGATGTCGGGGCTGAAGGGAATGGCGGCACCCTTGTCGTCGGTGGCGTTGATCAGCTGCAACACGCCGGTGACCTCGCCCTCGTGGTTCTTCAACGGCACGGTGAGGAACGACTTGGAGCGGTAGCCGGTCTTGGCGTCGAAGCCCTTGGTGCCGGTGAAGTCGAACTTGTCGGCGTCGTAGGCGTCCTCGATGTTGACCATCGTGCCCGAGATGGCGCAATGGCTGGCGACATTCTTGTGGTTGGGATTGCCCTCGTCGTCGAACAGCCGCAGCGGCGGGAATGGGATGGCCTTGCCGGTGGTACCGCCCATGGCGATGTTGAGGGTGTCGTTGCGCATGATCTCGAATCGGAGCCCGTCGCGCTTCTCGGTCACCAGATACAGGGTGCCGCCGTCCGAGGCGGTCATTCCCTTGGCTTCCAGCAGGATGCGCTCCATCAGGCGGTCGTGATTGCGCTCGGCGGACAACGCCAGGCCGGTGGAGATGATGCGCTGGTGCAAAACATGGGTCTCGATCACCGCAGCCGCCTTGTCGGCGAACTGACGGATCATCTCGGCCATGGTGGAGTCGAACGGCACCAGATCGCCCGAAACCGGGTCGCGGGCATTCAGCAGTTGCAGCACGCCCACCGCACGGTGCCCGGGCACCTTGATGGGAATGGCCAGCAACGAGCGGGACACATGCTTGTTGCGCTCGTCGAAGGCCTTGGTGGCGGCGAATTCGAACCGATCGTCGGCATAGACGTCGGGAATGTTGAACATTTCGCCGTCCAGCAGGGTGCGTGCCACCACGCTGCCGCTGTTGGGCTTGCCGGTCTCGGGATCGCGCAGGTGCACGCCGCGATAGGGCACCTCCTTGCCCGAAGTACCGCCCAGCGCCAGCCCCAATGTCTCGTTGCGCAGCACGGCGATGCGCAAGGCCCCATCGAGGTCGTAACGGAACACCGCCCCAGCGGCGGCATTGCTCAAGTCGCGCGCCTCATCCAGCAGGCGCTCCACCATGCGGTCGTAGTCGCGCTCCCCCATGAGCGCCAGCTCGGCGGCGTTGAGGCGGCGGGCGTTGAGGCGGTCGGCCAGCGCGGCCCCGGCATAGTCGGCCAGGGTCTCGATTATCTCCTGGAGATGGGCGTCGAAGGCGGCGGGGCGGTTGCGGCCGTCGCGGGCGTTGAGGAACTGCAGCACCGCCATGGGCCGGCCGTTGCCCCCCTTGACGGCGACGGTCAGCAGCGAGCGCGTGGTCTGGCCGTGGCGCTCGTCGAATCGCTTGAGCTCATCGAAGTCGAAGCGGCCGTCGGCATGGACGTCGCCGACATTGACCGATTCGCCGGTCAGGGCGGCATAGGCGGCGGGATTGCCGCCGCCCGACTCGCCGGACCGCAGCGACAGCGCGGCGAAGGGCACCGGCGCGTCATTGTTCAGCGCCGCCACCCGAAGCTCGCCGCCGGGCGCCGCCAGATAGAGGGCGCCAGCCTCGGCCTTGCACAGGGCTCGCCCCTCGGCAACGATCAGGTCCATCAGCCGGTCGGGATCCCGTTCCGCCGCCATGGCGGTCCCCAGCGCCATCAACCGGCGACACCGCTGCTCCTGCGTGGCAGCCCCAGCCATCAAAAACCCTCCGTACCGAGCCCCTTGCCTCGAGGCGGATGTCAGCCTACAGCTAAACGGTAGCGAGGTGAAGTCACCCCTGATCATTTGTGACGTGTTGTAGTGAGATGAGGTCCGGCGTGCCCTATGATTCCCTGCGCGATTTCATGCGTCGTCTCGAACAGTCCGGCCGCCTGGTGCGGGTTGCGGCGCCGGTGTCGCCGCATCTGGAGATGACCGAGATCCAGACCCGGCTGCTGGCGGAGGGCGGCCCGGCGGTGCTGTTCGAGAACGTGGTGCGGCCCGACGGCACTCCCTACGGCGTTCCCGTCCTGATCAACCTGTTCGGCACCGTCGAGCGGGTGGCCTGGGGCATGGACCGCGAGCCGCACCAGCTGCGCGAGGTGGGCGAGACCCTGGCCTTCCTCAAGCAGCCCGAGCCGCCCGGCGGCTGGCGCGAGGCGCTGGACATGCTGCCGCTGCTGAAGACGGTGATGTCCATGCGGCCCAAGACGGTGGGCGGCGCCGCCTGCCAGCAGGTGGTGCTGACCGGCGACGACATCGACCTCACCCGCCTGCCCATCCAGGGCTGCTGGCCGGGCGAGCCGGCGCCGCTGATCACCTGGCCGCTGGTGGTGACGCAAGGCCCCAACGCCGACAGCGACAAGCGCGACAATTACAACCTCGGCATCTACCGCATGCAGGTGACCGGGCGCAACACCGCCCTGATGCGCTGGCTGAAGCATCGCGGCGGCGCCCAGCATTTCCGCCGCTGGGCCGCCGAGCGACAGGAACCCATGCCGGCCGCCGTGGTGATCGGCGCCGATCCGGGAACCATCATCGCCGCGGTGACGCCGGTGCCGGAGACACTGTCCGAGTACCAGTTCGCCGGCCTGCTGCGCGGCCGCAAGGTCGAACTCACCGACTGCAAGACCATCCCGCTGAAGGTCCCCGCCGAGGCCGAGATCGTGCTGGAGGGCCACGTCATGCTCGACGAGACCGGGCCGGAGGGACCCTATGGCGATCACACCGGCTATTACAACTCGGTGGAGGACTTTCCGGTGTTCCGCGTCTCGGCCATCACCATGCGCCGCGACCCCATCTACCTGTCCACCTTCACCGGCCGGCCGCCCGACGAGCCCTCGGTGCTGGGCGAGGCGCTGAACGAGGTGTTCATTCCGCTGCTGACCCAGCAGTTCCCCGAGATCGTCGACTTCTGGCTGCCGCCCGAGGGCTGCAGCTACCGCATCGCCGTGGTCAGCATCAGGAAGGCCTATCCCGGCCACGCCAAGCGGGTGATGTTCGGCGTCTGGTCGTTCCTCAAGCAGTTCATGTACACCAAATTCGTCATCGTGGTGGACGACGACATCAACGCCCGCGATTGGAAGGACGTCATGTGGGCCATTTCGACCCGCATGGACCCGGCGCGCGACATCACCGTGGTCGAGGGCACCCCCATCGACTACCTGGATTTCGCCAGCCCCGAGAGCGGCCTCGGCGGCAAGCTGGGCATGGACGCCACCAACAAGATGCCGCCCGAGACCCACCGCGAATGGGGCGAGAAGATCCGCATGAGCGACGACGTCATCGACACCGTCACCCGTCGCTGGGCGGAATACGGCCTGCCCGGCAGTGGGACGAAGATCTGGAAATAGTCGGTAGTGTCTCAGTTTGAAACCAGTCGTCGCTCCGGTCGTGCTTGAGCGGCATGGCGGGGCGACAGATTGCCTGGGGAGCATGGATGATATCGTGGCGCTGATCGACGCGGGGGCAGAGGCGCCGAAGCGGCCGGCAACCCACAAAGCGGGGGCGTGACAAAACCCAAACCCCACGGGTACACTCCGCACATGAAAAAATTGCCCGTTTTCGCTTCCAGGCCACGATAGCCCCGGCAGCGCTGCCCGCCGTTGGGCTGCCGCACCGGGGCATCGAGCTTGGAGAGGCACGATGTCAAAGGATATGAGGCGGGGTCAAAGGATATGAGGCGGGCGCGGCGCCGGCATGATCGTGCGCGCATGATCGCTAAAGCCATGCGCGTTTATCCGTGGGCGAGAACCCCTCAAAAATTGGCAGACAATCTCGCGGTTTGTAGTTGTTGGATGTGCGGCAACCCTCGCCGTCGATTGCATGAACGGGCGAGGCAGGAGATTCGGCAGGACGATCTGGATCAGGAATGGGGGCGATGAGAGGCGGAGCGTCCTGAGACACGACCAAATCGGCAGGGCTCCGAATCCAGATTACCAAGTCGATTATTTCGACCCGTCATGCCCGCGGAAGCGGGCATCCATACGGTGGTGATCTTCAGACGATGTCGTTATAGAGGTCCTGCC
>CAJANL010000279.1 GCA_903941105.1 uncultured Rhodospirillaceae bacterium
CGGCCACACCCGCCTTGAGGCCGCCAAACGGCTTGGACTGAATACGGTTCCGGTCCATGTCGCCACCGGACTGACCCCGGCCCAGGTCAAGGCCTACCGGCTGGCCGACAACCGCACCAATGAGGAAGCGGAATGGGACACCAGCCTGCTGGCCCTGGAACTCGAGGACCTCAAGCTGGAGGATTTCGATCTCGACCTTACCGGGTTCGATGACAGTGAGATCGACAAACTGCTGGCTGAGATGATGGAGTCCGACGAGGGCGCCGACCAAGCCCCGGCCATCGAGGACAAGGCCATCAGTCGGCCGGGTGATTTGTGGGTCCTGGGCGACCATCGCCTGCTGTGCGGCAGCGCCACGGTGCTGGCCGATGTCGAGACGGTGCTGGACGGCGCACTGGCCGATTTGTGCTTCTGCGATCCGCCCTACAACGTCGATTACGGCGCGCCGACCAAGGCTGCCAAGAAGGATCGCCGTATCCTCAACGATGCCCTCGGCGACTGCTTCCGGCAGTTCCTCTACGACGCCAGCGTCAACATCCTGACCGTGACCAAGGGCTCGGTTTACATCTGCATGTCGTCGTCGGAACTGCACACCCTTCAGGGCGCCTTCATGGAGGCCGGCGGCCACTGGTCCACTTTCGTGGTTTGGGCCAAGAACACCTTCACGCTGGGGCGCGCCGACTACCAGCGCCAGTACGAGCCGATCCTCTACGGCTGGAAGGAAGGGGCCGACCATTACTGGTGCGGTGACCGCGATCAGGGCGACGTGTGGTTCGTCAACAAGCCGGCCAAGAATGACCTTCATCCCACCATGAAGCCGGTGGAGTTGGTCGAGAGGGCCATCCGCAATTCCTCCAAGAGCCGCGACATCGTGCTCGACCCCTTCGGCGGCTCCGGCACCACCCTGATCGCCTGCGAGCGCACCGGCCGCCAAGCCCGGCTGATCGAACTCGATCCCCGCTATGTCGATGTCATCGTCCGGCGCTGGCAGGGCCAGACCGGCGGTGCCGCCGTGCTGGAGTCCGACGGACGCAACTTCGACGAGATCGCGGGTGACCGGGCAGGGAGTGGCGCGTCATGACCAACATCGTTCCATTCGAATTCGAAGGCTCCGCCATCCGGGTCGTGGACATCGACAATGCGCCGTGGTTCGTCGGTAAAGATGTCGCCGAGCGGCTGGGATACGCCAACCCGGCCAAGGCGATGGCTGATCACTGCCGTGGGGTAACGAAACGTTACCCCATCGTCGACGCTCTTGGACGCACCCAGGAAGCGCGAATTCTCTCAGAATCGGACGTGCTGCGTCTGATCGTCGGCAGCCGGCTTCCCGCCGCCGCGCGTTTCGAGCGGTGGGTGTTCGAGGAGGTGCTCCCCACCATCCGCAAGACCGGCGGCTACGGTATCGGCAAGGTCGACAACATCGCCCAGGAGGCCGCCCGCATCGTGCTTGCCCGCCTCGGCATGGTGCCGGACCAGATCGGCGCCCTCGACGGCAAGGTCGACCAGTTGCTGATCGTCACCAACGAATTGGCCCTGAACCGACGCGTCACCATTCCGGTCAACGTGGTCAAGAAGCACCTGAGCGTCCTCCACGAAGATGGCGGCAATTGCCCTCATTGCAAGAAGCCCCTGGTTTATCGGGGCGAGAGCATCACCGCCATGCTGCAGCGTCGTGGCCAGGCCTGGGAGGCCGATCACTTCTTCGCCAACATGAGCGCCAATTTCGAGCACACCTGGGTCATCTGCACCGACTGCCACAACCTGCTGACGCCATGGCGGCCCGGCCCGACCATGCCACGCATCGGGGCTGCGACCCGGAAGTTCGAGGGCTATCACGAGGGCGCCAAGGAGGTACTCCGGCGTATGAAGCGCGGCGAAGCCGAAGCGGAGGCCCAAGCCAACACCCCATTGTTCGCCGTAACCGGCAATATCCTGCCGCTGGTGCCGAGATCCGGCGAGCCGAGGCCGGCGTGAGGCAGTCCCGCCGCATGTCCATGGTCGAGGCCGCTGCCAACGTGGTGATCGGCTATGGAATTGCCATCGCCACCCAGATGGCGGTATTCCCGATCTTCGGCATCCGGATCTCTTTTGCCGACGATCTGCTGATCGGTCTGGTGTTCACCATCGTATCTTTGATCAGGAGCTACATGCTGAGGCGGGTCTTTGAACGGCTCCGGTGACAAATTGGCGACATGCCCTTACTCTTCTTCCGGGATTCTTGTCCGGGAAGGAAAAACAGTATGAGCAAGACCGCGATTTCCAAAGCCATCCGCACTGCCACCGGCTGCACCGCCGCCCAGGCTGACGAAGCTGTCGATGCCTTGGTAGCCACCATTCTGGATGGCGTGAAGTCAGAAGGCCGCTTCCGGATGATTGGATTTGGGACCTTCTCGAAGTCCGAACGCCCGGC
>CAJANL010000280.1 GCA_903941105.1 uncultured Rhodospirillaceae bacterium
CATTCTCATAAAACGTAAATTCGTCCTTTCCGAACATCCTGGCCACCACCAGCGCCAAGCTGGCGAACAGGAACAAGCGGGTGCGCTGGGTCCCGAATCGCCTTCATGAGCGACTTGTCCGACGCATCGGCGACAGCATCAGCAAGCTCGGCGACGGAGATATCCCCCGCTGCCACGTAGCCGACGATTTTGCGCCAATCCCTCGACGAGGGAAGACGCCCAAGCCTGACGTGGCCCATGCTTTTTGCGCCCCTTCGGTCGCATCCACGGTTGTCGCCGATACCCACACTTCCACCACTTAAAATGCCCCCATCAATCGGACCGTCAAGGATGTTTTTGACATTTTGCGTCCGCCACCATATAGTAGGGAAATGAGACGGCCCGACACGGAGCATCCTCATCCAACCACGGTTGCGAGGCATTGACCGACATGATGAACTTGGGAGTCCGTCTACGCGCAGCCAGGGAACGTCGCGGCATGAGCCAGCAGGCTGTCGCCGACACCCTCGGCCTTCCCCGCACCGCAGTGACCAACATGGAAACCGGCAATCGCACGGTGTCCACCCTCGAACTGGCTCGCTTGGCCGAGATCTACGGCCAGTCGGCCGCCTTTTTCCTCACTGCAGCCGATGAAGGCACGGCCGAGGATATTTCCATCGTCCTGCACCGGGCGTTGCCGGAAATGGGCCACACGCCAGAGATCGACAAGGCCGTTACCCACGTCATCGATCTATGCCGCGAGGGTGCCGGCCTGCGCATCATGCTCGACCAGGCGATCGAGCAATCCGTGCCCGACTACTCAACGCGGATGGCGTCCTCCGGGGATGCCATCCGGCAAGGCCAGCATGTCGCACAGGAGGAACGGAAGCGCCTCGGCCTCGGCAGCGCCCCCCTCAACAACATCGCAGGGCTCATCACCGAGCAGGGCATTTGGGCCGCCGCCTCTGATCTGCCGGACAGTCTGTCGGGCTTTTTCGTCAATCACCCGTCGATCGGCTTGGCCATCCTGGTGAACGACCAGCATTGGCCGGTGCGGCGGCGTTTTTCCTATGCTCACGAATACGCCCATGCGCTTTTCGACCGGCAGGCCCCGATCACGACCACCCGGCAGGAAAGCTCAGCCGACCTTATCGAGAAGCGCGCAAACGCGTTTGCCGCCGCGTTCCTGATGCCGTCGGAGGGGGTTGTCGAGCAGTTGGCGCAACTGAACAAGGGGCGCCCGAGCCGGCAAGCCCAGGTCATCTTCGATGTCGCCAACAATTCATCCATTGAGGCGGAAATCCGGCCGCGTCCCGGCTCGCAGGCGATCACCTACCAGGATGCCGCTGCCCTGGCCCGCCATTTCGGCGTCAGTTACGAGGCGGCGGTCTGGCGCCTGAAGAGCTTGGGGCACATCGGCCAGGGGGAAACCGATTCCCTCATCGCGCAGAAGGACGTCGGCAAGCGCTACATCAAGCTGCTGGGCTTCTGGGATATCCTGGACGAGGGTGAGCCGCCGAAGATGAACGAGGTCGAATTACGCAACCAGTTGACGCGACTGGCGTTGGAGGCGTACCGCCAGGAGGAGATTTCGCGTGGCCGTCTTGCCGAGATCAGCCGCAAGCTGGCCATCGATCCGACCGAAATGATTGAGCTGGCCGAGGCCGCCCGA
Source organism: uncultured Rhodospirillaceae bacterium (assembly GCA_903941105.1). GTDB lineage: Bacteria > Pseudomonadota > Alphaproteobacteria > Rhodospirillales > Magnetospirillaceae > CAJANL01. The sequence continues at coordinate 1,652 of CAJANL010000280.1, forward strand.
GCAAACTGACCTGGAGCGGACGAATGCCCTCGGGGCTCATCATCATCGCGGACACATCCGTGCTGATCAACTTCCTTCGAATCGACCGGATGGATTTGATCGGGGCGCATTCATCTGGGTTCCTGGCGACCGAGCATGTGGGCGCGGAGATATCCGACAGCTATCCGGATCAGCAGGTCCGCTACCGCGCCGCCCTTGATGCCGGGTTCGTCATCGAAGAGCGGGTCGACAACCCTGCCGAAATTGAACTGTTCCTGAAGCTCCGCCGGCAGCCTCGTCTTGGCACCGGGGAATGCTCGGCGATCTCCGTCGCCATAAACCGCGACCACGCTCTGGCCATGGACGACAACCGGGCGATCACTCACGCCCTTCAGGAGGCGGGACTGGCGAAACTGCACCTGCGGATCATCAGAACGCAGGATATTCTCGCCGATTTGGCCAGGACCGGCGTCCTCAGCATCAAGGCCGCCGACGCGATCCTGGTGGAGTGGGCAGCCAGTCACCGGTTCCGGACGAAGATCAGTTCCATCGGCGAAATTCTCTGACGCCTCCTGAACCGCAATACTGCGATTTCGCCTGGAGCCGTTGGCTTCCGCCACTATCCTTGCAAATCTGCCACGGCACCTCAGAATTGCAAGGATCAGCAGTTGGGCGACCGGTCACGAGGGCACCATGAACATTGATCCCGACCGCATTGACGACGCCGTCCTGGCGCTGCTGTACCTCGGTCTGCACGACGGCGGCCGGACGTGGAAGGGCTTCGACCGGGAGGCGATGAACCGCCTCCACGAGAAGGGGCTGATCTCCGATCCCGTCGGCAAGGCGAAGTCGGTGATCTTCACCGAGGAGGGCGAACGGCGATCACTGGCAATGTTTCATGAAATGTTCTGCCAAAAATGATCACCGTCACCTGCCGCCTGCGCAGGATTTCGATTCCTGGTGAGTCCATGGTGAGTCCATGGCGATTATCCAAACGCAAAAAGCCGCCCCGAGGGGCGGCTAATTGTTTGATATTTCTATCTAATTTGGTTGCGGGGGCAGGA
>CAJANL010000281.1 GCA_903941105.1 uncultured Rhodospirillaceae bacterium
CAGTCGCCGCCCATACTGTCGAACCAGATGATGTCCACTTTGCCGTAATTGTTGAGCAGTTCCGGTAAATGACCATGGAACAATTCAAGATACTTCTTGTTGCCATCGACCAGATAACTCGGCTGATACCAGTCGCGCTGGGAGTAGTAGACCCCGAAACGCATTCCGCCCTTGTGACAGGCATCCGCGAGTTCCTTGACGATGTCCCGTTTGAAGGGCGTGTTGGCGATATTGTAGTCGGTGTATTTTGTGTGGAAGTTGCAGAACCCGTCATGGTGCTTGCAGGTGAACACGATGTACTTCATCCCGGCATCTTTGGCGATCCTCACCCATTCATCGGCATTAAATTTTTCAGGATTAAATTGCTTGTACAGGTTGTCATAGACCTCGTCGCGCCCATTGGGCGGCGGAGTCGGACGGCCATCCATCACCTGCTTCGCTTTCCGTCCCCAGCTCGTCTCCGTGCCCTGAATGCTCGACGGCCCCCAGGTGATGAACAGACCGTAGCGCGCATCCTGGAACCACTTCATGCGGGCGTCCTTTTGCTCCCGGGTCTCCTTCGGCATCACGTACGTACTCGCGGCCGCGGCCAGTGCCGCACCTCCGCCGCCCACGTCCGCAGCCTTGGGCATGTTCCCGCCCTCGACCGGCTCCGCGGCACGCACCGACATCGCCATCATAATCGCCAATAAAGGCACCGATACTTTTTGAATACACATAATTTTTCTCCTTATTTCTACTTATATCTACTTGACGACCGGCCAGTCGTCAGTGCGGAAGGGCGAGGCCGGGAGGTCGGCGCCGTTGTAGAGATTACAGTCAGGCAGATCCTGCCATGCGTAACGCACGGCGACTGGCGAGGCGACATCGGGGCTGCTGATGATAACCTTGTCGCCATCCATCTTGGCGGAAGCGGGTTTCCATTGCTGATCGGCACCGGCGATTTGGAAGCCCTTCAGCGGGCCGCCGTCCTGAGTCTTTAGACCGCCGTTGGTATGCTTGAAGGAGACGGTGATCGCGTTGCCGCTGACGGATGAGCCGGCGGGAAGCGGGCCGCTGATCGCGGGCACGTCCTTGCCGTAAACCGTGCCAAGCGCCCACAGCGCGAGTCGGCGACCGACCTCCTGCTTATTGGCGGGATGGATATTTTTCGCATCACCGATGTCGATCGTGATGGCCATGCCGGTCTTCGGCAGTTCGAGGGTCTTCAGCATCGCTTCACGGACGCGCGGCCAGCCTTCGCCCGCAGTGAAGTTGGGCAACTGCACCCAGGCGAAGGGCAGCTCATCGTTCCAGAGAGCGCGCCAGCTCGTGACGAGCCGGGAGAGTTGCTTGTGGTAAAGTTCGCCCGGTTGGCCCGTGTTGCTTTCGCCCTGATACCAGAGCATACCGCGTAAAGTGAATGGGGCGAGGTTGAAGACCTTGCCGTTGTAGAGGCCGGAGGGGCCGCCCTTGCGCTTGATGTGAGCGATCATCCCTTCCGGAGTCCATGGCTTATCTCTCTCCCGGGCTTTTCCGCTCTTGAAAGCGAGCTCCCAGGCGGCGAGTTTCGCCGGGTAGGCGGCTCTGAGATCGGCCTCGATGCGACGGTAATTTTCCTCTTCAGTCAGCGGGGCTACTCCCTTCTGGGCACCCGCCTTGGTTTCCGGATCCGAGGACTGAGTTTCGGCGGGAAGCCAGTTTTCGATGTGCGTGGCGTTGGCTGCGGCGCAGATCAGTCCGACAGGAACACCGACTTCAGTGTGAATCTCGCGACCGAAGAAATAGAGCACCGCAGAGAAGCGGCGCACGTTCTCCGGCGTGCATACCTGCCAGGCGCCCTTACCTTCGGCCTGAGGTTTCGCGACGGTGACGGAAGCTTCGCCGTAGTATCGAATAAGCGGGAAG
>CAJANL010000282.1 GCA_903941105.1 uncultured Rhodospirillaceae bacterium
CCCATCACCATGACCCTGACCGAGGTCGAAGCCGACACCATGAGGGTCACGGGGCGCGCCCGCATGCTGGATGCGGGGAACAAGTCCTTCCCGTCCATCACCTATACCGCTCGGCGCTTTCCCGGTCTGGCACGGTGATGACGGCTATGCCTCCCAGGGATTGAGGATATCGACGCCGGCCGCCGCGAAATCGGCGACGTTGCGGGTCACCACGGTGAGCCGGTGCTTCAGGGCGGTGGCGGCGATCAGGCTGTCGATGGCCGGCAGGGGCTGTTTGACCCGTGCGGTCAGGCGGCCCCATTCGTCAGCGACAGCTGCATCGACCGGCAGCACGCGGCTCTCGAACCAGTCGGGTAGCTCGATTTCCAGCCAGGCGATGATCCGACCGCGCCGCCGCCCATCCGCCAGTTTCTCGGCACCCCGGCGGATTTCGCCCAGGGTCAGGGCGCTGATGAACAAGGCTTCCTGCGGCGCCGTCTCGAACCACTCCACCACCTGCGGCGCCGGGATGGGCCGGATCAGCTCGGACAGGGCGCAGGTATCGACCAGATAGCTCACAACTCGATGTCCCGCGACGGCGAGCGGTCGCGCTCGATATCGAGGTCCACGCCGGACAGCGGCGAAGCCCGCAGGAATTCCACCAGCGACGGCTTGCGCCCCTTCAGCCGCTCGTACTCGTCCTGGGACATCACCACCGCCGTGGTGCGGCCCCGAACGGTGATCGCCTGCGGGCCTTCGCTGGCCGCGCTGCGCAACAGCTCGCTGAACCGGGCCTTGGCGTCCTGAACCTGCCACGCGTGCATGGGCATCTCCTGACCATTCTGACCAGATGAGGATAGCGACAATGACCCGCGAATGCCAGTCGCCGGTTGGTGGCCCCCATTGGGCCATCGCCTTGATCGGCCTGCCGTGGTCCGTCCACGGCAGCGGGCCGGACCTGTTCAATTGCTGGGAATTTGTCCGCATGGTGCAGGCCGAGCATTTCGGCCGCATCCTGCCCGAGATCGGCAATCCCGAAGACATGCTGGTCATGGGCCGCACCTTCCGCGACCACCCCGAGCGTCGGCGCTGGGCCAAGGTTGACCCGCCTGCGGAAGGCGATTGCGTGCTGCTGCGCCGATCCCGCCATCCCATCCATGTGGGCGTCTGGCTCGATGTGGATGGCGGCGGCGTCCTGCATTGCGCCGAGGACGCCGGGGTGGTGTTCCAGCGTTCGGACGCGATCAAGCTCAACGGCTGGGCCATCGAAGGTTTCTACCGGTTTTCGCCATGACCGCCTCCATCGTCATCGTCACCAATCCCTTCGAGCCGGTGACCAGCCGCTCGGTGCATGCGGTGAAATCCGGGATCACGCTGGGCGGCCTGTTGCAGGGCTGCGGAATCGCCGAGGATTGCTGGTCCGATGGCCCGGAAATCCTGATCGACGGCATGACGGTGCCGGTCGGCATTTATGCCGTCCGGGCCATCGTGGACGGCGAGGTCGTCACCGTGATTCGCTGGCCCCAGGGCGGCGGGGGCGGTGGTGGGGGCGGCAAGAACCCCATGCGGATCGTGCTGACCATCGCGGTGATGGTGGCCGCCATCTATCTCGGCCCCATGGCGGCGGTGGCCATGGGCTATACCGCCGCTGGCAGTGCCGCCGCCATGGCCACAGCTGGTATCGCCCTGGCCGGTTCGATGCTGATCAATACGGTGATCCCGGCCCCCAAGCCGTCCATGCCGTCGCTCAACTGGGGCGGTAGCGGCAGCGCCCCGGCCCCCAGCCCTACCTATTC
>CAJANL010000283.1 GCA_903941105.1 uncultured Rhodospirillaceae bacterium
CCGAGATTTACCGTCTGCATGCAGACGGTAAATCTCGCACCGCTCATCCAAGCTGAGCTGATCGTAGGTCGTTCCCATCGCAACATCCCATCTTAAGGGTGTTGCACTTCAATCGTGAGTCTAGGGAATCCATGCATCCAGCGGCACAACATATAGCGTTCATGCCGAATCTCTCCCCAACATGGCCCCCCGCTTTTGCGGGGGTGACGAGATGAAGGGCGGCGGGAAGAGTTTTTCCGCAGCCTGTTCAAAGTCCCGGTTAACTCTTCTATCATGCACCCATGAGAAATCCCGAAGCGGCAGCCGGTCTCGTTCTCGTCGTTGCAGCGACGCTGGCCATGGTCTTCGCCAACTCACCGTTGGTCGAGCTGTATCTGGCCATATTCACCGCCAGCCCGGTGCGGCATGGCATCAATGACGGTCTGATGGCGGTCTTCTTCCTGGCGGTCGCGCTGGAGATCAAGCGTGAGCTTAAAGGTGGTGAACTGTCTTCGCCAGCCCAGGCGCTGTTGCCGGCAGTCGCCGCCTTGGGCGGCATGGTGGTGCCGGCTGCGCTTTATCTCGCGGTGGTCGGAAGCGATTCCGAGGCGGCGCGGGGGTGGGCCATTCCCGCCGCCACCGACATCGCCTTCGCCTTGGGAGTGCTGGCGCTGTTCGGCCGCGCGGTGCCGCCCGGCCTGCGCATTTTCCTGGCGGCACTGGCCATCATCGACGATCTCGGCGCCGTTGTGATCATCGCTCTTTATTACGCGGGAGATTTGTCGCTGCCGCATCTTGGTGGAGTGGCGACGGCGCTGGTGATGCTGTTGGCCTTGAATCTCGGCGGCGTGCGGCGGCTATGGCCCTATCTGGTTGTCGGGATGGGGCTATGGGGCGTCATGCTGGGGTCGGGCATCCACGCCACCCTTGCCGGTGTGCTGACCGGGTTGGTGATACCCGCCGGGCAGCCGCTGCATCGCCTGGAAGCGGCCTTGAAGCCCTGGGTTGGCTTTGTCATCGTGCCGATCTTTGCTTTTGCCAATGCAGGGTTGCCGTTGGACGGTTTCGCGGTGTCGGGCGACCGGGTGCCTATCGCAGTGGCGCTGGCGTTGTTCCTGGGCAAGCAGGCCGGCGTTGTAAGCACGTCCTGGCTGCTGATTCGCTTTGGTCCGGCGCGTCTGCCCGAGGGGTGCGGCTGGCCGATGTTTTATGGCGCCTGTCTGCTGACCGGTATCGGCTTTACCATGAGTCTGTTCATCGCCGCCCTGGCTTTCGCCGGCGGTGGCGAGGGACCAGCCAGTGCGCGGATGGGCGTTCTGGTGGGGTCCCTGGCCTCGGCCGTTGCCGGATCGGTGGTGTTGGCGGTGGCGGCGCGGCGGTCGCGACAGGCGGGTTGACAGGGGCGGCGGCTTTCCGTATTTTCCCGGCCTCGGTCGCGCACGACCAACGTAAGGAATTGGGACCATGAAGATTCGCAACTCGCTGAAGTCGGCCAAGCTGCGCGACAAGAACTGCCGCATCGTCCGCCGCAAGGGACGGGTTTACGTCATCAACAAGACCAACCCCCGTTTCAAGGCCCGTCAGGGCTGATCCGCTCTCATCTGAGCTAGGGTCACACGCGGACCGCGCCCCTGAAGGGCGCGGTTTTTGCGTTGTTTGTGTGCTTCTCTCCGGGAATTCTAGAGTGCCGCGCCTGAAATATGAAACGCGGCGCTCTTGCGAGCATTGAGCGAGCGGCCAAGGGTGTGGATGCCCCCGCCCGGCGAGGGCGAAATCATAAAGGTTAAAGCGCGATGCACATCTAGGGCATCACGCTTTATCAGGGTGCGGAAAAAAGCTCCACTTTCCTTTCGTCATTCCCGCGAAGGCGGGAATCCATGCGTCCGGCAGCACAGCATATGGGGGCAAATGCCAGTCCTTGCCCCAACATGGACCCCCGCCTTCGCGCTAGTCGATTCACACATCGCGGACGTTCCAGCCGATGACGATGGCTTGGAAGACTTTGAGCCCCTCGGCCATCGTTATCG
>CAJANL010000284.1 GCA_903941105.1 uncultured Rhodospirillaceae bacterium
AGGCGAAGCCGTCAAGGCCGGCCAGCCCCTGGCCGTCATCGAGGCCATGAAGATGGAAAACATCCTCAAGGCCGAACGCGACACCACCATCGCCAAAATCCACGCCAATGCCGGGGAAAGTTTGACGGTGGACCAGAAAATACTCGAATTCGGCTGATCACGGTTACGGGGTGACGGCGTATAGTCTCGGGCATGCCTGACACCAAGACCGTCCACCTGCTGATCAAGGGCCGCGTCCAGGGCGTGTGGTATCGCGGCTGGACCGTCGAACAGGCCACCGCCCGCGGCCTGTCCGGCTGGGTGCGCAACCGCGCCGACGGCACCGTCGAGGCGGTGCTGTGCGGCGGCGCCGCCGTGGTCGACGACATGGTCGATGCCTGTCGGCGCGGCCCCTCCTCCGCCCGCGTCGACCATCTGGACATATCCTCCTCCGCCGAAAGCGTCAGTGGCGGTTTTCATCAAAGGCCGACCGTGTGATGATGAAGCTCTCGCGCCGCCGACTGCTGATAGGAGCCGCCGCCATGACCACCGTTCCGTTGCCCAGCGCCGCCGCCAAGGGAACGCGCCGTTTCCCCAAGGGCTTCCTGTGGGGAGCCTCGACCTCGGCCTATCAGATCGAGGGAGCCACCGAAGAGGACGGGCGCGGTCCCGACATTTGGGACACCTTCACCAAGGCCGGCAAGATCCAGGACGGCACCAACGCCCGCGTCGCCTGCGACCATTACCACCGCTACAAGGAAGACGTCGCCATCATGAAGGCGGCGGGCTTCAACGCCTATCGCTTCTCCATCGCCTGGCCGCGCATCATTCCGGCCGGCACCGGCGCGGTCAACAGCAAGGGCCTCGACTTCTACGACCGCTTGGTGGACGAGATCCTCAAGGCCGGCATCCGCCCCATGGGCTGCCTCTACCACTGGGACCTGCCGCAGCCGCTGGAGGACAAGGGCGGCTGGCAGGGCCGCGAGATCGTCGGCCCCTTCGCCGATTACGCCCGCGTGGTGACCAAGCGCCTGGGCGACCGGGTCAAGGACTGGATGATGCTCAACGAGCCCAACGTGGTGGCCATCTTCGGCTATGGCGTCGGCGAGCACGCCCCCGGCCTGCATCTCGGCGAGCAGGGCATCCTGCGGGCGCTGCACCATCAGAACCTGGCGCAAGGCTCGGCGTTGCGCGCCATCGCCGCCGAGCACAAGGGCATGACGCTGGGCACCGTCACCAACATCCAGCCCAGCCGGCCCGACAGCGACAGTGAGAAGGACCGCGCCGCCGCCATCCGCTGGGACGCGGTGTGGAACCGCGTCACCGTCGACGGCCTGCTGCGCGGCGCCGTGCCGGACGTGCTGGCGGAGAAGATGGCCGGCATGGTCAAGCCGGGCGACATGGAGCTGGCCAAGTACCCCATCGACCTGCTCGGCATCAACTACTACAGCCGCTGCACCATGAAGCACGAGGAGGGCCACCCCTTCGACGCCTGGTGGGGCGACCCCAAGGTCGACCGCTACACCTTCATGGGCTGGCCGGTGCAGCCCGACGGGCTCTACGACCTGCTGATGGAGTTCAAGCACCTCTACGGCAACCCGGCGGTCTACATCGCCGAGAACGGCGCCGCCTATGAGGATACCGTCGCGCCCGACGGCAGCGTCCACGACGTCGAGCGCACCCGCTTCATCCGCGAGCACATCGAACAGGTCCACCGCGCCCTGACCGACGGCGCCAACATCAAGGGCTATCTCGCCTGGAGCCTGCTCGACAACTTCGAATGGGCCTTCGGACTGGCGAAACGCTTCGGCATCGTCCGAGTTGACTACGAAACCCAGAAGCGCACCCCCAAGGACAGCTACAAGATGCTGGCCGAGGTGATCAGGAACAACGCGGTGTGAGTTTCCTCACCCCTCCCCCAATTTTTGCTGGGGGAGGGGTGGAACAGGGTCAGCGCGCGACGGTATAGCCCAGCCCACGCAAGAACTCGACCGTGGCCTGCGGGTGCGGCGTCGGGAAGCCGGCCTTGGCCAGGCGCTGCACGCTGGGGGCGGCCAGCATTTCGTTGGCCGCCATGCGCAGGCACAGCATGTAGGCAGTGTCCAAGTCCTTCTCGTAGTCCATGCCGTCACTGTCGAAACGGCCGGAGAAGTGGCCCAGCGGCACGCCGTCGGACTGGAACAGGTCGAGGGCGCAGCCGAGGCGGAACTTGCCGTCGATGCGGGTATAGCGGGTCGTACCGGTCACCTTGGCCACCAAATGCGGCTGGATGGCGGGGGTATTGGTCTCGGCGGTCAGGAAGACGCGCCGCAGCAGACTCTTGGCGCCAGCCTCCATGGCCTTACCCTCGACAATGGCGGTGTCGTGGGTACTGCCGAACAGGTTCCACTCGACCTTGAACACCTTGGTGAGGTCGGACGGAGGCACATGCAACATCACCCGTGCCGGCAACGGCAGGCTCATGCCGGCCGGAGCTGCGGGAGTCACCGATTCCTTGGGCGGCAACTTGGTGGCGCAGCCCAACAGCGGCAACAGCAGAACCGCCGCCGCGACATATCCGGTGATCCTCATCCCGCCCCCTTCGTTCAGTCCGGGGCCGATCCTAGCACCACCCTCACCCCACGGCCACGGCGACCTTGCCGGTTTGGAAGAAGCCCATCAGGCGGTTGAGTTCCCGCGACTGCTCCTCCAGCGAGTGCGCCGCGGCGGTGGATTCCTCGACCATCGCCGCGTTCTGCTGTGTCTTCTCGTCCATCTGTGTGACGGCGGCGTTGACCTGATCGATGCCCGAGGCCTGCTCGGCCGAGGCAGAGGCGATCTCGGCGACGATGTCGGCCACCCGTTTCACCCCGGCGAGAATGTCGTCCAGCGTCTTGCCGGCACCCTTGACCAGCTCGGCGCCGTCGCGCACCTGGGAGGTGCTCTCGGCGATCAGGGTCTTGATCTCCTTCGAGGCCTGCGCCGAACGCTGCGCCAGATTGCGCACCTCCTGGGCCACCACGGCGAAGCCCTTGCCGGCATCGCCGGCACGGGCGGCCTCGACGGCGGCGTTCAAGGCCAGCAGGTTGGTCTGGAACGCGATCTCGTCGATCATGCCGACGATGTCGCCGATCTTCTGGCTGGAGCCCTCGATGCGGCCCATGGCGGCGATGGCGTCGGTGACCACCTGGCCGCCCGACCCCGCCACCTCGCGCGC
>CAJANL010000285.1 GCA_903941105.1 uncultured Rhodospirillaceae bacterium
AATCTATTCTTTGGAAGTAGTGGCGGAGGGGGCGGGATTCGAACCCGCGATACAGCTCGTCACCGTATACACACTTTCCAGGCGTGCGCCTTCAACCGCTCGGCCACCCCTCCGTCTCGCCGGGCGACCGGCGAAGGGCGAGAACCTACAATAGGGTTGGGCTGGGCGCAACCCCCTAGATTTGGCCGAATTTGACGCGTGCTTTGTGGAAAAAGGTTGAATTTCAGGCCGGTTCGGGGCAGCCTTATCCAATTCGGTTAAAAAAACGCCAAACCCGACTGGGACTGCTGCATGTTTCTTGGACGAATGACAGGCTGGCTGCTGATTGCGATCGCTGTGGTGATGGCGTCGGCCGATGCCGTTTTGGCGTTAAGCCCAATGGAATACGCCGGCATTGTCACCGCCGACGTGGTGACCTTGCTGTCGGGTCATACCCCCGAGACCATTGAGGTCGTCGGCTGGTCGGCCATGGATTCGCTGCGGGAATTCGTGCTCGACCTGCCGGCGTGGACGGCGGTGGGCGCCATGGGCCTGTCGCTGTTGATCGCCTGCCGCCAGCGTCAACGCCGTTTCGTTTCCCGGCGCGGTCTTTAACTCACACCGCCCAAGTCATACCCGTTTCGGGAAGTTCTGATTCCTGAAACGGGTATCCAGCGCCCATTGAGGGCGCGGCCAAGGGCGCGGATGCGCCCGCCCGGCGAGGGCCTGAAAATTTCGACCACAGGTCCGAATTTTCTGGAAATGGTATCACTCCGCCGCCCCTTCCAGCTCGCCCTCCAGGCGCTGTTGCAGGCGGGCGGCTTCCTGCTGCTTGCGCCACATTTCGGCGTAGCGGCCATCGGCGGCCATCAGCTCGGCGTGGCGTCCGCGCTCCACCACCTGGCCCTGCTCCAGCACCAGGATCTCGTCGGCATCCACCACCGTCGATAGACGGTGGGCGACCACCAGGGTGGTGCGGTCCTTGGAGACCTCGCGCAGGCTGACCTGGATTTCCTTCTCGGTGTGGGTGTCGAGCGCGCTGGTGGCCTCGTCGAACACCAGGATGCGGGGTCCCTTGAGGATGGTCCTGGCGATGGCCACCCGCTGCTTCTCGCCGCCCGACAGCTTGAGGCCGCGCTCACCCACCCTCGTCTCATAGCCCAGCGGCAGGGTGGTCACGAAATCGTGGATGCGGGCCAGCCGGGCGGCGGCCTCGATCTCGTCCTGCGACGCGCCGGGGCGGCCATAGGCGATGTTGTAGCGGATGGTGTCGTTGAACAGCACGGTATCCTGGGGGACGATGCCGATGGCGGCGCGCAAGCTCGCCTGGGTGATGTCGCGGATATCCTGGCCGTCGATGGTCACCCGGCCGCCGGTGACGTCGTAGAAGCGGAACAGCAGGCGCGAGATGGTGGATTTTCCCGCCCCCGACGGCCCGACGATGGCGACGGTGCGGCCGGCCGGCACGGTGAAGCTCACATCCTTGAGGATCTCCCGCTCGGGCTGGTAGCCGAATCGCACCGCCTCGAACGCCACCGTGCCGCCGGCCAGTTCCAGCGGACGGGCATGGGCGGCGTCCTCGATCTCGGCGTGCTCGGCCAGCAGGCGGAACATGTGCTCCATGTCGGTCAGCGACTGCTTGATCTCGCGGTAGACGAAGCCGAGGAAGTTGAGCGGCAGGTACAACTGCACCAGATAGGCGTTGACCAGCACGAAGTCGCCAATGGTCATCGAGCCGTCGGCCACGCCATAGCCGGCCTTGATCATGATCAGGGTCAGCCCGATGGCGATCACCGCCCCCTGGCCGATATTGAGCATGGACAAGGTGGTCTTGCTCTTGACCGCCGCCTGCTCGTAGCGCTCCAGGGCACGGTCGTAGCGGCTGGCCTCGTGGGCCTCGTTGCAGAAATACTTCACCGTCTCGAAGTTCAGCAGCGAGTCGATGGCCTTGGTGCTGGCCTCGGAATCGGTCTCGTTCATGCTGCGGCGGAACTGGGTCCGCCACTCGGTCACCGCCAGGGTATAGGCGATATAGGCGGCGATGGTGGCGACGGTGATCAAGGCGTACCAGGCGTCGTACAGCCCCCACAGCACCGCCGTCACCAGGGCGATCTCCAGCAGGGTCGGCAGGATGTTGAACAGCATGAAGTTCAGCAGGAACTCGATGCCCTTGGTGCCGCGCTCGACGGCGCGCGAGATGCCGCCGGTCTGGCGGTCGAGGTGGAAACGCAGCGACAGGCGGTGCAGGTGGCCGAACACCTGCAGCCCCACCGAGCGGATGGCGCGCTGGCCGACACGCGCGAAGACGATGTCGCGCAATTCGGCGAAGGAGGACGCCAGCACCCGGGCCAGGCCATAGGCGGCGAGGATGCCCACCGGCACCGCCACCACGGCGGCTGCCGTGGTGCCCAGGGCGTCCACCGCCTGCTTGTAGAGCAGTGGCACGAACACGTTGACGCCCTTGGCCGCCACCAGCAGCAGGACCGCGGCAACGACGCGCAGGCGCAGCTCGGCTTCCCCCGTCGGCCACAGATAGGGCAGCAGGGTGCGGAGGGTATGCCAGTCGGCCCGTGGGCCTTGACCCCGGGAGCGGTCCCAGGTGGAGGGGAGACGGCGGCGCATTCCCCTAACATGGCGGTGCCGGGCACCGACCGCAACAACCTCCTTGGCTGCCGACGCAACCGCGCGTATGCTGCGTCAATCGCAAGTACCCAGTCGCATAATCTTTTCGAGAGAGGAAACCTGATGCCACCAGCCGCGGACCTCCGCCGCATTCTGCATGGCATCGGACTGGCGGTCGGGCTGGCCGCCACGCTGCCCGCCGCCGCCCTGGCACATTTCCAGGAACTGATCCCCTCCGAGGACGTGGTGTCGGAAGACTCGCGCATGGTGCGGCTGGAGATGACCTTCACCCATCCCATGGAGCGCGGCCCGGTGATGGAGATGGGGACGCCGGTGCGCTTCGGCGTGCTGTCGCGCGGCAAGCGCGAGGACCTCAAGGACCGGCTGCAGAAGCGCAGCCTCGCCGGCAAGACCGCCTTCGAGGCCACCTACGATTTCAAGGTGCCGGGCGACTATGTGTTCTTCCTGGAGCCCGCCCCCTACTGGGAGCCGGCCGAGCGCAAGTGGATCATTCACTATACCAAGGTGGTGGTGGATTTCGGTGCCGGGCGCGGCTGGGACAAGCTGGTCGGCCTGCCGGTGGAGATCGAGCCGCGGGTGCGGCCCTACGGGCTGTGGACCGGCAACAGCTTCTCGGGCGTCGTGCGCCGCCACGGCAAGCCGGTGCCCCACGCTGCGGTGGAGGTGGAGTGGCGCAACGACGGCAGCGTCAGGCCGCCCACCTTCGCCACCCAGGTGATCAAGGCCGACGAGCGCGGCGTCTTCAGTTACACCATGCCGCGCGCCGGCTGGTGGGGCTTCGCCGCCCTGGTGGACGGCGACCGCCACATGAAGGGTCCCGACGGCAAGTCCGCTCCGGTGGAGCTGGGCGGTGTCATCTGGGTCAAGACCATGGACATGAAGTAGCGGTGGCATAAGACGCATGGCCCACATCCCCGATGGCGTGTTGTCGACCCCGGTGCTGCTGGCGGGAGCCATGGCGGCGGCGGCCGGCGTCGCCTGGGGCCTGCGGCGGTTGGAGCCGGTGCGCATTCCGCAGGTGGCAGTGCTGTCGGCGGTGTTCTTCGTTGCCTCCCTGGTGCACCTGCCGGCGGGGCCATCCTCGGTCCACCTGATGCTGAACGGCTTGATGGGCATCGCGCTGGGGGCCGCCGCCTTCCCCGCCATCCTGGTGGCCCTGACGCTACAGGCGGTGCTGTTCGGCTTCGGCGGCTTGCTGGTGCTGGGGGTCAACGTCACCGATATGGCGGTTCCCGCCGTGCTGGCCGGCCTGCTGTTTCGTCTGCTGGCGGGGGGCGAGCCGCGTCGCGACGGCATCCTGGCCGGAGTGCTGTCGGCGGGCGCGGTTCTGCTGACCGCCTTGATGGTGGCCGGCGCCCTTTCCCTGTCGGGCAGTGAATTCATCCCCGCCGCCCGGCTGGTGGTGGTGACGACCCTGCCGGTGGCGGTGGTCGAGGCGGTGTTCACCGCCGCCGCCATCGGACTGTTGGCCCGGGTGCGCCCCGGTATGCTGGTGGCGCGGTGATGAGACGGACCGCCGCCCTCACCCTCGCCCTGCTGTTGGCCGCCTCGGCGGCTCAGGCGCATCGGTTGAAGCTGTTCGCCACGGTGGAGGGGGTGGCCATCCTCGGCCAGGCCTATTTCGCCGGTGGAGGTCCCGCCGCCGCTATTCCCGGCCGCCTGCTGGGTCCCGACGGTGCCACCGTCAGCGAATTCCGCACCGATGGCGAGGGCCGTTTCACCGTGACGGCGGCGGCCCGCCAGGACTACACCCTGGCGGTGGATGCCGGCGATGGCCATGCCGCCACCTTCCGGGTCGGCGCCGACGAGCTGCCACACCAGTTGCCGGCAGGGGCCGCCTCGCCGGCGCCGCCCCCGATCACCCAGCCGCTCGGCCAAATGGTGGAGGACGCGGTGGCCCGCCAGGTCCGGCCGCTGCGGGAACAGCTCGACGCCTACGAGGCCAAGGTGCGGCTGCATGACATCCTGGGCGGCATCGGCACCATCCTGGGAGTGTTCGGCATCGGCGCCTATCTCGCGTCACGACGGAGGTCGCCATGATGTCCCGTCTCGATGCCCGCACCCGCGTGATCCTCGCCCTGCTGTTCAGTGTGGCGGTGGTGGCCGAGGACCGGCTGGAGGCGCTGGTCGCCCTGCTGGGGCTGGCGATCGGACTGGCGGCGCTGGCCCGGCTACCGCTGAAGGGAACCGCCCGGCGACTGGTATCGCTGGAGGGATTCATGGTGGTGGTGCTGGCCATGCTGCCCTTCACCATGCCCGGCCGGCCACTGCTGGAGATTGGGGGAATGGCGGCCTCGGCCGAGGGCCTTGCTCGCGCCGTCGCCATCGCGCTCAAGGCCAATGCCGCCGCGGTGGCGCTGCTGGCGCTGGTGGGCTCGCTCGATACGGTCGAGTTGGGGCGGGCGCTGGCGCGGCTGGGCGCCCCCGAGCGGCTGGTGCACCTGTTCCTCTTCACCGTGCGCTACCTGGAGGTGCCGGCCGCCGAATACCGCCGCCTGCGCATCGCCATGAAGGCGCGTGGCTTCCAGGCCTCCACCGGCCTCCACACCTGGCGCAGCCTGGGCTGCCTGTTCGGCATGCTGCTGGTGCGGGCGATGGAGCGCGCCGAGCGTATCGATGCCGCCATGCGCTGCCGCGGCTTCGATGGCCGCTTCCACCTCGGCGATGAGGCCCGCCCCGGCGCGTTGGACTGGGGCTTCGCCACCGCCTCGGCCACGGCGGTGGCGCTGGTGATGATGCTGTGAGTGCGCCGCTCATTCGACTTTCCGCCATCCGCTTCGGCTACCAGCCCGACCAACCGGTTTTGGATAACGCCGATTTCAGCCTGGCGGCGGGCGAGCGGGTGGCGGTGGACGGCCCCAACGGTGCCGGCAAGACCACCCTGCTGCACGTCATGGTCGGACTGGCGCTGCCCCAGGCCGGCCGGATCGAGGCGTTCGGCTGCGAGCGCAGGCGCGAGGCCGACTTCCGCGAGGTGCGCCTCAAGGCTGGGCTGCTGTTCCAGGACCCCGACGACCAGCTGTTCTGCCCCACCGTCGCCGAGGATATCGCCTTCGGCCCGCTCAACATGGGCGCCTCCAAGGCCGAGGCGGCCCAGGCGGTCGGCGAGACCCTGACCATGCTCGGCCTGTCCGAGTTGCGGCACCGCGTCACCCACACCCTGTCGGGCGGCCAGCGCCGCATGGTGTCGCTGGCGGCGGTGCTGGCCATGCGGCCGCAGGCGCTGCTGCTGGACGAGCCCACCAACGCGCTGGACGAGCCGACGCGGGCTCGCCTGCTCGACATCCTGGCCGGCCTGCCCCAGGCCATGGTGGTGATCTCGCACGATCGCGAGGTGGTGGACCGCCTGGCTACCCGGCGGGTGCGGCTGGAGAACGGGACCATTCGCGACTGAAGGAGGACAGGACTCATGCACGGCAAACACGACGGCGGCGAGACGCAGCCGCACGACCATGCCCACGAGCACAAGCACCAGCACGGGCACGAACACACCCACGTGCATGTTCACCCGCATGATCATGGGGAAGAGGGGGGCGCCGGCGCCGGGCCGCACAGCCACGCCCACGCCCACACCCACAGCCACGGCCACCTGCACCAGCACAGCCATCCCCACGGCCACGACGGCGAGGGCGAGGCTCACGACCACGGCCACGACCAGCCCAAGCACGCCTGGAAGCCGCATGAGCACCGTCACGAGGACGGCGAACTCGAAGGCCACGAGCACGAGCACTGATGGAGTGCGCCCGCCGTCTCCCTAGCGGTTCAGAGCCAGGGCGCCGACATGGCCCAGCCATACGCCGATCAGGCACAGCGCCACCGACAGCATCACGTTGAGTCCGGCCGACACCCATTCGCCGTCCTGCGCCAGCTTCAGGGTCTGCAGGCTGAATGACGAGAAGGTGGTGTAGCCGCCGCACAGCCCCACCATGACGAACTGCCGCCATTCTCCCGGCACCAGCAACCGGCCGTCCGGCACCGTCAGGGTGGCGAACAGGCCGATGACGAACGAGCCGGTGACATTGACCACCAGGGTCCCCAGCGGGAATGTCTGGCCGGCCCCCAACGCGGCCACGCCCGCCAGCCAGTGACGCAACACTCCGCCGATGGCGCTGCCGACCGCGACAAGTACATAAGTCAACATCCGGCACCTCCCCGGGCGACTATGCCTTTCAGCCCAAGCGCCGGCAAAGGTGAAATCATCTTTGGTTCAGGTATTGCGCCGAGACCACGCCGATGGTACGACCCAATGGTGTAGGATGGAGCCATGATCATGAATGATCTCGACACGGCCAGTCTCGATGCGGTTCTGGAGCAAAGTCCCATCGGCGTGTCCATCTCGCGCCGAAACGACGGCGTCATCGTTTTCGCCAATACCACCTTCACCAAACTGATCGGGGTAGCCAAGGCCGAGTTCGTCGGCAAGAAGGCGCGCGACTGGTATGTGGACGACGAACAGCGCACTGCCGTGGTCAAACACCTCAAGCGTCACGGCAGCGTCGACCATGCCGAGGTTCAGTTCCGCCGCGCCGACGGCACTCCGTTCTGGACGCTGCTGACCATCCGGCCCGCCATCTTTCACGGCCACGAGGTCAACCTGGCCTGGATCTACGACATCACCGACCGCAAGGCCGCCGAGGAGCGGCTGCAACTGGCGGCCAAGGTGGTCGAGACCGCCAACGAAGGCATCATGATCACCAACACGCATGGTGTGATCGAGGCGATCAACGGCGCCTTCACCCGGATCACCGGTTACAACGCGGACGAGGTCATCGGCAACAAACCCTCGATCCTCAAGTCCAACCGCCACGACCCCGACTTCTATGACGCCATGTGGAAGGCCATCGCCACCACCGGCCAGTGGCAGGGCGAAATCTGGAACCGCCGGAAAAGCGGCGAGGTCTTCGTGGAATGGCTGTCCATTGCCACGGTGCGCGACGGCCAGGGCAAGGTTTCCCACATGCTCGGCATCTTCGCCGACATCACCAGCCGCAAGGAGGACGAGGAGCAGGTCTGGCGCCAGGCCAACTACGATGCCCTGACCGGCCTGCCCAACCGTGCCCTGTTCCTCGACCGCCTCACCCAGGCCGTCAAGGCGGCCAAGCGCGACCGTGTCCGCTTCGCCCTGCTGTTCGTCGACCTGGACGGATTCAAGGCCGTCAACGACACCTGGGGCCATGCCACCGGCGACCTGCTGCTCCAGGAGGCCGGCGCCCGCCTGGCGGCGACCATCCGCGCCAGCGACACGGTGGCGCGCCTGTCCGGCGACGAATTCACCATCATCCTGCAGCACGTCAACGACCGCGACGACATCGCCGTCATTGCCGCCAAGATGGTCGCCCGCCTGGCCGAGCCCTTCGATCTCGACGGCCAAGTCGCCAACGTCCGCGCCAGCATCGGCATCGCCATGTTCCCCGACGACGCCGACGACGCCGCCACCCTGATCAAGCTGGCCGACCAAGCCATGTATTCGGTCAAGCGCACCGGCAAGAACAACTACGGCTTCCACACCCCCCCCGAGCGGTTGATTTACCCGCTGCAGTGAGAGGAAGGCTGCCGCCGCGGAGAGTGGCGGCCCAACCACGCCCGGACTCCACCTCAAACCGGCGGAGTTCAGCCCAGCTTATCCTTGAAGGCGAGCAGTTGCCGCTCGGCCGCATCGAAGGCCTCGCGCAGCGAGTCATAGGCGTCGGGGCTGGCGTACTTCTCGCGCACCCGGTGGGGCTCGTGGCTGATGGCCAAGGTGTCGCCGGGGACACCAAGCTCGATATGCACCTCGAAGATGTTACCCTTTCGATGCTGACGATGCGGCGCCTCTATGGCGACGCGGCAACTGGTCAGGCGCTCGTAGAGCCGGTCCAGCTTGGCCGCCCGCTCACGGGCCAGCGCCTCCAGCGGAGCGGAGGCATCGAGGTTATGGAAGCGTATTTCAAATGGGACATCCATGCTGCTTCTCGCGTTGTGGCGACCACGGATGCGGGTCTATGGTCTAAATTTATGCCGGCAGCGGACAAATGAAAGGGGCGAGAGCAAAGGGGCGGCCATGCGCAATCAGCAAAATGTGAATTTGAGCCAGGCTTTCCAAAGAGCCATGCAGGCCTATCAAGAGGGTAAGCCCGCCGAAGCGCGCCAGCTTGCCCGGCAGATCGTCGAGGTGCGTCGCGAGTTCGGCGGCGCCCACTACCTGTTGGGCCTGCTGGCTCTTGACGCCGGGCAGGGCAAGTCGGCGGCCGATAATCTGGCGCAGGCGGTGGCGCTGGATCCCGATCAGACCGCCCCGCGTCTCGCCATGGGCCGGGCGCACGAGGTCATGGGCAAGACCAACGGTGCCATTTTGCACTACCGCTCGGTTCTGGAACGCGATCCCCATCACGCCGAGGCCCATGCCCGCCTGGGCGAGCTGATGCGCCGAGCCAGCAAGACCTCCGCCGCCATCGAGCACTGCCGCGCCGCCATCGCCGCCAACCCCCGCCACGCCGAGGCGCTCAACACCCTTGGCGCCCTCCTGCACGAACAGGGCGAGCACGCCGAAGCGAAATCGCTGCTGCACCGTGTCCTGGGAATGCGGCCCGACTGGCCGGTGGCCCTCAACAATTACGGCACCGTCCTGCGTGCCCTGGGACGGCCGGCCGACGCCGTCACCATCCTGGCCGGTGCCGCCGAACTGCGCGACTGCCACGCTGCAACCCAGGCCAATCTGGCGGGGGCGCTCCGTGAGGCCGGCCGCCTGACCGAAGCCCGTGCCGTTGCCGAGGCCGCCACCCGCAAGGATTCCCGCTGTGCCGAGGCCTGGCTGGAGTTGGGGCTGGTGCGTATGAGCGAGGATCATCCAGAGGGAGCGGCGGCGGCGTTCGAACGCGCGGTGGCGGTAGCCCCCGGGCTGACGCAGGCGCGATGGTGTCTGGCCGATGCCTGCCGCCTGCTCGGCCAGCCCGCCCGCGCCGCGAAGCATTACCGCAAATGCCTTGATCTCGATCCCGCCGATCGCCACGGTGCCGCCCTGGGCCTGGCTCTGGTCGGCGGCGCCCCCGTTCCCGACCGGGCGCCCGAGGCCTATGTGCGTCAGCTGTTCGATGACTATGCCGACACCTTCGACACCGCGCTGGTGGAAAAGCTCGACTACCGCGCCCCCGCCCTGCTGGCCGACGCCCTCAACCGGGTGCTGGGCAATACCCACGGTCTGGTGGTGATGGATGCCGGCTGCGGCACCGGCTTGATGGCGCCGGTGCTGCGCGGCTCCGCCTCACGCCTGGACGGTGTCGACCTATCGCCGGCCATGGTGGCCAAGGCCGAGGCGCGCGGGCTCTACGACGATCTCCGGGTGGGCGAGCTGACGGCGGCGCTGGTCGCACGGCCTGCCCTCTATGATGTGGTGGTGGCGGCCGACGTGCTGGTCTATCTCGGCGCCCTCGACGGCGTGCTGGGGGCCACCGCCACCGCCCTGAAGCCGGGCGGCGCCTTCGCCTTCACGGTCGAGCGGGCCGACGACATCGCCTCCTACATGCTCGGCGCCAAAAGCCGTTACGCCCATGCGCCGGCCTATGTGCGCCGCATGGCCGAGGCGGCGGGCTTCGCCGTGGCGCTGGCCGAGCCGTCCGTTACCCGCCTTGACGCCGGCGAGGATGTTCCCGGCCTGGTGATGGTGCTGAAGAAACTGGCCTGAGTTTCCCGCCCCACGGGGAGAGGGAGTGACAGCAGGCCATACTCGCGGCATGATCGGTGGATGTTCCTCGCCGTCGACCCCCTTGCCGAAGACATCGACCTCATCGCCGAGATGACAGGTGATTTCGCCCGCTCGCGAGATATCGAGGCGACGCTGCGCCATGGGCTGATGCGTATCACCAACCGGCTGGGCGCCGAAGCCGCCTCGCTGTTCCTGATGGACGAGGCCACCGGCGAACTGGTCTGCCGCGCCTGCGTCGGCCCCGCCGACGTCACCGGCCTGCGGTTGCCCAAGGGGGCCGGCATCGTCTGGCGCACGGTGATGGAAAACACCCCCCAGATGGTCGAGGACACCCGGTCCGACCCCGATTTTGCCGCCGTGGTCGACCGCTCCACCGGCTTCATCACCCGCAGCATCCTGTGCGCCCCCCTGTCGGTGCGCGACGACCGGCTGGGGGCCATCGAGCTGTTCAACAAGCACCAGGCCCGCAGCTTCTCGGCCGGCGATCGCCAACTGTTGCAGGCGTTGTCGTCGTCGGCGGCGCTGGCGCTGGTCAATGCCCACATGGCCGCCGCCATGGCCGAGCAGGAGGCACTGAAGCGCGAGCTGGCCCTGGCCGCCGACATCCAGCGCGCCATGCTGCCCAAACCGCAGCAGCCGGAGTCACCCATCCACGGCATCAACCTGCCGGCCCGCGGCGTCTCGGGCGACTTCTACGAGATCATGCCCCTGGTCGACGGCCGTATCGCCTTCGCCATCGCCGACGTCTCGGGCAAGGGCATGAACGCCTCGCTACTGATGGCCAAGACCGCCAGCCTGTTCCGCTGCCTCGCCAAGCGCATCGAGGGGCCGGGGCCGCTGCTCGCCGCCATCGACGCCGAGTTGCTGGAGACCGGCCATGCCGGCATGTTCGTCACCATGGTGGCCGGTGTGCTCGATCCCGCCGGCGGCCGGGTGGTGCTGGCCAATGCCGGCCACGAGCCGCCGCTGCTGGCCCGCGACGGCCGCTTCGAGGCGATCCTTGGCACTATGCCTCCGTTGGGCGTCTTGCCGGGCCTATTCGCCGACGGTTGCCCCGAGAACACCATCGACCTCGCCGGGGGAACGCTCTATTTGTTCACCGACGGCCTGACCGAGGCGCGCACGTGCGATGGCGCCATGCTGGGCGGCGCCGGGGTCGAGCATCTGCTGACCGCCAACGCCCACCGCCCGGCTGCCGAGCGCCTGACCGCCCTGGTGACGGCGGTGGACCAGGGCGGCGGATTGCGGGACGACGTCACCATTCTTCTGGTGGAGGACAGGCGGTGATCGAGAGACGCTTTCCCGCCCGCCCGGAGCATCTGGCCAATATTCGCGCCGTGGTGACCGGGACGCTGCAAGGCTTCGGCTGCAGCTCGGACACGCTTCAGGATGTGGTGCTGGCGGTTGATGAGGCTTGCCAGAATATCATCCGCCATGCCTACTGCGGTGTCGACGGCGACATCGTGCTGCAACTCGCCCGGCGTGACGGGTATCTGGTGGTGCGGCTGATCGATTTCGCCCCGCCGGTGGACACCACCCGCATTGCGCCGCGCGACCTGAATGTGCTGCGTCCCGGCGGGCTGGGCACCCATCTTATGCGCGAGGTGATGGATGCCGTCACCTTCCTCGACCCGCCGGCTGGCGCCGGCAACCTGCTTGAAATGACCAAACGGATCGGCATGCCATGAACATCGATATCCGCGAACTCGAAGGTGCCGTCGTGGTGGCGCTGTCCGGCGAGGTGGACCTGCAACACAGTCCCCGCCTGCGCAAGACGCTGATGGACCTGATGTTCGAGCAGCGCCACGTGCTGGTCGACATGGCCGGCGTCGGCTATATCGACAGTTCCGGCGTGGCCAGCCTGGTCGAGGCCTACCAGATGGCGCGCCGGAACAACACCCGCTTCCTGCTGGCGGCACTCAGCGATCCGGCGCGCCGCGTCTTTCAACTGGCCCGCCTCGACCGTGTCTTCGCCATCGTCGACAGCGTCGAGGCGGGATTGAAGGAATGATGTTTGGGCTGTCGATAGAACCCACCGCGGGGCCCTCGCCCGGCTGCGCCAGGGGAGATAGCCACCCGCGCTTGAGGCTGTTGCCATGCTGACCGGCCTCGAACGCCTGGGGCGCTATGCCGTCCGGGGGCTGGCGGAGTTCGGCTTCGGTGCGGCGCTGTTGGGCGAAAGCCTGTACTGGCTGGTAATGGGGCGCCGTCGCCGCCAGCCGGTGCGGCTGGCCGCCATTGTCGCCCAGGCCATGGAAATCGGCATCCACGCCCTGCCTATCGTCACCGTGCTGGCCGGCACCATCGGCATCATGCTGGCTATCCAGGGCATCTACACCCTGAGGACCTTCGGCGCCGAATCGCGGGTGACGCTGGGCATCGCGCTGTCCATCGTCCGCGAGTTCTCGCCCCTGATCACCGGCATCCTGGTGGCGGGCCGCTCGGGCTCGGCACTGGCCGCCCGGCTGGGCACCATGCGCATCAGCCAGGAGGTGGACGCGCTGACCGTCATGGGTATTTCGCCGGTGCGCTTCCTGGTGGTGCCCTCGCTGGTGGCCATGGTGGTGATGCTGCCATTGCTCACCCTGTGGGGCGACCTGGTGGCGCTGTTCGCCGCCGGACTTTACGTGGCGCCGCAACTGGGCTCGACCGTGGCGGCCTATGTGGACGAGGTGATCTCGCTGCTGAAGCTCAACGACATGCTGCACGGCCTGGCCAAGAGCGGCATCTTCGCCGTGCTGGTGACCATCATCGGGGTGCTGAACGGCGCCTCGGTCACCGGCGGCGCCGAGGGTGTTGGCCGTATGACCACGCGCTCGGTGGTGCACGCCATTTCGGCCATCGTGGTCACCGACATGGTGTTCGTGTTCATGGTGACGCGATGACCGCCACCGTCCGCCCCGCCAGCATCGAGGTCGCCAACCTCGTCACCCATTACGGCGATCGCCAGATCCTCAAGGGGGTCAGCCTCGAGGTGCGCGAGGGCGAGATCATGGTGATCATGGGCGGTTCGGGCTCGGGTAAGACGACGCTGCTCAATCACCTGCTCGGCCTGATCCAGCCAACCTCGGGAACGGTGCGGGTGCTGGGCAGGGACATCAACCGCCTGCCGCCGCTCGACCTGCAGGAACTGCGCACCAAGACCGGCGTCGCCTTCCAGTCCGGCGCCCTATTCAGCTCGCTGTCGGTGGGCGAGAACATCGCCCTGCCGCTGCGCGAGCACACCCGCCTCGACGCCACCACCATCGGCATCATGACCCGGCTCAAGCTGGAGGTGGTCAGCCTGGCCGGATTCGAAAATCTGATGCCGGCCGAGCTGTCGGGCGGCATGATCAAGCGTGCCGCCCTGGCGCGGGCCATCGTCATGGACCCCCGGCTGCTGTTCTGCGACGAGCCCTCGGCCGGGTTGGACCCGGTGGTGGCCTCGGCCATCGACGACCTGATCCTGCGGCTGCGCGACGCCATGGGCATGAGCATCGTGGTGGTGACGCACGATCTCGACTCGGCCTTCAAGATCGCCGACCGCATCTGTGTGCTCGACAAGGGCGAGGTTTTAGCGCTCGATTCGGTGGATGCCATCCGCGCCAGCCCCAACCCGCGGATACAAAACCTGCTCAACCGCAGGACCGAGGAAGCCGAGCTCGACCCCGACGCCTATCTGCGCCGGCTGCTCGGCGAAAAAGAAAAACAGGGAGACGGGAAGCCGCGCCTATGAGGGATGCCAAATTCAACTATATCGTCGTGGGGGCCTTCGTCCTGACCATGCTGGTGGCCCTGGTGGCGACCGTGGCAGTGCTCACGGGCCGCACCGGCAACACCGACGCCTACTACACCCACCTGCCCAATGTGAGCGGCCTGAAATACGGCACCAAGGTCACCTACGAGGGGTTTCCTGTGGGCCAGGTCGACGACATCGAGCCGCAGCGCTCGCAGGGCAAGACCAGCTTCCGCGTCAAGCTGGTGGTCAACCATGGCTGGCTGATCCCGCTCGACTCCACCGCCCGGGTGGCGGCCTCGGGGTTGCTGGCGGCGGTGGCGGTGGACATCAAGGGCGGCGTCTCCGACGACTTCCTGGCGCCCGGCTCCGAGATCCCCAGCGGACCGGCGGCCAACATCTTCGCGGTGATGAACGACGTCGCCGGCCAGGTCACCGACTTGTCGCAGAACGCCCTCAAGCCGCTGCTGGGGACGTTGAACGAGCGCATCGACGTGGTTGGCCGCCTGCTGGAGAAGCAGGCGCCCGACATCCTGGCCAACCTCGTGGCGGTGACCTCCGACGTCCACCGCATGACCGGCACCCTGTCGGAGAAGGTGGTCAACGACGCCAACGCCAAGCGCATCACCGAGACCCTCGACAACATGTCGGTGCTCAGCCGCGGCCTGTCCGACAGCCGCCACAAGGTGGACTCGGTGCTGGTGTCGCTCGACAAGGTGGTGGCCGGCAACCGCGACAGCGTCGACCAGAGCCTCAAGGACCTCCGCCATACCCTGCAGACGGTGGCGCGAAACATCGACTCGGTGACCTACAACCTGGACGGCACCACCCGCAACCTCAACGAATTCAGCCGCCAACTGCGCGAAAACCCCGGTGTCCTGCTGGGCGGCACCAAGCGCGGCGAGGACGGGCCGGGACGACGGTAGGCGGAGTGCCATAACACACGAATGCCCGCTGGCCGGGCCACTGATAATACGGATGAAAATATTGCAAGCCGCCTCCCTGTGGGTTTGCTGAAGGATTTTGCAAAGCCTCGGCTTGAGTTGCGAAGGGTATTACCTTGACTAATTCCTATCCATGGTCATCCGTGTCCATCCGTGTCGGAATCCTGACTGCGGCCGGTCTGATGTTGCTTTCCGCCTGTGCCGGCCCGCCGCCGCCCAAGGATCAGTATTTTCGCCTTGCCGTGGCCCCGCCGGCACAGACCTTCCAGCGGCCCGCCCTCCCCGGCGTCCTCGAAGTGGATCGGCTGGAGACCGACGGTGTGGTTTCCGAGCGCGCCCTGGCGTTCCAGACCCGACCCGGCGGCCCGCTCGGGCGCTACAGCTACGACTATTGGAGCGAGCCGCCCGGCATCATGCTGCAGGGGCGGGTGGTGGATTACCTCAAGGCCGCCAACGCCGCCGACCGGGTGGTGACGCCCGACCTGCGGGTGCCCTCCGACTGGACCCTGCGCGGCAAGCTCCGGCGCTTCGAACAGGTCACCGGCGCCGGGCGCGTCGCGGTCGAGGTGCAGATGGCGGTGGTCAGCGCCCGCGACGGCACCCTGGTGCTGCAGGAGACCTACGCCGCCGAACTGCCCGCCGAGGGCGACAAGGTGGAGGCGGTGGTCACGGCCATCGGCCGCGCCACCTCGGAGATTCTCGCCCGCTTTGCCGCCGACCTCGGTCGCGTCAAGCTCGCCGAGCGGCGATGAGGACGCGGCGGACGCCGTCGCGCAAGGCCCGTGCCGCCCAGCCGGCGGCGCGCACCGTCGAGTTGATCATCGAGCAGGTGGGGGCGCGCGGCGACGGGCTGGCGCGGCTGGGTGATGACGCGGTGTTCGTGCCGTTCACCGTGGCGGGGGATCGGGTGCTGGCGCGTATCGAGGGCAAGCGCGGCGACGGTCTGGCCGCCACGCTGATCGAGGTCGTCGAGCCGGGTCCCGGCCGCGAGGTGCCGCCCTGTGCCCATTTCGGCCGCTGCGGCGGCTGCGCCGTGCAGCATCTCGACGACGACACCTACGACGAGTGGAAGACGGCGCTGCTGACCGCTCAGTTGGCCCGCGCCGGACTGGGAGGCATCGCCGTGACACCGCTGGTGCGGATTCCCCCTGCCAGCCGGCGTCGTGCCGCCTTCGCCTTCCAGCGGCGCAAGGGCGCGGCGCTGGTGGGGTTCAACGCCCGTGCCAGCCACGCCGTCATCGACATCGAGCGCTGCCCGCTGCTGGAGCCGGCCCTGGCCGCCCTGCTGCCCGCCCTGCGCGCCATGCTGGCCGAGGTGGTGGCCGAGGGCGAGGACGGCGATTGCGTCGTCACCCTGACCGAGGGCGGCCTCGATCTGCTGGTGGAGGCCGAGGCCCGCCTCGACCTGTTCGACCGCGAGCGGCTGGCCGCCTTCGCCGAGACCGCCGACCTGGCGCGGCTGACCTGGCGTCGCCCCGGCGTCGGCTTCGCCGAACCCATCGCCCGGCGCCGCGCGGCGGTGGTGTGCTTCGCCGGCATCGCCGTCGAACCGCCGCCCGGCGCCTTCCTGCAGCCGACGCGGGGCGGCGAGCTGGCCATCGCCGAACTGGTGCTGCGGGCGGTGGGCACGGCAGCGCCGTTGCTCGACCTGTACGCCGGCTGCGGCAGTTTCACCGTGCCCTTGGCCCTGCGCGGCCGGGTGCACGCGGTGGAGGGTGAACAGGCGCCGCTGCTGGCGCTCGATGCCGCCGCCCACCGTGACGGGCTCGCCATCACCACCGAGGTGCGCGACCTCGCCCGCCGGCCGCTGCTGGCGCACGAGTTGAAACCCTACAAGGCGGTGGTGTTCGACCCGCCGCGCGCCGGCGCCGCCGCCCAATGCGCCGAACTCGCCGCCGCCGGCCCGCCGCTGGTGGTGGCGGTGTCGTGCAACCCGACCACCCTGGCCCGTGACCTACGCACCCTGGTGGCGGGCGGCTATGCCGTCGAGGCGATCACCCCCATCGACCAGTTCCCCTGGTCACCCCATCTGGAAGCGGTGACGGTGCTGAAAAGGTAGCCGCCTCGCCCCATGCCCGATGGAGAAGCCATCGCGGATCGGCCTTAAATCACCTCACCCCAACCTTCTTCCGCCGGAAGAGGGTATTTGCTGTCCGGTGACGAGCCATGCGCTTTTCCGTCCTTGATGGCTGGCGGGGGGTGTGCGCCCTGGTGGTGGCGCTGCATCACCTGCATGCCGACAGCCACCTGTTCCCGCTGCCCTTCCTGCGGCATTCGTGGATGTTCGTCGACTTCTTCTTCGTGCTGTCGGGCTTCGTCATCGCCCATGCCTATGGCAAGCGGCTGGCGGGGTGGCCCGACATGGGCCGCTTCGTGCGGCGGCGCTTCGCCCGGCTGTGGCCGCTGCACGCCGCCGTGCTGGGGGCCATGGTGGCGCTGGAGGGGGCCAAGGCGCTGGCCATGAGCCAGGCCGGCATCGCCGCCAACAACCCACCGTTCTCGGGCGAGACCTCGTGGCCGGCGGTGGCGAGCAACCTGCTGCTGATCCATGCCCTCGGGCTGCACGACATGGCCACCTGGAACTTCCCCAGCTGGTCCATCAGCACCGAGTTCAACACTTACCTCCTGTTCGGGCTGGTGGGGTTGGCCGGGTTGGCGCGGCGCGGGTCGATCCTGCTGGCGGTCTCGCTGGCCGGCTTTGGCGTGGTGGCCGTCTTCTCGCGCGAATATCTCCACACCATCGAGGATTTCAGCCTGTTCCGCTGCATCTACGGCTTCTTCCTCGGCGCGCTGGTTCATCACCTCGTCCATCCGCGCCTGGGCTGGCGGCTGCCGGGGGCGGGTCTGCTGGAGGCCGGCGTGGTGGTGCTGGTGGCGGTCTTCATCACCGCCGTCGACCGCGAGCCGCCGTCCCTGGCGGCGCCGCTGGTGTTCGCCGCCGTGGTGGCGGTGTTCGCCTTCGAGCAGGGGCCGCTCTCTCGCCTGTTGAACTGCGGCGCCGCCCAGGCGCTGGGCCGGTGGTCGTATTCCATCTACATGATCCACACCTTGATGCTGGTGGCGCTGGGGCGGGCGGTGAACATGGCGGAAAAGCTGCTGTATACCCCGTTCACCGCTCCCTTTGAGGTCAACGGCCAAACCCGGGTGCTGCTGGTGCTGATCGGGCCGTGGGGCGGTGATGCCCTGGCCCTGGTCTATCTTGCCGCCGTGGTCGGGCTGTCGGCCCTGACCTACCGCTGGGTGGAGATGCCGGGACGGCGGTTGGGCGGAAGATGATGCAGCCGCCGACGATGCCGATTCCGGCCGTGACCAGCAGGACACTGGCGTGGGTCTTGCCGCCGCCATCCTGCTGGAGCGGAACGACGAATGGGCCGTCCAGCGTGCCCCCTACATCACCGTGAACGCCATCGCCCCCGTGCGCGACGATCCCCTTGATTGGACGGCCCGTTCAGCCCTGACCACAGACCATCAATGGAGCAGCAAATCGCGCGCCTGGTTCAGCCGGGCGGCGATCCAGGTCGAGCCGCCGGCATCGGGATGGGCGAGGCGCATCAAGCGGCGGTGGGCCTCACGGATATCATCCGGGGAAGCCCCCGGGGCGAGGCCCAGCACCTCGTAGGCCTCGGCGAGGGTCATGGCGGCGGAAGGGATTGGTGCCTCGGGCGAGCCGGCACGCCAGTCGGGCCACAGGCGGTCGAGCCAGGCTTCCAGCACCTGGACCGAAGGCGGGTCGGCCTGCACCTGCCGCCACAGATCCACCGCCTGTTGCAGCGACAGCTGCGACAGCCGGGCGCCACGGAAGGGGCCGTCCAGTACCTCGCCGTCGAGGGCGCCGCTGTCGTGGTCGAGCTTCATGCGCAGGAATGGGGTTTCCACGTCACTGGTGCCACCGGCGGTGGCGGTGCCGCCCCCCAGCCGCACGCCGAACTGACGCAGCATGCGATAGAACGCGTGTAGCCGCATCCCCCGGGCGATCCAGGGGGCGAGACCGGCCAGCACGGCGAAGATGCCGGCCAGCTTGCCGGTCAGCACCAGGAACAGCCCGATGGCCACCAGCAGCCCCAGGCCGATGCGCTTGGCCATCCGGGCCACCTGCGCCGGGTTGGTGTGGGCGAACCAGCCGAAGGCCAGCCACACCAGGGCCGCCGCCGTCAAACCAAGCCCGAGAGTCAACATCAGCCCCCCATCTGCCGCGTAAGCTGCAGCACCGTGCCGCCCTGTCTGCGGCCATAGTCCATCAAGGCGGCGCGGCCGCCGGCAGCGAACACCGCCACCGCCGACAACAACGCCCGCAGTTGCGCGGCGCTTCCGGCATCGAAACGACAGTAGGCGCCGCCCGACAGTTTGGCCATCTGGCGGAAGGCGTTCTCCGCCACCGCATCTGTGCCCTCTTGGAACAGGAACAGCGGCACCCCCAGCACGCCGAGCTCGCCGGCCAGCCGGCACAGGTGGTCGACCTCCTCCTCCATGGCGTCGCCGACGAAGACGCAGGCGTTGACGCGGGCCTTGCGGGTGTCGTCGAGGACGTGGCGCAGCACCTTGGCAATCTGGGTCTCGCCGCCGACGCAGTCGACCCGCCCGAGTTGGCCCAGCAGGGCATCGGCGCTGGCGGTCCACGGGCCGGCGGAGAATTCGGCCAGGCCGCGATACCACATCAGCTGGATGTCGAGCTGGCCCACCGCGGCGGCGGCGGCGAACATGTCGCCCTGGATGGCTCGGGCGGTCTTCCAGGTGCCCTCGCGGCTGGCGGTGGCGTCCATGGCGAAGGCCAGTCGGCCGCGCCCGGTGCGCGCCGGCACCGCCTTCACCTTGGCCAGGAAGGCGTCCACTTGCGACTGACCGGACGAGGTGGGTAGTTTGCTGTTGGGCATCTCTCGCAGAATGTACTGCCGCCGCGCGTGGTGCAACGCTTGGCGGCATTGCCGGTTTCTGGAATAGATGGGGGCCACGAAAAAAATCGGGAGGGTTTGATG
Organism: uncultured Rhodospirillaceae bacterium; assembly: GCA_903941105.1. Classification (GTDB taxonomy): domain Bacteria; phylum Pseudomonadota; class Alphaproteobacteria; order Rhodospirillales; family Magnetospirillaceae; genus CAJANL01. The sequence goes on from CAJANL010000285.1 coordinate 19,936, forward strand.
TCCGTCATGCTGTGGCAGCCGTCGGCCGAGCGGGTCGAGACCTCGGCCCTGGCGACCTTCATGCGGGTCCACGCCCCGGATGCGCATGACTACCCGGCACTGTGGCGCTGGTCGGTGGACCATCCCGATGCCTTCTGGCGGGCGGTGTGGCAGTTCGGTGGCGTCATCGGCGACGGCCCCGGCGCGGTGGTGGTGGACGATGCCGGCCGCATGCCCGGCGCCACCTGGTTCCCCGAGGCGCGGCTGAACTTCGCCGAGAACCTGCTGCGTCGATCGGACGAAGCCGACGCCATCGTCTTCTGGGGCGAGGACAAGGTGACGCGACGGCTGTCCTTCGGCGAACTGCACGCCCTGGTGTCGCGGTTGCAGCAGGCGCTGCGGGCGGCTGGCGTCGGCGTCGGCGACCGGGTGGCCGGCTACCTGCCCAACATGCCGGAAGCGGTGGCCTTCATGCTGGCCACCGCCAGCCTGGGCGCCATCTGGTCCTCGGCCTCGCCCGATTTCGGCGTCCAGGGAGTGCTCGACCGCTTCGGCCAGATCGAGCCGACGGTGCTGGTCGCGGCTGACGGCTATTTCTATGGCGGCAAGAGCCACGACAGCCTCGACAAGCTGGCGGCCATCGTGCCGGCCATTCCCTCGCTGCGGCGGGTGGTGGTGGTGCCTTACACCCGCGAGCGCGCCGACCTCGCGGCGGTGCCCGGGGCAGTGCATCTGGCCGACTTCGTGGCGGCGGTGGAGGCGCGTCCGATGGAATACCTCCGGCTGCCTTTCGCCCATCCGCTCTACATCATGTTCTCGTCCGGCACCACCGGGGCGCCGAAATGCATCGTGCACTCGGCCGGCGGCACCCTGTTGCAGCACCTCAAGGAGCACCGGCTGCACAGCGACGTCAGGCGCGACGACCGGGTATTCTACTTCACCACCTGCGGCTGGATGATGTGGAACTGGCTGGTCTCGGGCCTCGCCGCCGAAGCCACCTTGCTGCTCTACGACGGCAATCCTTCGGCGCGTGACGGTCGCATCCTGTTCGATTTCGCCGATGCCGAGGCGATGACCTTCCTCGGCACCTCGGCCAAGTGGATCGACGCCATCGCCAAGATGGGGCTGGAGCCCGCCCGGAGCCACCGCCTCGCCAGCCTGCGCACCATCGCCTCCACCGGCTCGGTGCTGGCGCCGGAGGGCTTCGACTACATCTACGACAAGGTGAAGCGGGACGTGCAACTGGCCTCCATCTCCGGCGGCACCGACATCATCTCCTGCTTCATGCTGGGCAACCCGCTGCAACCGGTTTATCGCGGCGAGATCCAGTGCCGCGGCCTCGGCATGAAGGTCGAGGTGTTCGACGAGGACGGCCGCCCGGTCACCGGCGTCAAGGGCGAACTGGTGTGCACCCGCGCCTTCCCCAGCCAGCCGGTGGGCTTCTGGCACGACGACGACGGCGCCAAATACCGCAAGGCCTATTTCGAACGCTTTCCCGGCGTGTGGTGCCACGGCGACTGGGTCGAGTTGACCGAGCGCGAGGGCATCGTGGTCTATGGCCGCTCCGACGCCACCCTCAATCCCGGCGGGGTGCGCATCGGCACCGCCGAGATCTACCGCCAGGTCGAGCAAGTGGACGCGGTGCTGGAAAGTCTGGTGATCGGCCAGGACTGGCAGGCCGACGTGCGGGTGGTGTTGTTCGTGCGGCTGCGGCCGGGGCTGTCGCTGACCCCCGAGCTTGAGGCGGTGATCAGGCAGCGCATCCGCGACAACACCACTCCCCGGCACGTGCCGGCCCGGATCGTTCAGGTCGACGACATCCCGCGCACCAAGTCGGGCAAGATCGTCGAGTTGGCGGTGCGCGACGTGGTGCATGGCCGCACCGTCAAGAACCGCGAGGCCCTCGCCAACCCGGAAGCGCTGGAGCTGTATCGGGACCGGCCGGAGCTGGGGTGATACCAAGCCTCGATGAACCAGATCATCGAGGCTTGATCGGCCGCGACTGCGGCCGCGCGCCTCGTGGCGCGGCAGGCAAGGGATTCGGAGAATCCCGCCCGGCGCCTGAGGGCTTCGCTGATCGGTTGCGATCAGCGAAATATGGGACAAGCCCCACCATGCCCTACGGCCCGGCCGTCCGCTTTGCTTCGTCGCGGCGAGCGGCCATGCGGTCGGTCTGGGCGTCGGCGCCTTCTTCGACCACCAGATCGTGACGGGGATCGGGGCAATTGGCGGCCGCGCGGCGAATGCTCTCCACCGCCGCCTCGTACTTGACCAGGGCGGCGCGCATGCCCTCCTCCGCCGCCGTGTCCTTGAGGCGACCGGTGAAGGCACCCAGGTCCTCGGCCAGCCTCCCCATCAGCAGCAGGTGGTCGGCGACGCTGCGGGGCCGCCGCACGAAGGTGCGGTGATTGGTGCGGATGATCCGGATGAAAAAGTTCAGTAGCCCCCGGATGAACTTGTCGGTCTCGGCCAGCTTGCGGTCGAACATGTCCTTGGGGATGCGGGTGACCATGGTGGGGCTCGCCGCCACCGCCGCAGCCATGCGCAGCCCGCCGTCAATGGCCGCCATCTCGCCGAAGATTTCGCCGGGGCCGATGGCGCCGAGTTCCACCCGCATGCCGTCGAGATGGTGATAGATGGTGACCTGGCCGCTTTCCACGAGATATGCGCAGTCGCCCAGGTCGCCTTGGCCGAAGATCTCACGGCCTGCGGCGTAGCTTCGCCGCTCCATGCGCGGTTCGATATGGCTGCTAACCATGGCTCCCCCCTTCCAAGTCCCTAAGGACTAGACATAGGGAGCCACTGTCGCGGGCGGGATATGACTTACGGTTTAGCCGCCCACCGGGGCCGCCGAGCCGCGAAGTATGAAACGCGGCGGCGTCAGCGCCCATTGAGGGCGCGGCCAAGCGAGCGGAGCGAGCGCCCGGCGAGGGCCATTTCTTTCTAAGTGCCGGTTTCAGCTCTGCAGCATGCGCCGCAGCAGTTCGACATCCTCGGCGAAGTTGACGTCGGACTCCCGGATCTCCTCGACCTTCTTCACCGCATGCATGACGGTGGTGTGGTCGCGGCCGCCGAACTTGCGGCCGATCTCAGGCAGGCTGCGGCTGGTCAGCTGCTTGGCCAGGTACATGGCCACCTGCCGCGGCCGCGCCACCTGCCGTGAGCGCCGTGCCGAGGACATCTCGGCCAGCTTGATGTTGAAATGCTCCGCCACCTTCTTCTGGATCTCCTCGATGGAAATCCGGCGGTCCGAGGCGCGCAGCAGGTCGTGCAGCACCTCCTGGGTCGACTCCAGGGTGATGGCGCGGCCCACCAGCTGGGAATGGGCGACGACGCGGTTCAGCGCGCCTTCCAGCTCGCGGACGTTGGCGGCAATCTTGTGGGCAAGGAACTCCATCACCTTCTGCGGCACGATGGCACCCATCTGCTCGGCCTTGGAATGAAGGATGCCCAGGCGCAGCTCGTAGGTGGTGGCGTGGATATCGGCCACCAGGCCGCAGCCCAGCCGCGAGCGCAGCCGCTCCTCCATGCCTTCCAGGTCCGAGGGCGACTTGTCAGCCGAGATGACGATCTGGCGGCCCTGGTCGACCAGGGCGTTGAAGGTGTGGAAGAACTCCTCCTGGGTGGCATCCTTGCCGGCGATGAACTGGACATCGTCGATCATCAGCACGTCCACCGAGCGGAACTGCTCCTTGAACGCCATGGTGTCCTGATGCCGCAGCGCCCGGATGAAGCGGTACATGAACTTCTCGGCCGAGAGGTACAGCACCGTGCGCGCCGGATTGCGCTCGCGGATGTGGTGGGCGATGGCGTGCATCAGATGAGTCTTGCCCAGGCCGACGCCGCCGTAGAGGAACAGCGGGTTGAACGACACCAGATCGGAATCGGCCACCCGGTGGGCGGCGGCATAGGCGAATTCGTTGGGTTTGCCGACCACGAAATTGGTGAAGGTGAAGCGCGGGTCGAGTTGTGCTCCGATATCGTCGGACCCATCCGGCACGGCGCCGGGAGCGCAGGGGCCGCCGGCAGGACGGCTGGCGGCCGTCGGGGCCTTGGCGCTGGACGGAGCGGCCTTGACGCGGGCGGGAGCCACCTTGGGGGTGGCGGCAATTGCCACGGCGACGCTGCCGACGACGATCTCGACCTGCTGCACGTTGGGGTCCTCGGCCCCCCAAAGGGCCCGGATGCGCTCGCCGTAATGGGTGGCGACCCAATCGCGCATGAAGCGCGTCGGCAGGGCCAAACGCACCTGGCCGTCGGTCACCCCGTGTACGGTGATCGGCCGCAGCCAGCTGCGATAGGCGGCGTCACCCACCTCATCCCGCAGCCTGACCTTGACGCGATCCCAATCCCCATTGGCCATCTGAATTCCTCTGGCTCCATCACCCACTATAATCCGCTGCCGCGATTACTACGGCGGCGAATCTCCCCATTGATATGGGGGGCCCAATGCGCGTTTTGACTTTTCCGCGGTCAGTGGCTGACGCGCCCCACCCGCCATCATGCCCACCCCGTTCCCGATCCGACCGAAGACCTATGACCCTCCCCACCAGCTGTAAATATGCCGCATGAGGGGATTGATCGCGGGTATTCAGTCAAATTAAATAAAAAATGATGTTCCCCTGAATTCCGGAAAGTATTTTGCGCGGATATATCTATGAATTCCATCTGGCAACTATATTCCGGCCAGCGAGGGTGCGACTCTAGCCATGGCCCGGCAGGCTGGCAACGAGATCGGAACGGGAACAGTCAAAATTTTTAAGTTGCTTTTCGGGATTCGGCAGACTCACTGGAGAGTCACGATTCCGCAACAAACAAAAGGGCCGCCCCCATAGGGAGCGGCCCTTGAAACCTAATAAAACCGCGACTTTGGCCGTTCAGCCCAGCGGCTTCATGTCCTTGACGCGGGCGGCCAGGCGCGAGACCTTGCGCGACGCGGTGTTCTTGTGAAGCACGCCTGCCTGCACGCCCTTCATCATCTGAGGCTCTGCGGCGGAAAGGGCGCTCTTGGCGGCGGCAGCATCGCCGCTGGCGATGGCGAGTTCGACCTTCTTGACGAAGGTACGGATGCGGCTGACGCGAGCGCCATTGACCTCGGTACGACGCACGGTCTGGCGGATGCGCTTCTTCGCCGACTTATGATGGGCCATGGATAAAAACCTTGGGTACAGTTGGCTTTCAATTCGAAGGCGCGTTTATATGGTGCGGAGCGGGCAGCGTCAAGGATGGAATCGGCTCACTGATCCCTCCCGCCCCGCCAGCGGCAAAAATTCGGCCACGACCGCCTCGTAGAGGTCGCGCTTGAAGGGCACGATCAGTGCCGGAACCTCGGCCAGCGGCATCCAGCGCCAGCGCGAGAATTCCGGATGGCGGGTCGCGATATCGATGTCGCTGTCACGGCCGATGAAGCGGGCGGCGAACCATTTCTGCGTCTGGCCGCGGAACCGCCCCTTCCAACAGGCGTCGGCCACCTCGCGCGGCAGGTCGTAGGAGATCCAGGCGGCGGTCTCGGCGATGATCTCGGCCTTGGCGGTGCCGGTCTCCTCCTCCAGCTCGCGCAGCGCCGCCTGACGCGGGGTCTCGCCCTCGTCGATGCCGCCCTGGGGGAACTGCCAGGCCGGCTCGCGGCTGTCGATGCGCTGGGCGGTGAAGGCCAGCCCCTCGGCGTTCAGCAGCACGAGGCCGACGCCCCGGCGATAGGGACGGTCCTCGAACGGCACTAGAGTCCGGCTCATGACTTGCCTCCAACGGCGGCGAGCGGCGGCGGCTGCACCACCGCCGAGGCGGGGGCGGCCACCACGCCCTGGTCGGACAGGCGGTTCATCCACGCCACCAGGCGATCCAGCGTCACCGGGCGCGCCCCGGCGATGGCAACGGCGCGGCCCTTGTCGCGGGCGGCGGCGGCGACGACGGCCAGCCTCTCCTCGATGGCCTCGCGGTAGAGGTCGCGGTCGATCACCGTGGTGATGCCGGCATAGGGGGGCGTGCGGTCGCCACCGGAGGCACCGTCACCGATATAGAGCAGGCCACGCTCCCTCAGCGCCGCCAGCACCGGCGCCAACTGACCGGACGAACCGGTGAAGCGGGTGCCCAGCGCCACCACCCCGGTATAGCCGCCGGCCTTGGCCAGCACGGTTTCGAGCCGGGTCAGGTTGTCCTCCGGCGACAGGGACAGCATCAAGGCCAGCGGTCCGGGGTCGCGGGCGGGGAAACCGGCCGGCTCGCTGGGCAGGCCGATCAGCACCTCGTGGCCGGAGTCGCGGGCCTTCTTGATCCACTTGGCGAGATCGGTGGCATAGGGGCTGAAGGCAAGCGTCACCTCGGCAGGCAGCTTGGCGATGGCCGCCTCGGTGGCGGCCTTGTCGAGCCCGAGATCGGTCACCACCACCGCCACCCGCGGACGGTCCACCGCCTCCTTGAAGGGGCGCGCATAGAGTTGCCAGGACTGGCGGCCGTCAGGCGCCACCACCGGCAGGGGGCCGATGCGGGTGTCGCGCAGCAATTCCTTGACCGGAGCGGCGGGCAGCGCCACCACCTCGGTGCGTGCCGGCAGGTTTCCGAAACTGGGCATCATGTCGGCCGGCCGCGCCGAAGGCATCAGTATCTCTTCGCCGCCGGGGCCGCCCATCGCCGTCACCGGTGCCTTCTTGCCGATCTTGATCTCCGGCTCGGGTCCGTCGACGACGGCCGGCGGGGTCGCTGCGGCCAGCGGGGGCGTCACCTCCGGCGGAGCCGCTATGGCCGGCACGGCCGGCTTGACCACGGCCGGCGGTTCCTCGGGCAGGACCGGCAGCACCGTCGGCGGATCGCCGTCGCCGGCGCCGGGCGGGGTGATCAGCGAGCCGCGCCGTCCGCCGCCATCCGGCCCGGGCAGTTGCATGGACAGCTTGGGAGCACGGTCCGCCACATCCAGCAGGCCGATGATGTCGCGCAGGTCGACGCTGCTCAGCACATAGGCGCCGGTCCCCAGGCCGCCGCCCAACACCAGCACCAGCAGCCCCATCAGCACCGGCCGCAGGTTGATCGAGCGGCGCTGTGGAAAATCCTCGACGATGGGCAACGGCGGATCGTCGTCATCGTCGCGCTGGAACGAGGACGCGACAGGGGCGGGCGAGGAATATTCCTCACCCGCCGCGTCCGCGTTCTTCTTCTTGCGCTTGAGGAAGGAGAACATCGCCTCCGCCCCCTTGTTCGACTACCGCGCCGAGGTGCGGTAGATGGACACGCCCCGCAGCAGGTCGAGTGCCCGGGCCATTTGATAGTCCTGCGCCGGATCGCCCATCTTGATGGCGGCCAGCGCCGCCGTGCCGGTGGCGGGCGCGGCCGTCGTGCCGGTGGCGGGCGCGGCTGGAGCGGCCGGCGGGACCTCGGGGGCCTTCACCCCGGAATGCGGCACGGGCGCCACCTTGTCCTTGTCCTTGCCGTCCTTGGCCGGGTTGGGCAGGGCCCGGCGCAGGGATGCCTCGCTGCGACGGTCGCGTTCCGGAATCTGGATGGCCTCGACCTTGGACTGCAACACCTTGATGTCGGGCTCGATCCCCACCGCCTGGATGGAACGGCCCGACGGAGTGTAGTAGCGGGCGGTGGTCAGGCGCATGGAGCCATGGCCGGGCAACTGGATCAGCGTCTGCACCGACCCCTTGCCGAACGAGCGGGTGCCCAGCACGATGGCGCGGTGGTGGTCCTGCAGCGCGCCGGCGACGATCTCGGAGGCCGAGGCGGAGCCGTCGTTGATCAGCACCACGATGGGCAGGCCCTCGGCGATGTCGCCGGGCCGCGAGTTGAAGCGCTGGGTCTCCTCGGGCCGCCGCGAGCGGGTCGAGACGATTTCGCCCTTCTCCAGGAAGTCATCGGACACCGCCACCGCCTGGTCCAGCAATCCGCCGGGGTTGTTGCGCAGGTCGACCACGAAGCCCAGCAGGTTCTTGCCGACATCCTTCTTGATCTGGGTGACGTGCTTGAGCAGGTCGTTGTGGGTGGTGGCGCTGAACTGGCTGATGCGGACATAGCCGATGTTGCCCTCGACCTGGCTCTTCACCGTCTGCACCTTGATCACGGCGCGGGTCAGCTTGACGTCGAACGGCTCGGCCGCGGCGCGGCGGATGGTCAGGCGGATGTCGCTGTTGGCCAGCCCGCGCATGCGGTCGACCGCCTCGGAGAGGGTCAGTCCCTGCACCGGTTCGCCGTCGAGATGGGTGACGAAGTCGCCCGGCTGCAGGCCGGCGCGATAGGCCGGGGTGTCGTCGATGGGCGACACCACCTTGACCCAGCCCTGCTCCATGGTGACTTCGATGCCCAAGCCGCCGAACTCGCCCTTGGTCTGGATATCCATGTCCTTCGAGCTTTTCTGGTTGAGATAGCTCGAATGCGGATCCAGCGAGGTCAGCATGCCGTTGAGCGCGGCCTCGATCAGCTCATCGTCGTTGACCGGCTCGACGTATTCGCCACGAATCTTGTCGAAGACCTCGGCGAACAGTTCGAGCAGCCGGTAGGTTTCCTTGCGCTCGGCCGCTGCGGCGGGAGCGGGGGAGAACGTCGTCGCCAGCAGAGCAATTGCGCTTGCCGCGAGCAGGGTGTTGCGAATCATCCACTGACCTTACTTTTCTGTGCCGTGAGCCAAGGCAACGGGTTGATGGGCTGGCCGTTCTGGCGCAGCTCGACATAAAGATTGGGCTTGGTGTCGTCGTGGCCCATCACTCCGACCGGCTCTCCCCCCAGCAACCGCTGGCCGACGCCGCAATCGATCTGGGCCATTCCCGCAAGCAACGTATGATAGCCTTCGCCGTGTTCGATGATCAAGAGCAGCCCATATCCCCGGAACGGCCCGGAGAATACAACCTGCCCGTCATAGGGTGCCACCACTTGAGCGCCTTTGCGCGTTTCGATGTTGACCCCCTTCAGGACATGGCCGACGTCGTTGGTCGAGCCAAAGCGAGCCGCCACGCGGCCTCGGGCGGGATAGGGCAGCTTGCCGTGGGCGCTGCTGAACGGCTTGTCGGCGCGCACCGGGCGCGCGGCGGCGGCCTCGCGTGAGGCGCGCTCGGCCTCGCGGGTAGCCTTCTGCGCCGCCAGCTCCTTCTCTTTCGCCTGTTCCTGCGCCTTGAGTTCGGCCTCGCGGGCGAGCCGGGCCTGGGCCTGGACCACCAATTCCTTCTCGCGCGCCTCGGCCTGGGCCTTGGCCTGCGCCTCGCGCTGGCTTTTCAGTTCGGCCTCGCGGGCGGTGCGGGCCTGAGCCGCTTCGCGATCGAGCGCCGCCTGGTGTTCGGCAGCCTCGCGATCGCGGCGCTCGCGCTCGACACGCTGGGCCGCCAGTTCGGCTTCGCGCGCCGCCTTCTGCGCCGCGACCTCGGCTTCGTGGGCGGCCTTGCGGGCGGCAAGCTCGGCCTCGCGCGCCGCCTTCTCGGCGGCGGCCTTGATGGCGGCCTCGGCGAGACGGCGCTGGCGCTCCTCCTCCAGGCGAGCCAGCAGGTCGCGCAGATCCTCGGCCTCGCCGGCCAGGGCACGGACGCGGCGCTCGGCGGCGATGCCTTCCTGCTCGGTGGCTTCCCGCATCTGGTTCTTGCGCTCGAACAGCGTCTTGATGCGCGAATGCTCGCTCTCAAGCCGTCCTGCGGTGGCGGCGATCTTCTTGCGCTGCTCGCCGATGTCGCCCCTGAGGCGGGTCAGCATGTCGATCTCGCCCTTGAGGTCGCGGGCCGACTGCTCGATCTGCGGCACCGCCGCGCGCAGCAGGATGGCCGAGCGCACCGTGTCGGCGGGGCTCTGCGGCTGGGCGATGAGGGCTTCGGTGGGGCGCCATGCCAGGCGCTGCAGCGCGGTCAGCACGCCGGTCATCTGCTGCGAGCGGCGCTTCAAGGCCCCGGCCTTGTCGCCTTCGAGCACCTTGAGATCGTCCAACTGGACCTCAAGCTCGGAGAGCAGTTCCTCGCTCTCCTGGGCGGCGCGGGCGGCGGCCACGGTATCGGAGCGCAGGCGTTGCAGCTCACCGGCCAGTTCCTTGGCCTTGTGCTTGATCTCGTCGCTGTCGGCGCGGCTCTTGCGAAGCTGGTCCTCCAGCTCCTTCAGGCGCCGGTCGACGTCGACCGGCTGGGCATACGCCGAAGGCAGCGCCAGCAGCGAAAAAAGGATGGCGGCGAGCAGGCTAACCCGTCGCACCGGCCTCACCCAGCAGTGAATGCCCGGTCATCTCGCCCGGCTGCGACACCCCCAGCATGTGCAGCATGGTGGGGGCAACGTCGGCCAGGCGGCCGTCGGCGATGGCGGCGACGCCCGGCGGCGGGTTGACCAGCACCAGCGGCACCGGCGTGATGGTGTGGGCGGTGTGGGGCTGGCCGGTATCGGGATCGCGCATCTGCTCGGCATTGCCGTGGTCGGCGGTGACCAGCATGGCGCCGCCGGTGGCCTTCACCGCCGCCTCGACGCGGCCGATGCAGGCATCGACGGTCTCGGCGGCCTGAATGGCGGCAGCCAGAATGCCGGTGTGCCCCACCATGTCGCCGTTGGCGTAGTTGGCGATGATCACATCGTACTTGCCCGACAGGATGGCCTCCACCAGCCGGTCGGTGACCTCGGGGGCCGACATGGCGGGTTGCAGGTCGTAGGTGGCGACCTTGGGGCTGGGCACCAGGATGCGGTCCTCGCCGGGGAAAACCTGCTCGCGGCCGCCGTTGAAAAAGAAGGTGACGTGGGCGTATTTCTCGGTCTCGGCGATGCGCAGCTGAGTCATCTCGGCCCGGCACAGCACCTCGCCCAGGATGTTGGTCAGCGGCTCGGCCGGGAACAGGGCGCCGAGGAAGGCGTTGAGGTCCTTGGAATACTCGGTCAGTCCCAGACGGGCGGAGAACGTCACCACCCGACCACGGGCGAAGCCGTCGAAGCCGGGGTCGACCAGCGCCGCCAGGATCTCCCGGGCACGGTCGGCGCGATAGTTGCCCATCAGCAGCCCGTCGCCGTCGCGCATTCCCGAATAGCCGGCGATGACCGCCGGCAGCATGAACTCGTCGGTCTTGCCGGCGGCGTAGGAGGCGTCGATGGCCGACAGGGCATCCGACCCCCCCTCACCCGCGCCGGCCACCATGGCGTCGCAGGCGAGCTGCACCCGGTCCCACCGCTTGTCGCGATCCATGGCGTAGTAGCGCCCGGAGACCGTCGCCACCGTGACGTCATGACCGGCGACGTCGGCGAGGAATCTGGCCATGTAGTCCTTGGCCGACGATGGTGGCGTGTCGCGGCCGTCAAGGAAGGCGTGCACCTTCACCGGCACCCCCGCCTTGGAGACGGCACGGGCCAGCGCCGCCAGGTGATCCTGGTGCGAATGAACCCCGCCGGGGCTCATCAGGCCCATCAGGTGGACGGCGCCCCCGGCGGCCTTGACCCGTGCAATCAGGTCGAGCAGCCCCGGATTCCTCGCCAGCGAGCCGTCGGCCACCGCCTGGTCGATGCGTGGCAGGTCCTGCATCACCACCCGGCCGGCGCCGAGATTCATGTGCCCCACTTCGGAATTGCCCATCTGGCCGTCGGGCAGGCCCACCTGGAGCCCGGAGGTATGCAGGAAGGCGTGCGGATATTCGCGCACGAAGCGGTCCCAGTTGGGGGTGTCGGCCAGCGCGATGGCGTTGTCGGCCTGTTCGGCACGCCAGCCCCAGCCATCGAGGATGCACAGCACGACGGGGCGGGGGCGAAGGGTGTTGGCGATGGGATCGGTCATGTACGCTCTATACGGCAGAACGGGGGGGGAATTCCAGGGGAGTCAAGCGCTTACCGTTACGATTTCGGTGGCCCGCGCCATCCGTTCGATGCCGACCACGGCCAGATGGCCGCGCCGCGCTTCGCCGACACAGGCCAGCCGGGTGTCGCGGCACAGAATGGGCGGCGCCAGCCAGGCGAAATCGTCGCCGCCGTCGAGACGCTCCAGCATGGCATCGTGGCGAGCGAGGCTGCCGCGGCTGTAGCGTGTCAGCCGGTCCAGGCGCACCGTCAGCGGTGCCGCTTTGCCGCGCAGCCCGGGGAAGCGCCAATGGTTGGTTACCGCCAGGGCTCCGCCGTGGATGTGGGCGCTGTGGATGTGGGCGCTGTCGGGCCACCGCTCGATGACGCAACCCTCGCCGGGACGGGCGCCGGCCACCGAGAAGAACACCGGCAGGCACACCGGCACGGTCGCCAGCAGCTCGACGGCGGTGGCGTAGTCGCGGGTCTCCTCGCAGGCGCGGCGCAGCAGATGGGCCGGCGGCACTGCGGTCGAGCGCAGCATGGCCAGCCGCGAGACTGGCCATTCCATCACGCGGGTGAAGCGGCCGTGCCAGTTCTTGGCCTGGTTGATGGCCACCGCGAATCGCCCCGGCGCCACCGCCGTCATCACTCCGGCGAAGCCCGGCCAGCTCACCGACCAATAGGCGCCGGCCGGGCCGCGCGTCTTCAGCACCGCCACATGGCGCCCCAATCCGTCGAACGGCCAGTCGAGGGTGCGCAGCAGGCGGGCCCCTCCGGCGTCGATGCCGGTGGTGCAGCCCCACTCATAGGACAGGTTCAGCATGTACAGCCCCGGCTTGCCCAGCACCGAGGCGAGCCCGTCCAGCTCGGCCAGATAGGGGTTGCCGCTGCGCTCCAGCCAGTCGCGGGAGATGCGGTCGGCCAGCCGCACGCCCCGAGAGGTATAGCGCCGCTCCGCCTCGGCCAGCAGGGCATGCGCCGCCGGCAGTCCCTGGCTCAACAGATCGCGGGTCGTGCCGGTGACGACGGGGATGGTCGGAAGCATGGGGCGATTATAGGGCAAGTCGGCGCAGGCGTCCCTCGCCCTTAATGGTGTGGTGGCAGCACCGGGGCATACGGGGGAGCCGTTGACCCGACTTGCCTGTTCGCCCCTCGCCGGCCGGGCGCGTCCGGCCCCCTTGGTGGCCGCCGCAATGATGGCGGCTTGTAGGTGTTCACGCCGCGGCATTCTGTGCTAAAGCTTGCCGCCTCTTGATCGGGAAGCAGTTTTGGGAATGGTGAAACGCTGGTTGCCTTGGGTGCTGAAGGGCGGTCTTTCGGCCGGGCTGATCTGGTTCGTATTCAGCAAGGTCGACATGGATTCCGCTTGGCGGCAGGCCAAGGAGATCGACCTGTTGATGCTGGCGATGTCGTTCGGGCTGATGTTCGCGCAGATCCTGCTGGGCGGGGTGCGCTGGGACTTCGTCCTCAAGGCGCTGGACGCTCCCATCCGCTTCACCCGCGCCCTTGCCATCTTCTACATCAGCATTTTCTTCAGCTTGGTGCTGCCCGGAGCGGTGGGCGGCGACGCCGTCCGCATGTGGAAGGCGCGGCGCGAGGGCTTGTCGCTGGCGGTTTCCATCAACAGTGTGATGCTGGAGCGCCTCGTCACCGTGTTCGCCCTGGTTCTGCTGGTGGCGGTAACGCAACCGATCCTGCTGGCGCGGGTTCCCGACCTGCCCGGCTCCTGGGTGTTTCCGGTACTGACCCTGGCCGGACTGTTCGGCACCGCGCTGCTCACTCAGCTCGACCGCCTGCCGCAGTCGATGTTTCGCTGGCGCGCGGTGCGCGGACTGGCGCAACTGGCTGCCGATACCCGCCGGCTGCTCTACAATCCCCGCTTCGGCCTGCCGACCCTGGTGGTGGCGCTGATTGGGCACGCCAACCTGTCCTTTGCGGTCTATGTGCTGGCCCGCGGCCTCGACATCGACGTGGATGTGGTGGACTGCCTGGTTCTGGTGCCGCCGGTGATCCTGATCATGACGCTGCCCATCTCCATCGCCGGCTGGGGATTGCGCGAAACGGCGATCGTCACCGCCTTCGGCTTCGTCGGAGTGGAAAATCACGCGGCGTTCGTGCTCTCGGTGATCTTCGGCCTCGTCACCATGGCGTCGGCCTTGCCGGGCGGGGTGGTCTGGCTGCTGTCGGGCGACACGCTCAAGCGCGACGAAATCGAGGCGACCGAACAGGAAGCCGAAAAGACAATGGCGTCGTGATCTGAATGCTGCACATCAATGACCTGACTTTCCGCTACGGCGGCCGCGTGTTGCTCGACCGCGCCACCGTCCACATCTCCGCCGGCCAGAAGGTGGGGTTGGTGGGGCGAAACGGCTCGGGCACGTCGACGCTGTTCAAACTGATCGTGGGCGAACTGCACACCGACGGCGGCGACATAGTGGTGCGCCCGCGCTCCCGTCTCGGCCGGGTGGCGCAAGAGGCTCCCGAGGGCGAGACCTCGCTGGTCGACTGCGTGCTGGCGGCGGATACCGAACGCGCCGCCCTGCTGGTCGAGGCCGAGACCGCGGAAGACCCCCACCGCATCGGCGAGATCCACGAACGCCTCGTTGCCATCGATGCCCACTCGGCACCGGCCCGCGCCGCCACCATCCTGTCCGGCCTGGGCTTCGGCGCCGACGCTCAGGCGCGGCCGGTATCGTCGTTCTCGGGCGGCTGGCGCATGCGCGTCGCCCTGGCCGCCGCCCTGTTCGCCCAGCCCGAGCTGCTGCTGCTGGACGAGCCCACCAACCACCTCGACCTCGAAGCCACCCTGTGGCTGCAGGCCTACCTCGCCACCTATCCCGGCACGCTGGTGGTGATCAGCCATGACCGCGAGCTGCTGAACGAGGTGGCCAACCGCATCGTCCATCTCGACGGCGGCAAGCTGGTGGCCTATGGCGGCAACTACGACAACTTCGAGCGCACCCGGCGCGAGAAGATGGAGCTGGCGAGCAAGGCCGCCTCCAAGCAGTTGGAGCAGCGCAAGAAGATCCAGTCGTTCATCGACCGCTTCCGGGCCAAGGCCACCAAGGCCGCTCAGGCGCAAAGCCGCATCAAGATGCTGGAGCGCATGGGACCGGTGGTCTCGGTCATCGAGGAGCGTTCCATCAGCTTCGACTTTCCCGATCCCGAGCAGTTGGCGCCGCCGATCATCGCCATCGAGGGCGGTATCGCCGGCTATGGCGACACCGAGGTGCTGCGCAACGTCGAGTTGCGCATCGACATGGACGACCGCATCGCCCTGTTGGGCGCTAACGGCAACGGCAAGTCCACCCTGGCCAAGATCCTGTCGGGGCGACTCGAGCTGCTGTCCGGCTCGTATCGCAAGCCGTCCAAGCTGAAGGTGGGCTATTTCGCCCAGCACCAGACCGAGGAACTCCGGCTCGAGCGCACCGCCTTCGAGCACATGGCCGAGTTGATGAAGAACGCCGCGCCCTCCAAGGTGCGGGCGCAACTCGGCCGCTTCGGCTTCGAGCAGGAACGCGCCGACGTCAAGGTGGCCAACCTGTCGGGCGGCGAGAAGGCCCGGCTGCTGTTCGCCCTGATGAGCCGCGACGCGCCCCACCTGATGATCCTCGACGAGCCCACCAACCACCTCGACATCGATGCCCGCGAGGCGCTGGTGGCGGCGCTCAATGCCTATGACGGCGCCGTGGTGCTGATCAGCCACGATCCGCACCTGATCGAATTGACGGCCGACCGGCTGTGGCTGGTGCACAACGGAGCGGTGCGGGCCTTCGACGGCGATCTCGCCGCCTATCGCAAGCTGTTGCTGGAACAGGCGCGCGACAGCCGCCGTGGCGACCGTGGCGACGGCAAGGGCGATGCCGCCAGCCGACGGGAAGGGCGCCGCGCCGCCGCCGAAGCCCGCGCCCAGCTCGCGCCCTTGCGGCATGCGGTGGCGAAGGCCGAAAAGACGCTGGCCAGCCTGCACAAGAAGCAAACCGATCTGCGCACCACCCTGGAGGATCCCACCCTCTACCAGCGTTCGCCGACCATCGTGTCCGAGTTGCAGCGGCAGTTGGGCGAGGCCGCCCGCGCCGTCGAATTGGCGGAGGCCGACTGGCTGAAGGCGCAGGATGCGCTGGAGGCGGCCGAGGCACTCTCGGCCTGAGGCGCACCGCCGGTCCACTTTCAACTCACGTCTTCCCTCGAATGGGACCGCGCGGTAGGCTGATGCCGCTGACCGAGGGGGTTGCAAGAACATGACCGACTCGTCCACCGTTAAGCCCGCCTTCGCCATCCGCCGCGTCCTGCTGCTGCTGGTGACCCTGGTGGCATCGGTGCTGGTGGCGTCGGCCGTGGTTTTCCTGGTCCACCTGCGCAATCTTCTGATCGAGGACGCTTCGCGGCGGGTGATGGATACGGCGCGCCTGCTGCAGGAACATGTCGGCCGCACCCTGGGGGCAACCAACTTCGTGGTGGGCCGGGTGGTCGAACTGGCCAAGCGGCACAGTGTCGACGAATTGGCCAACTCGGCCGAGGTGCACCGCCAGATAAGTGCCCTGACCGCCGGCTTGCCGGAACGGGGCAGCCTGTGGCTGTTCGGCCCCGACGGCCAACTGCTGGCCAGCTCCATCGAGTTCCCCCTGAAGCGGAGGACCTCCGCCACCGACCGTATCTGGTACAAATCCCTCCAGGCCGGTGCGGATCGGGTGGTGGGGCCGTTGATGATGGGCCGCTACGACATCCGTCTCGTCTTCACCTACAACCGTCGCATCGTGGACGCCGACGGCAGTTTCCGCGGCACCGCTTCGGCCGGTCTCGACGCCACCTATTTTACCGATTTCTACCGCTCGTTCGGGCTTGGCGCCAACGGCAATACCGTCGTCGCCGACCTGGAGGGCAGGGTGATGCTGCGGCAGCCCGATCCCGGGCGCTGGCTGGAAACGTCCATCGCCAATGGCCCGCTGATGCGGGCGCAGCGCGAGAGCCCCGAGGGCATCATCCGGGCGGCCTCGCCGCTCGACGATATCGAGCGCCTTGTCGGCTATCGCACCCTGCCGGAATACGGACTGGTGGTGGCCTCGGGCATCGCCGTGTCCGACGTTCTGGAAGAGTGGCGCAAGACCGCGTTGGGCATAGCGCTGCTTCTGGCCGTCGCCCTGGGGGCTTTGGCTGGGCTCACTGTTCTGGCACTGCGCGGTCTGACGCGCGAGCACCGCATCCTGCTGGGGCTGGAGGAGGTGGTGCAGAAGCGCACCGAGGAGGCGCGCGAGCAGGCTGAGCAGGCCCGATTGGCCAACGACAGCAAGACCCGCTTTCTTGCCGCCGCCAGCCACGACCTGCGCCAGCCGCTGCAGGCCGCAGGCATGTTCACCGAGGCGCTGGCGGTGAGGGTGCAGGATCCCGGACAGCTTGTGATGGTGGATAAGCTGCGCCAGAGCATCGAGGCCACCAACACCCTGTTGACGACGCTGCTCGACGTTTCCGCACTGGAGGCGGCACGGTTGAAACCCGCCTTCACCACCTTCGCCATCTGGCCGCTGTTGTCGGGCTTGGCCGGTCAGTACGAGCCCGAGGCGGCGGCGCGCGGGCTGGAAATCCGGGTGGTGCCGAACCGGGCGCGCATTGTCAGTGATCCGGTCCTGCTCGAACGCCTGCTGCGCAACCTGCTGGTCAACGCCCTGCGCTATACCGATAGCGGCCGCGTGCTGCTGGGCTGCCGCCGTCATGGCGACCAACTGGCGGTGGTGGTGGCCGATTCGGGCATCGGCATCTCGGCGGACAAGCTGGACCTCATCTTCGAGGACTTCACCCGCATCGACGTCCCCGGCCGCAACACCAACATGTCCAAGGGCCTTGGCCTGGGCCTGGGCGTGGTCCGCCGCATGGGGGCCTTGTTGGGGCATCCGTTGATGGTCCGCTCTCACCCGGGCACGGGGTCGGTTTTCGGCGTCATCGTGCCAGTGGTGGAGGGGGGGGAGAAAAGGCGGGAGCCGTCATACGAGACCGGCGAACTTGCGCAGTTCTGAGCCGAACCCCGCACCTGTTCCTCCCCCCTCCGCCCCGCGCTTGGTTACGGTCCACCGTCCCTTTGACCGTCTTGCCCGCGTCGTCGCCTGACGGATCAACCAGCGTGTACTGAAGACATGAGTGCCGATGCGGCTACGCCAAGCCGCTTCGCGGGAGATTGCCGGATGCCGGGGGATCTGGCAATTTTGGCAATAAAGGTGGCGAGGCCCTTGCCAGCGGTCTCGCCACCCCCTTATATTCTGCGCTCCGGCGCGGGTGTAGCTCAATGGTAGAGCAGAAGATTCCAAGCAAAACCTAAAGTTGTAATTTTCCTTCAGCGATATCAATGACTTAGCCCTGGACTGAAAGCCAAGGCAGAGTTATTTCGACCGTCTTTACCACTCTGACGAGTAAAGAGGCGGCGAAACGGTATGGCAAACATCCGCAAGCGTGGCGATAGCTGGCAAGCCAAGGTTCAACGCAAAGGCATGCCGGTTCTTTACCAAACCTTCGCCAAAAAATCCGACGCGGCAGTTTGGGCACGGCAGCTTGAAGCGTCCATTGACCGTGGTGAAACGCCCGACGAGGTCGGGCCGATGGCGACCACCACGTTTGGCGAACTGATTGCCCGCTGCCAAGCGGAAGTGACAGTCACGAAGCGAAGTGCCCGGCAGGAGAATTACCGCATGAAGCGGTTCCTGGCCCACCCCATGAGCAAGCTTCACCTGAAGGATTTGACCACCGGTGTCTTTGCGGGATACCGAACTTGACCAGGGCCGGCTTCGGCCTCCAGGAAGCCGGAACACGCCGTTCCCGGTCAGTTGCTGTTCGGGCTCGCCCTTCAGTCGGTGCGATCAAGCTCCACCTCCCGAAAAGCAGCAGGCCAAACAAGGATGCGGCCCAATATGTGACGACCTTGCTTCATTGGCATGCATCTGAACGGCTGGACGGCCATGGAACGTCGTCTTTCAGCCTCTGCAAACTGGTGGATGTACCCGGCGGGGTCATTCATGACGCCCCAAAGGCGATGACCCGCCGCCGTACCGACATTGAAGCGGCTTGCCAAGAAATAGCTATTCTGTGGCCCCACCTGTAGGAAACTGCTGAACCTTCCCGGAAAATTGAAAGGCACAGTCGCACGGTCGGTTAAGCCCAGCGTGGCCGAAACCGTCTTCTTGCCACGATTGGGGCGGGGGAAGGGAATCTAACCCTCGGCGGAAGCTTAAAAAAGCCGCCACTCTTCTGCCACTCCGAATGCCGGACTTGCCTAAAAACGGGCATCTGGCATAATGCCGGTCCCCACGCAGAAATGGCTGTTTTCAGCCATTTCCATGATAGGGCGGGTGTAGCTCAATGGTAGAGCAGAAGCTTCCCAAGCTTACGACGAGGGTTCGATTCCCTTCACCCGCTCCAAGCCCATCTCCTAACGTTTTCAACACGTTAGTGAGCCAGCCTCTCGGGCGTTAAGCCGCCAAAAACCCCTGAATCAGCCGCTTTGTCACAGTTTTGGCACAGCGAGGGCTGATTCAACCTTGGCAAGCATCAGAAAACGCTCGGGAAATTGGCAGGCTCAAATTCGCCGTGCCGATCAAAAAACGCTTTCGAGAACGTTCTTGAGGAAGGCGGATGCGGTCGCCTGGGCGCGCGCCAAGGAGGCTGAACTCGACGTAGCGGAGGAATCCGCGCATGTGGTCGAACTGGCTTCAACCACGCTTGCCGACCTGATTGAACGGTATCGGGACACGGTCACCCCCACGAAGAAGAGCGCCTACCAAGAGCGGTATCGGCTCAACAGGTTGCTGCGGCATCCCGTCTGCAAACTCACCCTGGATCGGCTGACCACTGGCGCCTTTGCCCGCTACCGTGATGAAAGGCTTCAAAGCGTTGGTTCGCCGGGATGCACCACCGCTCTCTAAGGCGACGGCGCCATATTTGTCGGCAACACGGCTTTCCCCATGGGTTGTCTGGCGTGGTCGCGGACGTAGGGCCCGGTCACGGTCCCCGCCTTGATACGGCGGGGACAACGCTAATCCGCCGTGTCGAGATAATCGGCCAAGGCATTCAGCGTTGCGGCGAGAAGGCGGTGGTCGCCGCCGGCCACCACGGGGCGGAGCATGGCAGCAGCCTCGTCGCCGAGCAGTTCCGCCGCCCGCAGCGCGGCGACGAAGCCGTCCGCCTCCAGCGCGACGCTGGCCGGCCGCCAAAGCCGGTGCCGGCCGCCCTTGCCCTCGCGCTCGATGCAGTCGGCCAGGGCCTCCTCGGCGGGGCGCTTGCGATGGATCTCGAACGCCAGGGCGCGGATGAAGCGCACCTTTTCGGAGGAATTATCGTTTCGGCTCATGGTGATCCTTCAGACGTTTGCGGCTCGGCATGCAACGCCAGCCATACCGTAGGCTGATCCGCCACGGTCCATTCGACCCGGTGACGGCAGTGGGCCGGCAGCAGCAGCCAGTCACCGGGAACCAGCGCGCGCGCGTTCGCCTCGCCGTCGATGAGGACCTTGGCGGCGCCTTGCAGGACGACCACCCACTCGTTCTCGGCCTGATCGTACCACTGCCCCGGCGGGGTCGCCTGACCGGTGGAGACGATGCGCAGCAATCGGAAGCGCCCACCCGCCAGCAGCTCGTCGAAGCGCTCGTCGGGCAACCGGGTGGGAAGGTCGGCGAACAGGCTGCCGCCCGAGGGGGTGCTCACCCCGTCTTGCCCCCGATGCGCGGCTCCTCGCCCCGGATCAGGCGGATGATGTTGGCCTTGTGGCGGATGAAGCCGAGGATGGCGAGGCCGGCGGCCATCAGGGCGTATTGGGGGCCGGCGAAGTACAGGGCGAACCCCGGCGACAGCGCCAGCGCCACCAGCGCCGACAGCGACGAGATGCGGAACACCGCCGCCACCGCCAGCCAGGTGCCGACGCAGGCCAGCCCCACCGGCCACGACACCGCGAACAGGGTGCCCAGCGTGGTGGCGACGCCCTTGCCGCCCTTGAACCCCAGCCAGACGGGGAAATTGTGGCCGAGCACGGCGGCGAAGCCCGCCACCAGCATGCCGGCCTCGTCCGCCAGCACGAGGGCCAGCAGGGCGGCGGCGGCGCCCTTGCCGCCGTCCAGCAGCAGGGTGGCCAGCGCCAGACCCTTGTGGCCGGTGCGCAGCACGTTGGTGGCGCCGATGTTGCCCGAGCCGATGGCGCGGATATCGCCCAGCCCGGCCGCCTTGGTCAGCACCAGACCGAACGGCACCGAGCCCAGCAGGTAGCCGGCGATGGCGGCCAACAGCAAGATGATCATCGGGGGAACACGCTGCGGCCGTCGACGATGGTGCGCATCACCATGCCCTGGACCGGTCGGCCGTCGAACGGGCTATTCTTCGACTTGGAGCGCGACCGATCGGCCACCACCTGCCAGCCGCGCTGCGGATCGAACAGCACCAGATCGGCCGCCGCTCCCACTCGCAACCGGCCGGCGGCCAGCCCGAGGACGTCGGCCGGGGCGCAGGTCACCAGCTTCAGCGCGTCGAGCAGACCCATATGGCCGTTATGGTAAAGCTCCAGGGTCACCGCCAGTAGGGTTTCCAGCCCGATGCCGCCGAATTCCGCCTGGGCGAAGGGCTGGCGCTTGGAGTCCTGGTCCTGTGGCGAATGGTCCGAGGCCACCGCATCGATGACCCCTTCCGCCAGCGCCGCCACGATGGCCTGGCGATCGGCTTCGGTGCGCAACGGCGGCGACAGTTTGGCGAAGGTGCGGTAGTCCCCCACCGCCAGCTCGTTCAATGCGAAATAAGGCGGCGCGGTGTCGCAGGTCACCTTGAGGCCGCGCGCCCTGGCCTTGCGGATGATCTCGACGCCGGCGGCGGTGGAGACGTGGGCGGCGTGGTAGCGCCCGCCGGTCAGCTCCACCAGGCGCATGTCGCGCTCCAGCATGATGGCCTCGGCGGCGGCGGGAATGCCGGACAGGCCCATGCGGGTGGCGGTCTCGCCCTCGTTCATGGCGCCGCCCTCGGCCATGCTGGGTTCCTCGGGATGCTGCACGATCAGCAGCCCAAAGGTGGCGGCATAGCTGAGCGCGCGGCGCATCACCTGGGCATTGCGGATGGCCTTGACGCCGTCGGTGAAGGCGAGCGCGCCGGCCTCGGCCAGCATGCCCATCTCCGACAGCTCACTGCCCTCGCAGCCCTTGGTGGCGGCGGCGTAGGGATAGACCTTGGCCAGGCCGATCTTGCGGGCGCGGCGGGCGACGAATTCCACCGTCGCCACCTCGTCGATCACCGGATGGGTGTTGGGCAGGCAGACCATGGCGGTGACGCCGCCGGCCACCGCCGCCTCGCCAGCCGAGCGGATGGTTTCCTTGTGCTCCTCGCCGGGCTCGCGCAGTTGCATGCGCATATCCACCAGCCCGGGCGACAGGCACAGGCCGCCGCAGTCGACCACCTCGGCGCCCTCAGGCACGCCGTCCTGGAACAGGGTGGGGCCGAAACCGGCGATGCTCTCGCCTTTGGTCAGCACGCCCCCCACGGCATCCAGCCCCGAGGCGGGGTCGAGCAGGCGGGCGTTGACATAGGCCACCAGGCCGGGGGTTTGCGTCGCCATCAGACGGCCTCCCCGCTGCGGGGAATGTGGCGGGTGAGCAGGTCGAGGCAGGCCATGCGCACCGCCACTCCCATCTCCACCTGCTCGCGGATCAGCGAGCGTTCCACGTCGTCGGCCACGTCGGAGTCGATCTCGACGCCGCGGTTCATGGGACCCGGGTGCATGATCACCGCGTCTGGCTTGGCCATGGCCAGCTTCTCGCGATCGAGGCCGAAGAAGTGGAAATATTCGCGGATCGACGGGATGAAGTTGCCGCGCATGCGCTCGTTCTGGATGCGCAGCATCATGATGACGTCCACCTCGGCCAAGCCCTTGCGCATGTCGTGGAACACCTCGACCCCCAGGCGGTCGATGGCGGTGGGCACCAGGGTGCGCGGCCCGATCACCCGCACCCGTGCCCCCATGGCGTTCAGCAGATAGATGTTCGAGCGGGCCACCCGGCTGTGCAGCACGTCGCCGCAGATGGCCACCGTCAGCCCCGACAGCGCCCCCTTGCGGCGGCGGATGGTGAGCGCGTCGAGCAGGGCCTGGGTGGGATGCTCGTGGCTGCCGTCGCCGCCGTTGATGACGGCGCAGTTGACCTTCTCCGACAGCAGCTTGACCGCGCCCGAGTCGGGGTGGCGCACCACCAGCACGTCGAGGTGCATGGCGTTCAGCGTCATGGCGGTGTCGATCAGGGTCTCGCCCTTCTGCACCGACGAGGCCGCCGCCTGCATGTTGATGACGTCGGCGCCCAGCCTTTTCCCCGCCAGCTCGAACGAGGTGCGGGTGCGCGTCGAGTTCTCGAAGAACAGGTTGATGACGGTGCGACCGCGCAGCAGGTTCTTGCGCTTGTCGAGGGAGCGGTTCTGCAGGACATAGCCTTCGGCCAGGTCGAGCAGGGCGGTGATCTCCTCGGGGCCCAGGCCCTGGATGCCGAGGAGATGACGGTGCGGAAAGCAGTCTTGGGTCATGAGGGGGCACTATATGTTGCGCGCCTCCCGCCCGCAAGGTGGCGCACGGGGGGGATTGATAGCCCCTGACAATCCCGCCGCATTCCGCTATTGCTGATACCCATGAGCACCGCCTCCTCCCTCAGCGGCGACATTCCCGTCGGCAACTGGATCGACCGCCGGGTGCCGGCGTGCGTCCGGCCCTATCTGCGGCTGATGCGGCTCGACCGGCCCATCGGGACCTGGCTGCTGTTGTTCCCCGGCTGGTGGAGCATGGCGCTGGCCTCGGAGGGGCTGCCCAGCCCGTGGCTGTTCCTGCTGTTCGCCATCGGTGCTGTGGTGATGCGCGGCGCCGGCTGCACCTTCAACGACTGGGCCGACCGCGATTTCGACGGCCGTGTCGCCCGCACCGCCTCGCGTCCCATCCCCTCGGGCGAGGTCAGCCCCATGCGGGCGCTGGCGTTCCTGGGGCTGCAATTGGCGGTGGGTCTGCTGGTGCTGCTGCAACTGAACGGCTTCGCCATCATGGTGGGGACGGCCTCGCTGTTGCTGGTGTTCCCCTATCCCTTCATGAAGCGCATCACCTATTGGCCGCAGGCCTGGCTGGGGCTGACCTTCAATTGGGGCGCCTTGCTGGGCTGGGCGGCGGTGACCGGCGAGTTGGCGCTGCCGCCGCTGCTGCTGTACGCCGCCGGGCTGTTCTGGACCCTGGGCTATGACACCATCTATGCCCATCAGGACAAGGAGGACGACGCCCTGATCGGGGTGAAGTCCACCGCGCTGGCCCTGGGCGCCGCCACGCCCAGGTGGCTATGGCGGTTCTATGGGCTGGCCCTGGCGCTGATCGCCGCCGCCGGAGCCCTGGCGGGGCTGTCCTGGCCGTTCTGGCCCCTCCTGGCGCTGGCGGCTGGCCAACTGGCCTGGCAGGCGGCGACGGTGGATTGCGACGACGGCGCCGACTGCCTGAGAAAGTTCAAGTCCAACCGCTGGTTCGGCTGGCTGTTGCTGGCGGCCATCGTGGCGGGGCGGCTGGGGTGAGCACCGACCACGCCGCCTTCATCCGCGCCAACGCAGCGAAATCGTGCGCGCCCGCCTGCCCCGAGGTCAAGCTGTGGCTGGCCACCGAGGTGACGCCGCTGTGGCAGGCCACCGAGGCGGTATTGGAGCAGAACAACCTGCCGCCGCCCTATTGGGCCTTCTGCTGGGCCGGCGGGCAGGCGCTGACCCGCTATGTGCTCGACACGCCGGGGCTGGTGGAGGGATTGCGGGTGCTCGACTTCGCCGCCGGCTGCGGTTCCAGCGCGGTGGCGGCGGCGATGCGCGGCGCCGCCCGGGTCGAGGCGGCCGAGATCGATGATTTCGCGGTGGCGGCGATCCAGCTCAATGCCGGACTCAATGGCGTGGCGGTGGCAGCGGCCTGCGGCGATGTGGTGGGGCAGCCCAATCGCTGGGACGTGGTGGTGGCCGGTGACGTCTGCTACGAGCGTCCCATGACCGAGCATATCTGGCCGTGGCTGAAGCGGATGGCGGCCGAGGGCGCCACCGTGCTGATGGCCGATCCCGGCCGCGCCTACCTGCCCAGGCACGGCCTGCTCAAGCTGGCTGCCTATACCGTCGCCACCAGTCTCGACCTCGAAGACCGCACCAGCCGCGAGGTGGGCATCTACCGCATCGTCGGGTAGATGCCCGGTGCAATTTTACTTTGCGGCGGCGAGGGCGGCGTCGTAGTCGGGCTCGTCGGCGATCTCGGGAACCAGTTGGGTGTAGGCCACGGTGCCGTCCTTGATCACCACCACGGCGCGAGCCAACAGGCCGGCCAGCGGGCCGTCCACCACCGTGACGCCGTAGCGGGCGCCGAACGCCCTGTCGCGCAGGTCGGAGACGCTTTGCACCTTGTCGACACCCTCGGCGGCGCAGAAGCGCTTATGGGCGAAGGGCAGGTCGGCCGAGGCGCACAGCACCGTGACGCCGGACAGCTTGGACAGCTCGACATTGAAGCGGCGCACCGAGGCGGCGCAGGTGGGGGTGTCGACGCTGGGGAAAATGTTCAGCACCACCGTCTTGCCGGCGAAGTCGGCCAGCGACACCTGGCCCAGATCCACGGTCACCAGCTTGAAGTCGGGGGCCTTGGACCCCACGGTCGGCAGGTTGCCATTGGTATTGATGGGATTGCCCTTGAGGGTGATGGAAGCCATGGGATTATTCTCCGTGGTTGGGGCTCAGCGACTCATGGCGTGGTACTCGGGATTGGGCATCATGTCCAGCCCATGCGCCATGCGGTTGGTGTAGTTGAAGAAGGCGGCAACGTCCGAAATGTCGAAGATGTCGGCGTCCGAGAAGCCAACATCGCGCAAGGCCTGACGGTTGCTCTCGCCGATATCGTGCGGCGCCGTGGTCAGCGTCCAGGCAAAGTCGAGCATGGTGCGCTGGCGGCCTTCAAGCTCGGCGACGCGGTAGTTCATCGCCATCATCTCGCCCAACTGCGGGTCACCCGACAGCTCACGCACCGCCTGACCGTGCGCCACCAGGCAGTAGTAGCAGCGGTTGGCCGACGAGACGACCACGGCGATCATCTCGCGCTCCAGCTTGGACAGCCCCGACTCGCCCAGCATCAGCTGGTTGTAGAAGCGGCTGAAGGTGCGAAATTTCTCGGGGCGGCCGGTATAGGCCAGCAGCACATAGGGCCGCAGCCCCAGCTTGTCGTCGCATTTGGCGAGATAGGCCTGAAGGTCGTCCTCCAGCCCCTCGGCCTCGGGCAGCGGGATGCGGACGATGTGGGCGGGCTGCGGCATCAGTGCGACATCAGAACCGGCAGCGTCATGTGCTTGAGCACATACCGGGTGCCCGAACTGCGCAGCATGGAGGAGGGGCCGTGGCCGCCCATCACCAACAGGTCGGCGCCGATGTCGCAGACTCGTGACAGCAGCATGTCCATCTTGCCGATGTCCTCGCCCGACAGGCGCTCGCCCGCCACCGCGATGCCGTATTCGGCCAGATGTTCCAGGATATCCACCGGTGGCAGGCTGGCCACGGCGGCGGCATCGTCGTTCTGCGGGTTGCGCAGGCTGATGACGGTAACCGCCTTGGCATGGGCCAGCAGCGGCAGGGCGTCGTGCACGGCGCGGGTGGCCTCGCGGCTGGCATTCCACGCCACGGCGACGCGCTCGCAACGGTGGCTGAACTGGCCGGAATAGGGCACCACCAGCACGGGGCGGCCGGAGTTGAGCACCACCTGCTCCACCAGATCCTCGGGAACCTCGGTCGCCTTGGGCTCGGTCTGGCCCATCACCACCAGGTCGAAATAGCGCGAGCAGAACACGGTTTCCGAGGTGACATGATCGGGCTCGCCGTGCGGCAGCTTCCACCAGCGGGAGGCGAGGCCGGAGGTCTCGATCAGGCCGTGGAACAGCTCGGCGGCCTCGGCGGCGGTGCGGAGCAGGCCGTCGCTGGGCATGCGCGCCACGGCGCTGGGGCGGTGGCTCTCCACCTGGGCGAACAGACCCGTCAGGCGCGAGCCAAAGCGCTTGGCCAGCTTGATGGCAACCTCGATGCGGGCGCGCGAGCGCTGGCCGCCATCGACGTGAACCAGGATTTCCTTCATGACGCCCCTCCTTCGCTGCCCGCCCTGCCGCGAGCCTGCGCAACCCTTGACCCCGTATCGCGCCCGAGATGGGCCGAGATGAATGCACCGGCGGTAATGAGCCCGTCCAGGTCGACCCCGGTGGCGATGCCCAGACCGTCCAGCATGTACAGTACGTCCTCGCTGGCGACGTTGCCGCTCGCTCCCCTTGCATAAGGGCAGCCGCCCAATCCGGCAACCGACGAATCCACAACCCCCACCCCGCGTTCGAGCACGGCCAGGATGTTGGCCAACGCCTGACCGTAGGTGTCGTGGAAATGGGCTGCCAGCCGCTCCACCGGAACACGCGCCGCCACCGCCTCGATCACGGCCTGGGCGCGGCCGGGAGTGCCGACGCCGATGGTGTCGCCGAGCGAGATTTCGCTGCAGCCCAACTCCATCAGGCGTGCCGCCACTTCGGCCACCCGCTCGGGCGCCACCGCGCCCTCATAGGGGCAGCCCAGCACGCAGGAGACGTAGCCTCTTATCGTCATCCCCCGCGCCATCGCCGCCACCGCCACCGGGCCGACCCGGCCGAAGCTGTCGTCGATGGAGCAGTTGATGTTGCGGTGTGAAAAGCTCTCCGAGGCGGCGACGAACACCGCCACCTGGTCCACTCCGGCCGCCGCCGCCGCCTCCAGCCCCGGCAGATTGGGCACCAGCACGGGATAGGACGTACCCGGCCGCCGCCGGATGCCGGCCAGCACCAGGGCTGTGTCGGCCATCTGTGGCACCCATTTCGGGCTGACGAAGCTGCCGGCCTCGATCACCGGCAGTCCGGCGGCGCTCAGGCGGTCGATCAGCTCGATCTTGACCGCCGTCGGCACCGGCACGGCCTCGTTCTGCAATCCGTCGCGGGGGCCGACCTCGACCAGTTTGACGCGGCTGGGCAGCCTCATTCCGCCGCCTCCGCCTCGAATGAAATCAACTCGACCCCTTCCGAGACCGGATCGCCTACCGCGAAATGGACGCTGGCGACGGTGCCGTCGGCCGGGGCCTTGATGGTGTGCTCCATCTTCATGGCCTCGACCACCATCAGGGCGGCGCCGCGCTCGACCTTGGCGCCGGCCGCCACCAGCACCTGGACCACGGTGCCCGGCATGGGCGCCATCAGGTGGCCGCCGCCGGCATCCTGGGCGGCGGCACGCACCGAGGGATCGTCCACCGCCAGACGCCAGGCATCGCCCTCGCACAGGATGGTGAGCTCGCCGTCGCCGGCCACCACCGCGGCGCGCCGCCGTGTGCCGGCGATTTCGGCGGTGAGGGTGCCGTCGGCGAGGCCGGCGTGGCGGGCGGTGAGGTCGCAGCCATCCACCTGCAGCAGCCAGCCGTGGGGACGGAAATGCACCGCCACCTCGCGCGCCGTGCCGTTGTCGAGGAACCGGAAGTCGTGGTGGTTGTCGTCGTTGAGGCGCCAGCCGGTGGTCAGGTGCCAGGGTGAGTGGACGTCGCCCGATGCCCGGGCCGCCCGTCCGGCCTCGGCCTCACGCTCCAGCAACAGGGCCAGGGTGGCGAAGGCGAGACCGATGGCCGGCACCGGCAGTTGTTCAGGGAACAGCTCGGCCTTGTGGCGCTCGATGAAGCCGGTGTCGACCTCCAGGGCGGCGAAGGCGGGGTGGGCGGCGATACGGCCGAGGAAGCCGATATTGTTCGCCACCCCGGCCAGCTCGTAGTCGGCCAGGGCGCGCTTGAGGCGCAGTAGGGCGGCGTCGCGGCTCTCGTCCCACACGATCAGCTTGGCGATCATCGGATCATAGAACATGGAGACGCTGTCGCCCTCGCGCACCCCGGTATCGACGCGCACATGACGGTTCTCGGCCGGCGGGCGCAGGCGCTTGAGCTGGCCGATGGCCGGCAGGAAGTCGCGCGCCGGGTCCTCGGCATAGAGTCGGGCCTCGAAGGCGTGACCGTGGCGGGTGAGTTGCTCCTGGGCCAGCGGCAAGGTTTGACCTCGCGCCACCCGCAGCTGCCACTCCACCAGATCGAGGCCGGTGATCATCTCGGTGACCGGGTGCTCGACCTGAAGGCGGGTGTTCATCTCGATGAAGAAGAAGCCGCCGTCCTGGGTGAGGAACTCCACCGTGCCGGCGCCGACATAATCCACCGCCTTGGCCGCCGCCACAGCCGCTTCGCCCATGGCGCGGCGCACGCCGTCGGGCAGGGCGGGGGCGGGGGCCTCCTCGATCACCTTCTGGTGGCGTCGCTGAATGGAGCAGTCGCGCTCGAACAGATAGACGGCGTTGCCGTGGCTGTCGGCGAACACCTGAATCTCCACATGACGCGGCCGTTCCAGGTACTTCTCGATCAGCAGGGTGTCGTCGCCGAAGGCCGCCTTGGCCTCGCGCCGGGCGCCGGCGATGGCTTCGGCGAGGCCGCCCGGCTCGCGCACCACCCGCATGCCCTTGCCGCCGCCGCCGGCCGAAGCCTTGACCAGCACTGGATAGCCGATGGACTTCGCCGCCACCGTCAACGCCGCATCGGACTGGTCGGCGCCGTGATAGCCCGGCACCAGCGGCACCCCAGCCTTTTCCATCAGGCGCTTGGACTCCGACTTGGAGCCCATGGCCTGGATGGCGCCCACCGGCGGACCGATGAACACCACGCCGTTCGTGGCGCAGGCCTCGGCGAAGCCGGCGTTCTCGGACAGGAAGCCGTAGCCGGGATGGATGGCCTGCGCCCCCGACGCCTTGGCGGCCGCCAGCACGGCGTCAGCCTTGAGGTAGCTTTCGGCAGCCGGCGCCGGGCCGATCAGGGTGGCCTCGTCGGCCATGGCCACATGCAGGGCACCGGCGTCGGCCTCGGAATAGACCGCGACAGTGCGGATGCCCAGACGCCGCGCGGTGCGGATGACCCGGCAGGCGATCTCGCCGCGATTGGCGATCAGGATTTTATCGAACATGCGAACCCCCGGCCGTTTCCTTCAAGCGTCATTCCCGCGAAAGCGGGAATCCATGCCGGGTGCCGCTTTTTGTCCGGCGCCATGGACCCCCGCTTTCGCGGGGGTGACGAGACGTTGAGAGTGCGGTGAATCATCGTCACATCCTGAACACGCCGAACTTCGTCGGCTCGATCGGTGCGTTCAGCGCCGCCGACAGCCCCAAGGCCAGCACCGTCCGGGTCTCCGCCGGATCGATCAATCCGTCGTCCCACAGCCGCGCCCCGGCGTAGTAGGGGTGTCCCTGAGTCTCGTATTGCTGGCGGATGGGAGACTTGAACGATTCCTCCGCCGCCGGGTCCCAGGCTTCGCCCTTGGCCGCCATGGCGTCGCGCTTGATCTGGGCCAACACGTTGGCCGCCTGGTCGCCGCCCATCACCGACACCCGGCCGTTGGGCCACATCCACATCATGCGCGGCTGATAGGCACGGCCGCACATGCCGTAATTGCCGGCGCCGAAGCTGCCGCCGATGATCAGGGTGAAGCGCGGCACTTTCGCGCAGGCCACGGCGGTGACCATCTTGGCGCCGTCCTTGGCGATGCCGCCGGCCTCGTATTTGCGCCCGACCATGAAGCCGGTGATGTTCTGCAGGAACACCAGCGGGATGCCGCGCTGGCTGCACAGCTCGACGAAATGGGCGCCCTTCTGCGCTGACTCCGAGAACAGGATGCCGTTGTTGGCGACGATGCCCACCGGATAGCCCCACACCCGGGCAAAGCCGGTGACCAGGGTGGTGCCGTAGCTCTGCTTGAATTCGTCGAAGCGCGAGCCGTCCACCAGCCGGGCGATGACTTCCCGCACGTCGTAGGGCTGGCGCGGGTCGGCCGGAATGATGCCGTACAGTTCCGAAGGGTCGTAGAGCGGCTCTTCCGGCGGCGCGATGTCGAGCGAGATCGGCTTCTTGCGGTTGAGATTGGCCACCACCCGGCGCGCGATGGCCAAGGCGTGGCCGTCGTCCTGGGCATAGTGGTCGGTGACGCCCGAGATGCGGCAATGCACGTCGGCGCCGCCCAGCTCCTCGGCGGTCACCACCTCGCCGGTGGCGGCCTTCACCAGGGGCGGGCCGGCGAGGAAGATGGTGCCCTGATTCTTGACGATGATGGCTTCGTCGCTCATGGCCGGGATATAGGCGCCGCCGGCGGTGCAGCTTCCCAGCACCACCGAAACCTGCGGAATTCCCGCCGCCGACATCTGGGCCTGATTGTAGAAGATGCGGCCGAAATGGTCGCGGTCGGGGAAGACCTCGTCCTGGGTCGGCAGGTTGGCACCGCCCGACTCCACCAGATAGACGCAGGGCAGGTTGTTTTCGCGGGCGATGTCCTGGGCGCGCAGGTGCTTCTTCACCGTCATCGGGTAATAGCTGCCGCCCTTCACCGTCGGGTCGTTGGCGATGATCATGCATTCCTGGCCGGCGATGGCGCCGATGCCGGTGATGATGCCGGCGGCGCCGACGTCACCGCTGTACATGCCCCAGGCGGCCAGCTGCGACAGCTCAAGGAAGGGCGAGCCCACGTCGAGCAGACGGCGGATGCGCTCGCGCGGCAGTAGCTTGCCACGGTCGAGATGCCGCTTCTGCGCCACCGCGCCGCCTCCCATCTTGACCTTGGCGACCACCTCGCGCAGGTCGTCGACCAAGCCCTTCATGGCGGTGGCGTTGCGGCGGAACTCGTCGGAGCGGGGATTGATGGCGCTTTTCAAAACGGTCATGGAGTCGTCCTATTCCGTCGCCAGGGCACGGGCGATGACCAGCCGCTGGATGTCGCTGGTGCCCTCGTAGATCTGGCAGACGCGCACGTCGCGATAGATGCGTTCCAGCGGGAATTCGGCGAGATAGCCATAGCCGCCCAGGGTCTGGATCGCCGCCGAGCATACTGCCTCCGCCATCTCCGAGGCGAACAGCTTGGCCATGGAGGCTTCCTTGAGGCAGGGACGGCCGGCATCGCGCAGGGCGGCGACGTGCAGGACCATCTGCTCGGCGACCTCGATGCGCGTCGCCATGTCGGCGAGGCGGAAGCCCACCGCCTGATGCTCGAAGATGCGCTTGCCGAACTGGCGGCGTTCCTTCGCATAGGCCAGCGCGTGCTCGAAGGCGCCGCGCGCCATGCCCACCGACTGCGAGGCGATGCCGAGGCGGCCGCCCTCCAGATTGGCCAGGGCGATTTTCAAGCCGTCGCCCTCGGCCCCCAGCAGGGCGTCGGCGGGTAGTCGCATGTCCTCGAACACCAGGGAACAGGTGTCCGACGAATGCTGCCCCAGCTTGTCCTCGACGCGGGCGACGGTGAAGCCGGGGGTATCGGTGGGCAGCACGAAGGCCGAGATGCCCTTCTTGCCGGCCGCCGGATCGGTCACCGCGAACAGGATGGCGACCTGGCCGTTCCTGGCCGTCGAAATGAATTGCTTGGCTCCGTTGACCGCCCAGCCGTTGCCATCCTTGCGGGCACGGGTCTTGATGGCGGCGGCGTCTGAGCCGGCCTCGGGCTCGGTGAGACAGAAGCAGCCGAGCATCTCGCCGCGCGCCATGGGCCGCAGATAGCGTTCCTTCTGCGCCGCGCTGCCATAGTCGAGCAGCGGGCGGCAGCACACCGAATTGTGCACGCTCATGATGGTCGAGATGGGGCCGTCACCGGCGGCGATCTCCATCAGGGCGGCGGCGTAGGAGACGTAGTCGGTCCCCGCCCCATCCCACTCCGGCGGCACCACCATGCCGAGGAAGCCCAGCTCGCCCAGCTCCTTCAGCTCGGCCGCCGGGAAACGGTGCTCGCGGTCGCGCGCCGCGGCACCCGGCGCCAGCCGCTCGCGGGCGAACTGGCGGGCGGTGTCGCGGATCAATTGCTGTTCTTCGGACAGGATCATGCGATGCGCTCCACCGCCAGCGCGGTGGCCTCGCCGCCGCCGATGCACAACGAAGCGACGCCGCGCTTGAGGCCGTATTTCTCCAGCGCCGCCAGCAGGGTGACGATGATGCGGGCGCCCGAGGCGCCGATGGGATGGCCCAGGGCGCAGGCACCGCCGTGGATGTTGACGCGGTCGGCGGCGAGGTCGAGGTCGTGCATGGCCGCCATGGTGACCACCGCAAAGGCCTCGTTGATCTCGAACAGATCGACGTCCTTGAGGCTCCAGCCCACCTTGGCCGTCACCTTGCGCATGGCCTCGACCGGCGCGGTGGTGAACAGGGCCGGCGCCTGGGCGTGGGTGGCGTGGCCGAGGATGGTGGCCAGGGGCGCGAGGCCGCGCGCCTCGGCCTCGGTCCGGCGCATCAGCACCAGGGCGGCGGCGCCGTCCGAGATGGACGATGAATTGGCGGCGGTGACGGTACCGCCGTCGCGGAAGGCCGGCTTCAGGGTGGGAATCTTGTCGAGGTTGGCGGCCCTGGGCTGCTCGTCGATGGCGATGACCGTTTCGCCCTTGCGGGTCTTGACCGTCACCGGGGCGATCTCGGCGGAGAAATCGGCGGCCTGGGCGCGCTGCAACGACCGGATGGCGAAGGCGTCCTGGGCCTCGCGGCTGAACTGGTAGCTTTGGGCGCAGTCCTCGGCATAGGTGCCCATCAGGCGGCCCTTGTCGTAGGCATCCTCCAGCCCGTCGAGGAACATGTGGTCGAGCACCCGGCCATGCCCCAGGCGATAGCCGCCGCGCGCCCGGTCGAGCAGATAGGGGGCGTTGGACATGCTCTCCATGCCGCCCGCCACCATCACCCGGTTGGTGCCGGCCAGCAGCAGGTCATGCGCCAGCATGGCGGCCTTCATCCCCGAGCCGCAGACCTTGCTGATGGTGGTGCAGCCGGCCGATTGCGGCAGGCCGGCGCCCAACGAGGCCTGCCGCGCCGGAGCCTGGCCGACCCCGGCCGGCAGGACGCAGCCCATCAGCACCTCGTCCACCTGATCGGCGGCGATTCCCGCCCGCTCCAGCGCCGCCCGGATGGCGACGGCGCCCAACTGCGGCCCGGTGAAGGACGCCAGCTCGCCCTGGAAGCCACCCATGGGCGTGCGGGCGCAGCCTACGATGACGATGGGATCGGTCATGCCGTGTGGTCCTTTGTCGGAGAGTGATGGTTGTAGTAGACTGCCGCCTCATGGGACGCGCGCCGCAGCTCGACGAAGTCATCGCCCTCCTGAAGCAGCACGAAAGCTTCTTCCGGGAGAAGGGCATCACGCATCTGGCGGTGTTCGGCTCGGTGGCCCGGGGCGATGCCTCCGAGCATAGCGACATCGATCTGGTGATCGAGGTGGACGAGACGAAAAAGTTCAGTCTGCTGGACCTGATCGGCCTGGAATTCGACGTCACCGATCGGATGGGCAAGAAGGTCGATGTGCTGACCTGGGGTTCGTTCGGACCTCGCACCGAGGCCCGCGTCCGGAAGGACGCCGTTCATGTCTTTTAGTGCCTTCGATCGGGCACTCACGCGCGTCGAGCATATCCTGGTCGCCATCGACGAGATCGAGGAATTCACGTTCGGGGTGACCGAGGCGGTGTTTCTGGCCGATCGCTTGCGCATGCATGCCGTCACGCGGTTGATAGAGATCATTGGCGAGGCCGCTAAGCATCTCGCTCCCGGAGTCGAGGACAGGCAGCCAACCGTTCCTTGGCGATTGGTTCGCAGCATGCGCGACCGGATCGTCCATGAATACGACAGGGTCGATCCCAAGCGGGTTTGGTCGGTCGCAACCGAGGACCTCGCCCCCCTGCGGGCCGCCATGCAGGCCGAGCGCCACTGGCTGGAAACCCGGTAGCTCACTTCGTCTCCTCGAACAATTCCCGGCCGATCAGCATGCGGCGGATTTCGCTGGTGCCGGCGCCGATCTCGTAGAGCTTGGCGTCGCGCAGCAGGCGGCCGGTGGGGTATTCGTTGATGTAGCCGTTGCCGCCCAGGCATTGCAGCGCCTCCAGCGCCATCCAGGTGGCCTTCTCGGCGCAATAGAGGATCACCCCGGCGGCGTCCTTGCGGGTGGTCTCGCCGCGGTCGCAGGCCTTGGCCACCATGTAGGCGTAGGCGCGGCAGGCGTTCATGGTGGTGTACATGTCGGCCAGCTTGCCCTGCATCAGCTGGAAGGTGCCGATGGGCTGGCCGAACTGCTCGCGGTCGTGCACGTAGGGTATCACCACATCCATGCAGGCCTGCATGATGCCCAAGGGGCCGGCGGCCAGCACGGCGCGCTCGTAGTCGAGGCCGCTCATCAGCACGTTGACGCCGCGGCCCACCTGATTGAGCACATTCTCTTCCGGCACCTCGCAGTCCTGGAACACCAGTTCGCCGGTGTTCGAGCCGCGCATGCCCAGCTTGTCGAGCTTCTGCGCCACCGAAAAGCCCTTGAAGCCCTTCTGCACCAGGAAGGTGGTGAGGCCCTTGGAGCCGGCCGCCGGATCGGTCTTGGCATAGACCACCACCACGTCGGCGTCGGGGCCGTTGGTGATCCACATCTTGGTGCCGTTGAGGATGTAGCGGTCACCCTTTTTTTCGGCGCGCAACTTCATGGACACCACGTCCGAGCCGGCGTTGGGCTCGCTCATGGCCAGGGCGCCGATGTGCTCGCCGCTCATCAGCTTGGGCAGGAAGCGCTTGTGCTGATCGGCGTTGCCGTTGCGGCGGATCTGGTTGACGCACAGGTTCGAGTGGGCGCCGTAGGACAACCCCACCGAGGCCGAGGCGCGGCTGATCTCCTCCATGGCGATGACGTGTTCGAGATAGCCCATGCCCGAGCCGCCCAACTCCTCGGGCACGGTGATGCCGAGCAGCCCCATGTCACCGAACTTGCGCCACAGCTGGTTGGGGAACTCGTTGGAGCGGTCGATCTCGGCGGCCAGGGGCGCGATCTCGGCCTCGGCGAAGGCCGCGACCTGATCGCGCAGCATGTCGGCGGTCTCGCCGAGGTCGAAGTTCAGGCTGGGATAGCGGGTCGAGTTGCGCATGATGCTCACAGCATGTTGAAGATGATGGTCTTCTTGTGGGTGAAGTGTTCGAGCATGGACTCCAGCGAGGCCTCGCGGCCGATGCCCGAGGTCTTGGTGCCGCCATAGCTCAGGCCCGGCTGCACCACCAGGTTCTGGTTGACCTGGACGAAGCCGGCCTCCAGCCGCCGCGTCGCGTCCATGGCGGTGTGGAGGTCGCGGGTCCAGATGCTGGCGGCCAAGCCGTATTCGCTGTCGTTGGCCTGCGCGATCACCGTCTCGTAGTCGCTCCACTTGATGACGGCGCAGACCGGGCCGAAGATTTCCTCCTGGCACAGGCGGTTGGAGTTCCGCATGCCGGTGAAGATGACCGGCTGGATGAACAGGCCCTTGGCCAGCCTGGGATCGTCGGGCATCTTCGAGCAGACATGCGCCTCGGCGCCCTTGGTCTCGCGGCCCAGCGCGATGTAGCTCTGGACGCGGTCGAACTGGCTGGTCGAGATGATGGTGCCGATGTCGGTCTTCTCGTCGAGCGGGTCGCCCATCACCATGGCGTCGACCTTGGCCTTGAGGCGGGCGACGAACTCGTCATGGATCGACTCGTGGACGAACAGGCGCGAGCTGGCGGTGCAGCTCTGGCCCTGGCGGGTGAAGCGCATGCCGGCCACCGCCCCCGCCACGGCGCGGTCGAGATCGGCGTCGGCGCAGACGATCATCGGGCTCTTGCCACCCAGTTCCAGGGTCACCGGGATCAGCTTCTCGGCGGCGGCCTTGTAGACGATGCGGCCGGTCTCCACCGAGCCGGTGAAGCTGACCTTCTTGACATCCGGGTGGGCCACCAGGGGCGCGCCGCATTCGGGACCGAAGCCGGATAGCATGTTGAAGACGCCGGGCGGCAGGACGCTGTTCATGATCTCGGCGACGCGCAGGACGGTCAGCGGCGATTCCTCGGCCGACTTGACCACCACGGCGTTGCCGGCCACCAGGGCGGCGGCGGCCTTCATGGCCATCAGCAGCAGGGGCACGTTCCACGGAATGATGCAGGCCACCACGCCGACCGGCTCGCGCATGGTCAGTGTCATCATGTCGGGATTGAAGGGGATGGTCTCGCCCTTCAGTTCGCTGCCCAGGCCGCCGAAGAAGACGAACATGTCGGCCAGCACCGAGGCCTCGACGCGGCTTTCGGTGCGCAGCGCCTTGCCGGTTTCGAGCGCGATCAGGCGGCCCAGCTCGTCCACATGGCCGGCCAGCACGCGGCCGCATTCGGCCACCAGCTTGCCGCGGCTGCGGGCGGCAAGCTTGGCCCAGCCCTTCTGCGCCGCCTTGGCGGCGGCCACCGCCGCATCGACGTCGGCGGCTTCGCCATAGGCCGCGGTGCCGATCTCGGCGCCGGTGGCGGGGTTGGCCACCGGGAAGGTCTTGCCGCCCTTGGCGGCCACGAAGGCGCCGTCGATCAGATGGCGGCCGGACAGGGCGCGGGCCAGCTTGAAGGGATCGCTCTCGATGGTGATGTCGGCCATGGTCAGTTTGCGCTCCTCAGATCTTCGATGACTTTGCCGTCGTTGGGCAGGCTGCCCGGCGGATGGAACATCACTGCGCCCTTGATTTTGCACAGGGTCTGCACCGACTGGGCGATGGCGGCGGCCAGCGCCTCGTCGGGCTGAGCGGCCTCGACGTTGAGGGTCATGGCGTCGGTGCCCAGGGCGTTGTCCACCACCAGCCGGGCGCGGCCGAGGCCGGCGTGACGCTTCACCACCTCGGCCACCTGGCGTGGATGGACGAACATGCCCTTGACCTTGGTGGTCTGGTCGGCGCGGCCCATCCAGCCCTTGAGCCGCATATTGGTGCGGCCGCAGGGCGAGGCGCCGGCCAGCACCGCCGACAGGTCGCCGGTGCCGAAGCGGATCAGCGGATAGTCGGCGTTGAAGCTGGTCACCACCACCTCGCCGACCTCGCCCTCGGGCACGGGATCGCCGGTGCCGGGGCGGACGATCTCGACGATGACGCCCTCGTCGACGATCAGCCCCTGGCGGGCCGGGCTTTCATAGGCGATCAGGCCGAGGTCGGCGGTGGCGTAGAACTGGCTCACCGCGACTCCGAGGTCGGCCAGGGCCTGACGCAGCGGCGGCAACAGCGCCTCGCCCGAGACGCAGGCCTTGGTCAGCGAGCGGTGGTCGAGCCCCATCTCGTCGGCCTTCTCCAGGATGGCCTTGAGGAACGACGGCGTGCCGGTATAGGCGGCGGGTCTGAGGTCCGCCATGGCCTGGGCCTGCGCCTCGGTGTTGCCGACGCCGGCCGGGAACACCGGGCAGCCCAGGGCGTGGGCGGCGCTCTCCAGCATCATGCCGCCGGGGGTGAAGTGGTACGAAAAGCAGTTGTGCACCAGCTCGCCCTGGCGGAAACCGGCGGCATGCAGGCCGCGGGCGATGCGCCACCAGTCGCGACCCCTGCCCTCGGGGTCGTAGATCGGGCCCGGCGAGGCGAACACCCGCAGCAGTTCTGCTGTGGCGGTGGCGGTGGTGCCGGCGAAGGGCGGCGCGGCCTGTTGCAGGTCGATCAAGTCGGACTTGCGCAGGACGGGCAGCCGCGCCAGCGCCTGGCGGCTGGTGACGGCGACGGCCTCGACCTCGGCCAGGGAGCGCGTGAAATGCGGCGCCTTGGCCTTGGCGTGGGCGATCTGCGCCGGCAGGGCGGCGAGCAGCGCCGCCTCGCGGGCCTCGGGCGAGCGGGTTTCGAGGGCGTCGTAGGACTCGGTCATTACAGCCACCGCTTGCGACGCTTGTAGGATTTGAGGTTCTTGAACGACTTCCGTTCCTTGTCGCCGCCCAGGTAGAACTCCTTGACGTCCTCGTTGTTGACGAGGTCGTCCTTGGCGCCATCGAGCATGATCTTGCCCGACTCCATGATATAGCCGAACGAGGCCACTTTCAGCGCCATGCGGGCGTTCTGCTCCACCAGCAGGATGGTGATGCCGAGGTCGGAGCACAGCTGCTCGATGATGCCGAACACCTCCTTGACCAGCAGCGGCGACAGTCCCATGGAGGGCTCGTCGAGCAGGATCATCTTGGGGCGCGCCATCAGGGCGCGGCCGATGGCCAGCATCTGCTGTTCGCCGCCCGAGAGGTAGCCGGCCAGGCCGGTGCGCTCCTTGAGCCGGGGGAAATAGTTGAACACCATGTCGATGTCGTCGCGGATGGCGCTGCCGCTGTCCTTGCGGGTGAAGGCGCCCAGCCGCAGGTTCTCGGTGACCGTCATGTCCTCGATGATGCGGCGGCCCTCCATGACCTGGAAGATGCCGCGCCGCACGATGGTCTCGGGCAGCTTGTTGGCGATCTCCTCGCCCTCGAACAGGATCGAGCCCCGCGTCACCTCGCCCTTCTCGGTGCCGAGCAGCCCCGAGATGGCCTTCAGCGTCGTCGACTTGCCGGCGCCGTTGGGGCCGAGCAGGGTGACGATCTTGCCCTTGGGCACTTCGAGGCTGACGCCGCGCAGCACCAGGATGACGTCGTCGTAGACGACCTCGATGTTGTTGACCGAGAGGAGGAGTTCCTCCGGGGCAAGCTTTTCCGCGGGTTCAGCCATCAGAATACTCCACCGTCACCCCCCTCTCCCGCGAGGGGAGAGGGGGGCTTTCAAGGTCAGACCATTACCAGCCGAGCCATTCCTTGCGGCGTTCGATGTCGGCGGTGAAGATCTTGTTCATGCCGATGGCGCCGCCCTTGGTCTTGGCCTGATAGACCATGACCTTGGTGGTGCCGCGGTGGTCGCTGTCGGTCCAGGACGACGGCAGGCAGACGCCCTCCAGCCCGGCCGGCACCCAATCCTTCTTCGTGTACATGGCGGCCTTGACGGCGGGGCCGGTGATGGGGCCGGCCTTGGCCGCCGCCTCCATGGCCTCCTTCATGTAGAACACCGAGCAGACGGCGCGGATGTAGTGCACCGGCCGGGCCTCGGTGCCCGACGGATCGGACAGCTTGGAGATCTCGCGCACCAGCTTCATGCCGGGCGTGTCGTCGTTCCAGGTGGCGGCGGCCACCGTCCACACCATGCCGTCGGCGGCGTCGCCGGCGGTCTTGAGGCTGGGCTCGTCCATGCCCCAGATGTTGCCCATGAACTGGGCCGAGACGCCCACCGTCTCGCACGACTTCAGCAGCGAGATGGTCGAGCCCGAGGTGTTGGCGAGATAGGCGTAATTGGCGCCCGATTCCTTCAGCGACAGGCACTGCGCCTTGAAGTCGCCCGGCTTCAGCGAGTACTGGATTTCCTGCAGCACGTCGAAGCCCAGTTCCTTGGCGTAGGCGCCGCAGGCCTGCTTCGGAGCGTTGGGATAGGGGTGGTTGTCGCCCATGTGGACGAACTTGGCCTTGCCGGCCCCGCCCTTTTTCTTCCAGTCGGCGGCGGCCCACTGCACCAGGCCGCGGCAGCCGTCGGAATAGCTCGGGCCGTAGAAGAAGTTGTACGGCGACGCCTTGGCCGAGGTCTTGCCCTGCGGGTCGGTGAGGTGGCCGGAATACGAGGCCGAGAAATAGGGGATCATGTCCTTGGCCACCGTGGCGGTCAGCGCCTCGGTGTCGCTGGTGCCCCAGCCCTGGATCGCCACCACCTTCTGGTCGCTGGTCAGCTTCTTGTAGGTGGACATGGCGCGCGGCACTTCGTAGGCGTAGTCGACGGTCTCGAATTCGAACTTCTTGCCGGCGACGCCGCCATGGGCGTTGATGTATTTCATGGCGTCGGCGATGCCGGCACCATAGGGCTTGCCCACCGACGAGGTGGCGCCGGTCAGGTCGGCCAGGTGGCCGACGGGAATGCCATCCGCCGCCAGGACGGGAAGCGCCATCACGGTCAAGGCCGCGCCGGCCAAAAGGGTCTTCATCATCTCGGGTTTCCTCCTAGAGTGTTGGGGTCTTGGCGCCCCTAATACGAGAACGGGTAAAGCTTCCAGTACGACTTGATCAGCTTCCAGCGGTGGACGAGTCCGTCCGGCTCGAAGATCAGGAACAGCACGATGGCCAGCCCGATGGAGGCTTCCTTCAGGTAGGCCAGCCCCTCGGTGACCTTGGGGATGTCGCCGACCATGAACTTGATGCCGGTGGCGATCGCCTCGGTGGCCTCGGGCAGCAGCACCATGAAGGTGCAGCCCATCAGGGTGCCCATCACCGAGCCCATGCCGCCGATGATGATCATCCCCAGGAACTGGATCGACAGCAGGATGGTGAAGCCCTCGGCCGAGACGAAGTTGAGGTAGTGGCCGTACAGCGCGCCGCCCAGTCCGGCGTAGAACGACGAGATGCCGAACGACAGGATGCGGTACTTGGTCAGGTTGATGCCCATCACCTCGGCCGAGAGGTAATGGTCGCGCACCGCCACGAAGGCGCGGCCGTCGCGGGTCCGCAGCAGGTTGGCGCCCAGGACATAGGTCACCAGCACCCAGCCCAGCACCACGTAGAAATAGCCCTTGTCGCCGCCGACCTCGTAGCCGAACAGGGTCACCGGCCCGGCCATGGAGCCCGACGAGCCGCCGGTGAACCAGTTGGCGCGGGCGAAAAAGTCCTCCAGGATGAACTGCGAGGCGAAGGTGGCGATGGCGAGGTAAAGCCCCTTGAGGCGTCCGGCCGGGATGCCGAACAGCAGTCCGAGCGCGGTGGTCATCACCCCGGCCAGCGGCATGGCCAGCAGCACCGGCACGCCGTAGGTGTTGTTGAGCCAGGCCGAGGCGAAGGCGCCGAAGCCGAAGAAGCC
This sequence comes from uncultured Rhodospirillaceae bacterium, assembly GCA_903941105.1. Lineage (GTDB taxonomy): Bacteria > Pseudomonadota > Alphaproteobacteria > Rhodospirillales > Magnetospirillaceae > CAJANL01. The sequence goes on from CAJANL010000285.1 coordinate 61,306, forward strand.
GGCGTGGCCGAGGCTGATCTGCCCGGTGCAGCCCACCAGGATGTTGAGCCCCAGGGCGGCGATGCCGAGGTAGCCGATCTGGATCAGCAGGTTGAGGTGGTAGTTGCTCGCCACCGTCGGCACCGCCAGCAACAGCAGGATGCCGAAGATGACCCAGCCGCGCGATGCCGGCGTCGGGAAGATGGTGGTGTCCTTGGCATAGGACGTCTTGTACTGCCCGCACGGGATCAGGCTGGAGCCGATCATCGCCTAGACCCTCTCGATGTTCTTGGTGCCGAACAGTCCGTACGGCTTGATCATCAGGATGATCACCAGCACGTAGAACGGCGCCACCGTGTAGAGATTGCCCATGTGCAGCCACTGGCTGTCGACATACTCGGCCATGTTCTCCAGCACGCCGACGATCAGCCCGCCGACGATGGCGCCGATCACCGAGTCGAGCCCGCCGACGATCACCGCCGGGAACACCTTGATGCCGAAGAACGACAGCGCCGACGACACGCCGTTGACCATGCCCACCACCACGCCGGCCAGGGCCGAGACCATGGCCGAGATGGCCCAGGCCATGGCGAAGACGTTCTTCACCGAG
>CAJANL010000286.1 GCA_903941105.1 uncultured Rhodospirillaceae bacterium
CGGGTCGCTGAGTTTAACAGGGTGCGGAAAAGCTCAACTTTCCTTTAGTCATTCCCGCCAAGGCGGGAATCCATGCGTCCGGCAACACAGCATATGGGGGCAAATGCCAGTCCTTGCCCCAACATGGACCCCTGCCTTCGCGGGGGTGACGAGATGAAGGGCGGCGGGAAGAGCTTTTCCGCACCCTGTTAATGCTGCCATCGGTGGGCCGACGAAGACATCCTCATGTTTCTAGATGCATTCGCCCAACGACGATTCCGGACGGAAGAACAGCAAGCGGGGCCAAGATCGCCCTCCAAAGCAACGCCTCTCCCGGCCTGGGGTGTCATGGGATGTGATGGCTTGGAGCGGGGAGCGCGGAAGTGTAATGTCTTCGGCGAATATAAGGGGTGGTCCTGCTTGAGCCATGACGTGTCGCCGATGCTAGGTGTCGAACGCCCCGCCGTGGGGGTCTTCCGCGGGCTGCTCTTCAAGCAGGCGGTGGCTACCCTGGTGATTGCGCTTGGCCTGGGGCTGGTGGCGGGGGCCTGGGACCTCGCCTCGGACTTTCGCACCATGCGCCGCCAAGTGGTCGAGAGTATCGCCGCCGATCTCGCCCTGGTGAGTGGGCTGGCCAAGGAGGCTGCCTATCAGCTGTCGGGTGATCTTGCCGGCGAGGTGACCGCCGGGCTGGCGCTGGACAGCAGCGTGCAGGCGGTGGCCCTGATCGACAACTACGGCGGCGTTCTCGGTCAGTTCCAGCGTCCGGCCGCGGTCACGTCACTGCCGTCGCTGGCCGAGCGGCTGTTTGGCGGTGTCGTCGACCACAAGCTGGTGCTGCAGGCCCGGGCCCTGGACGGAACCATCTCCGAGGTCGGACGGCTCGATCTGCGACTGGATGGCGCGGTTCTGATGAACCGCTATCTCACCCAGGTCACCGGCGCCGCGCTGGCTGGGGCCATGCGGACGACGTTGCTGTGCGCCCTGGTGGTGGCAGTGTTCTACGTGCTGATCACCAAGCCGCTGCTGCGCATCACCGGCGCCATCGCCAGGGTCGATCCGGCGCTGCCGGGCGGTTCCATCATCGAGCCGCCTGACCGCCACCGCCGTGACGAACTGGGCATGCTGGTGGCGACCGTCAACACCCTGCTGGCCGAGTCGCAACGTGGTCTCGACGGTCGCGATGCCGCCGAGGGGGAACTGGCCGCCCTGGCGCGTAACCTGGAACAGCGTGTCCAGCAGCGCACCCAAGAGCTGGCGCGCGAGAAGGAGGAGCTCAACCGCGCCATCGGTGACCTGGAACAGGCCAACCGCTTCATCTCGGACGGCATCCGCTATGCCTCGCGCATCCAGACAGCCTTGCTGCCCGACGAGGCGGCCTTGTCCGGCGTGGTGGCCGACATGGCGGTGGGCTGGTGGCCGCGCGACATCGTCGGCGGCGACTACTATTGGGCCGGCAGCTTCGGCCGCAAGGGTCTGGTGGCGGTGATGGACTGCACCGGCCACGGGGTGCCCGGCGCCTTCATGACCGCGGTGGTCGCCGCCGTGTTCGCCCGCATCGTCCAACACCACGGCCATGACGATCCCGCGGCGATGCTCGCCACGCTCAGCCGGCTGGTAAGAAGCGCATTGCGCCAGGATCGCCCCGATGCCCCGGCCGACGATGGGCTCGATGCCGGGATCTGCGTCTTCGACCTCGACGCCAGGGAACTGTGGTTCGCCGGCGCCAATCTGTCATTGTTGGTGGGCGAGGAACGGGGGGACGGGGCGGGGGGCGAGTTCACGCTGGTGAAGGGTAACCGCGCCAGCCTGGGATACCGCGATACCACGGACGACGCCACCTTCACCGCTCATCGCATCCCGTTTCGGCCGGGCACCACCTTCTACCTGGCCACCGACGGACTGACCGATCAGGTGGGCGGTGAGCCCGGCCGCATGTTTGGCCGCCGCCGCCTGCAGGACACGCTGGCCACCGTTGCCGGCAGACCCCTGCCTGAACAGCGCGACGCCCTGTTCGCCCGTCTGGAGCAGTGGCGTGGCAACGGGCGCCGCCGCGATGACATGACTTTGGTGGCCTTCCGGCCGCTGTGATGGGGGCCTAACGCTGCCGTCGACCGCGCCGACGCACTAGGCCGAACCAGTATTCCTCGATGCCTTTTATGGCCGCGAACAGGGCGTCCACGTCGATGGGCTTGGTGACATAGCCAGACGCACCGCCGCGGTAGGCCGCGCTGACATCCCGGTCTGCATCGGAGGTGGACAGCACCACCACCGGGATGTCCATCATGAGGTCGTCGCGCTTGATGTCGGCCAAGACCTCATGGCCGCTCTTGCGTGGGATGTTGAGGTCGAGTAGCACCAGGTCGGGTATATCGCGCCCGTTACCGTTGGCGTAGGCCTCGCGTAGGAAGGCCATGGCGGCGACGCCGTCCTTGAGATGGTGGACACGGCAGCGGAAGCGGTTGTCGGCGATGGCCGTCATTACCAGGCGTGCATCGCCGGGATCGTCCTCGACCAGCATCACCGTGTAATCGTACTCGCTCATCTCCATGGCTCCGCCGTTCGGCCTCCTCTCCATCGGGGGGGAAGGAAAACTATGACATTAGATTGTGAATAGACTGCCGTGTCTCGGTCAACGGCTGATGAATGGCCTGCAAACCGGATACGACGAATGTCCGATGATATGGACCGGTGTCTTATGCCAAGTTCCGGCGAATTGGACGCACGCGGGGAATTCCCAAGACGGCGCCGACCTGATTCACCATGGCACACGTCAATGTGACGCAAGCACCTTGGCACAGAGGGCCTTGCCCCGCCGCGGCGCCGGTTCGGCTGCCGGCGGCGGCTCATCCGGCTGCGGTGGGAGGGGAAGCCGGTGGGGATTCGCCGCTTCTACCAGCTTTACCGCGACGAAGGCTTGGCGGTGAACAAGCGCCGCACCCGGCGAAAAGCCGATCCCGATGGACGGATGAAAATTCCACGGCAGGTCCCGGTGCCCATCGCTCCGACCGCCCGGCAGGGCCTGAGTAACCTCTTTAAGGACGCCGAGGATGTGCCCCGCGGGGCGGAGAGCATCCTGGCCAGTCCCAGCGTTATCCAGCTTCAGTTCGCCGGCTTGTCTACAGGCGGCTGCGGGGCGGGTTCGACCGGGGAAGCTGCCGGCGGTGGCGGCGCCGTGGCGCTCTCGACCGTGGTCAGGCGGGCGGCCAGGGCCTTCTGCTGGGCATCCGCGTCACTCAGGCGCTGTTCCAAGAGGCTCTGCGCCGCCTTCAGTCTGCCGATTTCGTCCGTCAATTCGGTGATGCGTCCCCGTTGGACGCCAATGTTGGCGGCGGCCATGGAATAGACCAGCAGGCCGACGGCAATGGAGGCCAACACCGAAACGAGCAGGGCTTTGGCTGTGGCGCTAAGGCTGTCGAGCATGGACGCATCCCACGATCACGTTGTGAATGGCGGGGCATGGTGCCCGCTGCGGGGCACTCCGCCAAATGGGAAAATGGGGGCCTTACCGTTTGGCTGGTGGGCCCCATCCTCCCGGGACACCTCCATATCCGCCGGCCATGGTCTCGCCGGCCAAGGTCTGATAGAAATTTTACCCGTCAACGGGATTGCGGGAGCGGCGCCATGGAATTCGTCAATCCGCCCGGCTGGGTGCGACCGAAGGGCTACAGCAACGGCATCGTCGCCTTGGGCAGGATGGTGTTCGTCGCCGGCATGGTGGGCTGGAACGAGCAGGAAGTGTTCGAGGCAAGCGACTTCCTCGGCCAGGCCCGCCAGATTTTCAGCAATATCGCCGCCGTGCTCCACGCAGCCGGCGCCCGTCCCGAGCACATCGTGCGCATGACTTGGTTCATCACCGACAAGGACGAATATCTCTCGGCGGGCAAGGCACTTGGGGCCGCCTATCGCGAAGTCATGGGCCGCCACTTCCCGGTGATGGCCGTGGTGGTGGTGAGCGGCCTGATCGAGGATGGCGCCAAGCTGGAAATCGAGGCCACGGCGGTGATTCCGGAATGACGACATCCCGCGGCGGCCGCATTTTGCTCTCCTGGCCCGCCGGGAGTTGTTTGGTGCTTGCCCCGCTGCTGACGGCCTGATCAGCGCAGACGGTGGGCCGGCTTCCATGGGGCCAGGGTGTCGGCGATGCGGCGGGCGGCGCTGGGCAGGAAGCCGGAGGCGGGCACCTCGATCACCAGGGCGGCGCAGCTCCATTCGGGAGTGTCGAGGGTGGCCGAGCCGGCCAGGCCGTGGTGATTCCCTGAGCCCACCACCACCAGATCCGGCTGCCAGCGTCCCGCCAATTCCCCCAGGCCGTGACTGGCGCCCGGAAACGACACCAGCGTGGCCGCCTCGGCGGCGCCGATGTGGTTGGCGAGGGTGCGCAGGCGGCGTTCGATCACTTTGGTGAGGCGCAGTTCCACCTCGTGCGGGGTGAGCGGCGAGAACTCGTCGCATCCGAGGTCCTGGCCCCAGTCGGCGACGTGACCAAGGGCGAAGCGGGCGCCCTGCCGGACGGCGATGCCCCAGGCGTGGCGGGCGACCTCGCGACCGCTTCGACCCATGTCGACGATGGCCAGCACCCGGCGTGGATGTGTCATCACGCGGCTCCCTTCATCCGAGATTCTGACGGCTCCGGCTCGCAGCGGCCGAGACTGGCGCATTCGACGAAGACGGCTTGGCCACAGCTACGGCAGCGTTGGTGGTCCAGGCGACGGTAAAGGGTGCGAAGGGCCTCGGTCTTCGAGGTGAAGAGGTTGCCCTCGCCGATCTCGTCCATGTAATGGCCGCGCCGCAGAAGCTCAAGGACGGACTCCTTGACGCGGATGAGGGTGAGGCTGCCGCCGCGGGCCCGCAGGCGGCGGGCCTCCTGGGCCAGGGCTTCGGCACCGGCCACGTCGATGAAGTTCACTCCCGACATGACGATGACCAGATGGTTCCGCTCGGGGGCCTCCAGCTCATAGCCGCGCAGCGTCTCCTGCAGGGCGTTGACCGCGCCGAAAAACAGCGAGCCGTCGATGCGGATGATGCGCAGCTGCGGGCATTCCGGCAGGGCCGGGTCCGAGGTGAATTTGCGGCCGGTATTCTTGGGGTCGGGCACCCGGATCAGGATGCCGGGGTGCGAGGTGCGGTTGAGGTAGAGCACCAGCGACAGCAACACGCCGGCCAGGATGGCCAACTCCAGTTCCACCATCAGCGTGGCCAGGAAGGTGACGGCCAGAACCGCCGTCTCGGTGCGGCTGGTGCGGATGATCTGGGCGATATGGTGGCGGTCGATCAGGCCCCAGGCCACCAGGAACAGCACGCCGGCCATGGCGGCGTTGGGCATGTAGGCGGCCAGCGGTGCGATCACCAGCACTAGGGCCATCAGCGCCGCGCCGGCGATGACCGCAGCCAGCGGCGTCCTGGCTCCGGCGTCATAGTTTATACCGCTGCGGTTGAACGAGCCTGTGGCGACATAGCCTGAAAAAAAGCTGCCGGCGATGTTGGACAGGCCTTGGCCGATGAATTCCTGATTGCCGTTGATATGCTGGCCACTGCGCACCGCCAGGGCGCGGGAGATGGACAGCGCCTCGGTGAGGGCGAACAGCGTCACCGCCAGTGCGGTCGGCGCCAGGGATCGCCACACTTGCGGGTCGAAGCTCGGCGCCGACAGTGGCGGCAGGGTGGAGGGCAGGGCGCCGACGGTGGCGATGCCGGCCCCGAAATGCAGGTTCAGCCCCGTCGCCAGGACGCTGCCCACCATGATCGCGACGATCATGTAGGGAACGCGCGGAAAAAATCGCCGCACCAGCAGGCCGGTGCCCAGGGTGGCGGCACCCACCGCCGCCACCGGCCAGGCGATGGCGTCGAGATGGCCGAAAAGATAGGTGAAAATCTCGTGGAACTGGGCGCCGCGCGGGATATTCAGCCCGAAGAAGTTCTTCACCTGATTGGCGGCGATCAGCACCCCGGCCCCGGCGGTGAAGCCGATCACCACCGAATGGGAGATGAAGTTGACCAGGGAGCCCAGGCGGAACAGCCCCATGGTCAGCTCCAGTAGCCCGACCATCACCGCCAGGGTCAGCGCCAGGTGCACGTATTGGGCGGAGCCGGGCTCGGCCAGCGCCGACAGCGACGAGAACAGCACGATGGAGGCGGCGGTGGTCGGCCCCGACACCAGATGCCAGGACGAGCCGAACAGGGCGGCAATGATGGCGGGGATCATCCCGGCGTAAAGGCCGTATTCCGGTGGCATTCCGGCGATGGTGGCGAAGGCGACGCCCTGGGGCAGCACGACGATGGCGCCGGTCAGCCCGGCGGAAATGTCGGACGACAGCGTGCCGCGGGTCGTCATCGGCAGCCAAGCGGTGAACGGCAGCAACCTGGACCAGGACATCGGACCTCCACTTCATCCCCGGTTGGGATTAGGAGGCTCTAATATGGGATTCCGGCCTGGGCCTTCTATTGGGTAAGCTACGTAATCGTTTGTTCTAGTGTTGTTCCGCCTCATCGTAGAGGCAGGCCATGCGCACCAGATCGGCGAGGCTGCGGGCGCCGGTCTTCTCCATGATGTGGGCGCGGTGGACCTCGACGGTGCGCGGGCTGATGTCGAGGCGGTCGGCCACCACCTTGTTGGGATGCCCCGCCACCAGCAGCAGCATGACCTCGCGTTCGCGGGCGCTCAGCCCGGCGAGACGGGCGGCCATGCTGGCGCCGCCGGGGCGGCCGACTTCTTCGGCCGGAGTGGCGAGGGCGGCACGGATGCTGCCGAGCAGGAGTTCATCGCGGAACGGCTTCTCGATGAAATCGACGGCGCCGGCCTTCAGGGCCGCCACCGCCATGGGCACGTCGGCATGGGCGGTGATGATGATGACCGGTAGCCGGATGCCGCGCAGCAGCAGTTCCTTTTGCAGCTCGATGCCGGTCATGCCCGGCATGCGCACGTCGGCGATGACGCAGCCGGTCCAGCCCGGCTGCACCACGGCGAGCAGGTCCAGTGCCGAGGCATAGGTGCGGCTGCGGTAGCCCGAGACCTCCAGCAGGATGGCCAGCGAGTCGCGGACATCCTCGGAATCGTCGACCACATGGATCAGTGCCTCATGCATCGGCCATGTCCTTAGCCGCCAGCGGCAGCGTGAAATGGAAGGCGGCACCGCCGTGGGGAGGGCTTTCCACCCACAGCCGGCCATCATGAGCCTCCAGTATAGACTTGCTGATGGACAGGCCCAGACCCATTCCCGCCTCCTTGGTGGTAACGAAGGGCTCGAACAGGCGGGCCAGCACATGCGGCGGCAGGCCGGGGCCGTTGTCGGTGACCACCACCTCGACCTCGGTCTCGGCCATCCGGCCGGAGACCAGCACAATGGGGTTTTCCGTCGTGCCGGCGGCGAGGGCCTGGACGGCGTTGCGGATCAGGTTGACCAACACCTGCACCATCTGGGTCTTGTCCGCCGTCACCGGCGTCAATCCCTGAAGCCCCGCCGATTGCAGCAGGATGCCGGCGGCGTTGGCCTCGGCCTGCACCAGCCGCAAGGCGTCGTCGGCCATGTCACCCACGGTGTTGGCCGTCAGCCGCAGTGCCCCCTTGCGCATGAAGTCGCGCAGGCCGTGAATGGTCTGGCCGACGCGCTCGATCTGGTCGACGCTCTTGGCCATCACCGCGGCGGCGCGGTCAAGGTCGGGCTCGGGACGGGTGATCAGCCGCTGCGCCGCCTGGGTGTAGTTCATGGCGGCGGTGAGCGGCTGGTTCAGCTCATGGGCCAGCGCCGAGGCCATCTCCCAGCCGACATTGAGCCGCTGGAAATGGGCGATCTCGGTCTGGCGGGCCTGCATGCGCGCCTCGGACGAGCGGCGTTCGCTGGCCATGGCGCCGAACAGCAGGCTGGTCACCGCCAGCACCCCCAGGCGGATCTGCAACTCGACAATGGCGGGGTCGTTGTGGCCGACCAGCCGATCCGAGGCCACTGGTGCCAGATAGATCGCCGCCAGCGCCAGCGCCGAGCCGTTGTGGCCGTGGCGCGTAGCGATCCAGGCGACGGGCAGGAACAGCAGGTAGAAGAAGTGGACCTCCTCATTGGCGAAGCGCCCGAAGACTTCCCAGGCGATCACCGCCAGCGCCCCCATCTGCAGCACGGTCTCGACGATGGGCGTCGTGTCTTTGCGCAGCCAGCGGCGCAGATTATCCGCCATCACCAGCGGTGCCACCGCCAGGATGGCGACCGCCTGCGCCAGGACGACATGGCCTGCGAGGCCGAGCGCACTCCACGGATAGGCGCCGCCTGCCACCGCCAGCGCCGCCTTGCCCGCGGCCATCAGGACCGCCGCCGACAATGTGGCGCCGAACAGGGAGAAGACGCCGCGCAGGCGACCCAGGTCGGGCCGCAGGCGGTTGGCGACGATGGCGCAGGCTGCCACTTCAAGGGCGGCGTCGAGCAGGGCGGCCAGCGGATTGCCCCACAGATCGCCGCGCAGCGCCCGCGCCAGGACGGCGCCGCCGGCCGCGGCGGGTAGCCAGCCGAGACCGCCGCGGGCCACCATGGCAAAACTCAGGGCGGCGGCGGCGTTCCAGGGGAAATGCGAGACGCCGTCGGGGGCATGACCGACGGCGGACAGGTCGGCGGCAAGATACAGCAGCAGGAACAGCCCCATCCTGCCCGCCTGTCTCAGCCCATCGGCATTTCGCGATCCAGCCATGGCGCGCGATGGTAGGGACCCGGCGCGCCTTTGTCATCATCATCCCCCACGGCCGCTGGGAGAGGGGGCGCGTTTGTGGCAGTCTCTCCTCCATGACGGTGACTCCCTTGGACGGCATTCTGGTGGTGGCGCTGGAGCAGGCGGTGGCGGCGCCGTTGTGCTCGTCGCGGCTGGCCGATGCTGGCGCCCGCGTCATCAAGATCGAACGGCCGGAGGGCGACTTCGCCCGTGGCTACGACCACGTGGTCCAGGGCGAGAGCGCCTATTTCGTCTGGGTCAATCGTGGCAAAGAATCGGTGGTCCTCGACATCAAGGCCGCCGAGGACGCCGCCCTGCTGGCGCGCATGGTGGCGCGGGCCGACGTCTTCATCCAGAATCTGGCGCCGGGCGCCGCCGAGCGGGCCGGCTTCGGATCGGACGCATTGCGCCGCCGCCATCCCCGGCTGATCACCTGCGATATTTCCGGCTACGGCGAGGATGGCCCCTATCGTGACATGAAGGCCTACGACCTGCTGATTCAGAGCGAAACCGGCCTGGCCTCCATCACCGGCGCTCCCGAGCGGCCCGGCCGGGTGGGCGTCTCGGTGGCCGACATCGCCTGCAGCATGTATGCCCATACCGCCATCCTGCAGGCGCTCTACGAGCGCGAGCGCAGTGGGCAGGGCAGGGGAGTGGCGGTGTCGCTGTTCGACGCCTTGGCAGACTGGATGACGGTGCCGCTGCTGCATCACGACTATGGCGGCCGGGCGCCTGAACGGGTCGGGCTCAATCACCCCAGCATTGCCCCCTACGGCGCCTATGCCGTGGGGGATGGCCGCGAGGTGGTGCTGTCGATCCAGAACGAACGCGAGTGGAAGGCCTTCTGCGACGAGGTGCTGCGGCGCCCGGAGGTCGCGGTGGATGAGCGCTTCCGGTCCAACACGCTGCGGGTGGCCAACCGGCCGGTCCTCGACGCCGAGATCAACGCGGTGTTGGGTGGCCTCGGCCATGGCGAGGCGGTGCGGCGGCTGTCCGACGCCCGCATCGCCTTCGGTTCGCTCAATACCGTTGCCGACCTGTCGCGCCATAGCCAGTTGCGGCGGGTCGAGGTGGCGACGCCCTCGGGGCCGGTCAACACGGTGGCGCCGCCATTACGGTGGCGCGACGACGAGTTCGAGGCCCGCCCGGTGCCGGCACTGGGCCAGCACACCGAGGCGGTGCGGCGCGAGTTTCAATAATCGCTGAGCATTCGGCTTGACCCGCTCGCCGGACCTCCGGCCGCCATTGCGGCGGCGGCCAAGGGCGCGAATGCGCCCGCCCGGCGAGGGGCGGATGGACAAGCCGCTTCTGCGGCGCGAGTTTCAATAATCGCCGAACAGCTTGGGATCGCCGCGTCCGAAGGTGAACACCGGGTTGGGCGCCTTGGGGCCGCTCATGCCGGGCGAACCGGTCGGCATCCCCGGCGAGGCGATTCCGACCACCTTGGGCTTTTCCGCCAGCAGCCTGTCGATGGCCTCCACCGGCACATGGCCCTCGACGATGTAGCCGCCGATGCGGGCGGTGTGACAGGACTGCATGGCCTCGGGCACGCCCATGCCGGCCTTGATGGCGTCGAGGTCGTCGACGTCGATCACCTTGGCGGTGTAGCCGTTGCGCTTCAGGTAGTCGATCCAGCCCTGGCAGCAGCCGCAACTGGGCGATTTCCATACCACAGCCTCGGTGTCGCCGGCCTGGGCGGCCACGGGGGCGGCGAGGAGCAAGGCGGCTACCAGGACCGCACGGGCGAAAATGGTCATGTGTAATCCTCTCGGTCCGTTTGAAGTGGCGCCGTGCTCCATTGCGCCGCTTCACGCTCCATTAAGGCGTCGTGCCGATATTGCGGCGCAGCACGGCCATGGGGCCGCCGTCAACGGAGATAGTCGATGAAGCTTACCGACGAGCACGTCAAGACCCTCAAGCGGGCGCCGTTCATTATCGGCGAATTGCCGGGGGTGCCGCATGAGCTGTGCCGCAAGGGCCTGCTGGAATGGACCGACGGCGCCTGGCGCCTGACGCCGGCCGGTCACGAGGCATTGGCGAACGCCGCCCAAGCGGCGTAAGCCCCCTCACCATACCCCTCTCCCGTCGAGGGAGAGGGGATCTCACTGTCCTGTCAGCCCGCCGCCGGGGCTTCCGGCTTGTCGCGGCGCTTCACCGTCTTGGGGTCGACGGTGATGGGGCGGTAGATCTCGATGCGCGCCCCTTCCTCGATGATGGCATCCAGCGCCACCGCCTTGCCGTAGACGCCGACCTTCTGCTGCGTCAGGTCGATCTCGGGGAACTGCCTGAGGACGCCGGACCTGTCGATGGCCTGCTGCACCGTGGCGCCCTCGGGCACCTCGATGTTGAGCCAAACCTGCTTGCCGGCCTTCGCGTAAACAACACTCGCCTTCATAGTACCCCCCCCTACACCGAATGGGCGCCGGCCATCTGGATGCCCTTGCCGGTGCGGACGTCGATCATGCGCTTGGCCACCAGCAGCAGGCCGGTGGCGAGGAAGCCGCCGGGCGGCAGGATCATCATCAGGATGGTGGCGTCGGGCGGCAGGATGCGCAGCTCCATGAACTTGAAGGCCGGCCCCAGCAGCAGCGAGGCATCCGAGAACAGGGTGCCCAGGCCGATGATCTCGCGCACGCCGCCGATGACGGTCAGCGCCAGGGTGAAGCCGATGCCCATGAAGATGCCGTCCATCAGCGACGGCAGCACCGGCTCCTTGGCGGCGAAGGCCTCAAGGCGGGCCAGCGGCAGGCAGTTGGAGACGATCAGCGGGATGAACAGGCCCAGCACCTTGTAAAGCTCGTGCATCCAGGCGTTCATGGTGAGATCCACCAGCGTCACCATGGCGGCGACGATCAGGATGTACACCGGCACCCGGACCTCGTAGGTGATCCAGCCGCGGAAGATGGCCACCAGCAGGTTCGAGGCCGCCATCACCGCCGCGGTGGCCAGGCCCATGCCGAAGCCGTTGGTGGCGGTGCCGGTCATGGCCATGGTCGGGCACATGCCCAACAGCATGCAGAACACGCCGTTGTTGTCCCACAGGCCGTCCTTGACGATGCGGTTGTAGTTGGTCGTCGCCATCAGCGTGCCTCCAACATCTTGGTCTTGTTCTCGGCGAAGAACTCCAGCCCGACGCGGATGGCGGTGACGACGCCGCGCGGCGTGATGGTGGCGCCGGAGAACTGGTCGAACTGGCCGCCGTCCTTCTTGACCTTCCACTTCTCCTTGGGCGGAGCGCCGAGCGACAGCCCCTTGAAGCGGTTGATCCAGTCGCTCTTCTTGGGATCGATCTTGTCGCCGAGGCCGGGGGTTTCCTTGTGGGCCAGCGGCGTGACCCCCATCACCTTGCCGTCGGCCGAGACGCCCAGCATCAGCTTGATCTCGCCGGCATAACCCGAGCCGTAGATCTCATAGGCGACGCCGGTCACCTGGCCGCCCTTGGTGGCGCGGTAGACGGTCAGCTCCTTGCCGTGCTGGCCGGTCATCGAGACCACATCCATCACCGGATTGTTGTCGTGGATCGAGATCGGGATGACCTGGGTCAGCGAGGCCTGCTTGTCCTCGATGGCGCGCTGGGCGATGGGCTCGTGGGTGATCCGGTCGGTGCCGGCCAGAACCACGCCGAAGCCCAGGCAGAAGGCGCCCAGAATCACTCCATGGATGATGGTGCCCTGGCTCATTGGTCCCCCCTAAGCGGCAGAGGCTGGCCCTTGCTGGTGCGACCGAAGGCGCGCGGGCGGAAGTGTTGATCGATGATGGGCGTCAGCGCGTTCATCAGCAGCACCGCGAAGGCCATGCCCTCGGGATAGCCGGCGAAGGTGCGGATGATCCAGGTCAGCAGTCCGATGCCGATGCCGTAGACCAGCTGGCCCTGCTTCGACACCGGCGAGGTGACGTAGTCGGTGGCGATGAAGAACGCCCCCAGCATGGTGGCGCCGGACAGCACGTGGAACAGGCCGGGTGTGAAGCGTTCGGGGAACAGCAGGTTGAACACCGTGCCCATGACGAACAGGGTGCCGATCACCGTCACCGGGATGTGCCACGAGATGATGCGCTTGGCCATCAGGAACAGGCCGCCGGCCAGGATCAGGTAGACCGAGGTCTCGCCCATGGAACCGGGCTTGGCGCCCCAGGCGAGAGCCATGAAGCCGGGAGCATTGGGCAGCGACTCGGTGACCGGGATGCCGCGGGCCAGCTCGTTCTTGATGAAGCCCAGCGCCGAGGCGGCGCTCATGCTGTCGAGCGTGCCGGTGCCGAAGGTGATCCCCAATGCCTCGCCGAAGCCGGGCGAGCCGGCGCCGAACAGGGCGTGTGGCGCCACGAACAGCGTCATGTGCACCGGGAACGACACCAGCAGCGCCACGCGGGCCACCATGGCCGGGTTGAAGACGTTCTGGCCCAGGCCGCCGAAGGAGTGTTTGGCCAGGGCGACGCCGAAGATGGCTCCCAGCACGCCGATCCACCACGGCGCCCAGGGCGGCAGGCTCATGGCCAGCAGCCAGCCGGTCAGGGCCGCCGAACCGTCGAACAGGGTCGGCGCCATGGGACGGCCGGCCAGCCTGAGGCAGATGGCCTCGACGCCGAGGCAGGAGCCGACGGTGATTAGGAACAGGAACACCGCCGGCCAGCCGAACAGCCACAGGTCGAACAGAGTCGCCGGCGCCAGGGCCAGCAACACCGTCGTCATGATGCCCTGGACGCTGACCGGCGCGTGGGTGAAGGGTGCGCTCTTGTCGACGACGATTGTCATACCGAAGCCCCGTTGTTCTGTGATTCGGCAGCCCGCTCGGCGGCCTTGCGCGCCGCCGCGTCGCGTTTGGCCTGGGCGGCCTTTTCCGCCCGGGCGTTCTTGGCCTCGGCGAAGGTCTTGACCGAGGCCTGCTTGCGCTTTTCACGCTCGTCGGCGTTGATGCGGCCCTTCGCGTAGTTGAAGTAATGCACCAGCGGAATGTGCGACGGGCAGACATACGAGCAGCTGCCGCACGAGACGCAGTCCATCACGCCGATCCTGGCCGCCACGTCCAGCTTGTCGTGGCGGATGAACGAGGCCATCTCCACCGGCACCAGGCCGCAGGGGCAAATGGTGACGCAGGTGCCGCAGCGGATGCAGGGACCCGAGGGATGCTCGTTGGTCTCCTCCGCCGTCAGCGCCAGGATGCCGCAGGTCCCCTTGACCACCGGCACGTCGAGGCTGGGCAGCGGCTGGCCCATCATCGGGCCGCCGTTGACGATGCGCTTGGGCGGCTGGGTCAGCCCGCCGCAGAAGGCCACCAGCTCGGACACCAGGGTGCCCAGCGGCGCCAGGATGTTCTTGGGCTGGCCGATGGCGCCGCCCGAGACGGTGACGACGCGGGCCAGCAGCGGGCGGCCGTGGCGCACCGCATGATGCACCGCGCGGGCCGTGCCGACATTGTGGACGACGACGCCGAGATCGGCGGTGAGCCGCTTGGCCGGTGTCTCAAGCCCGATGATGGCCTGGGTCAGGTGACGCTCGGAGCCCATGGGATACTGCACCGGCACCGCCACCACTTCGACGTTGGGCGCCGCCTTGGCGGCCTCGGTCATGGCGGCGATGGCCTGGGGCTTGTTCTCCTCGATTCCGACCACCACCCGGGGAGCGCCCAGGGTGTGGGCCATGATGCGGGCGCCGTCGATGACCTCGGCGGTGTATTCGCGCATCACCCGGTCGTCGCAGGTCAGGTAGGGCTCGCACTCGGCGCCGTTGATCAGCAGGATCTCGATCTTGCTCTGGGTGCCCAGGTTGAGCTTGACCGCCGAGGGGAAGGCGGCGCCACCCATGCCGACGATGCCGGCCCAGGCGACGCGGTCGCGGATGGCCTGCGGCGTGGCGGCGAACGGATCGGCGAAGCCTTCCGGCAGGTCGGCGAC
>CAJANL010000287.1 GCA_903941105.1 uncultured Rhodospirillaceae bacterium
CAGCGGCTTGATCCGAGCGTTGGCCCGACGATTACCTCGCTGCCCCTGCTGTCAGCGCCCAACATCGCATGTCGCCTACTTATGACACAGTAAGATTAGAGCGCCGCGCCTGAAATATGAGGCGCGATGCTCATGCGAGCATTGAGCGAGCGGCCAAGGGCGCGGAGGCGCCCGCCCGGCGAGGGCGAAATCATAAAGGTGACGGGGGCGCTTCACCGCTCCCGGGTGGTGATGGCCGTTCGTGCCAGAATCTGGTCGCAGACAACCTTGGTATCCCAGGACGAGGACTTGCCCAGGTTGCCCTTGATGCCGGGCCACATCCTGCGGAAGGCCTCGTGGCCGAGATCGCGCAGGTAGACCAGAAAGTCCCAGGCCGGCGCGTCCTTCGAGTAGATGCCCAGCGCCGCCATCTCTTCGTCGGCATGGATACGGTGCAGGTTGATGCGACGGAAGGGATGCTGGCCGGCCGGCGGCTCCTTGATCATGCCGGCGTCGATCAGCCGGTTGATGGTCTCGATGCTGTTGACCTCGTGCACCAGCGAGGAATTGAAGGTGATCTCGTTGAGGCGGTCGAGCACCTGGCGGGCCGACTTGGGCGGCGGCCCCTCGCGATGCAGCGGGTTGACGGTGACGATCACCAGATCCTCGGCATCGACCTCGCGCAGCCGCTCCACCAGAGGGGTGAGCGGCGGATTTCCCATGTAGCCGCCGTCCCAGTACCAGGTCTTGCCGATGGTCACCGAGTGCAGCGGCGAGGGGGTGCAGGTGGAGGCCTTGATGGCGTCGGGCGACACCGCCCCGTCGACAAAGATCTGGCGGCGGCATTCGTTGACGTCGGTGGCGGCGACGATGAGCATGGGGGTGCCGGCTTGCGGCAGGGCGAAAATGGCGGGAATTTCGGGCAGCACTTCACGCAGCACTGCGGTGAGGTAGCCGCCGATGCCGGCCTCGGCAGCGGTGACCGGCGAGGTGGCGACATCGGCCCAGCGCGCCGCGGCGCTTTCGTCGATGTTCCAGCCGGGGGTGACGCCGATGGCGGCGACGAACGGGTTGCCGCCCCAGAAGGCGGCGCGCGCCACCGTCTCCCACACCTCGCGCACCTTGGTACGGGCGGCCTCGGCCATGCGCCTGGAGCGGGCGGTGGCGGGGCCCGGCTGCCCGGCGCCTTCGTGATAACCGTAGGCCAGCGCGGTGGCGTTGAGGCCACCGGTGGAAGCGCCGCTGACACCGACAATGTCGATGCCGCCGGCTGCCGCTTCTTCCAGCAAGGCCTCCAGCACGCCCCAGGTGAAGGCTCCGTGTGCGCCACCGCCCTGAAGTGCCAGTGCGATCTTCTTCGGCTGTGCCATTGACGTGTCCTCCCCGGACTTGTTACCGCCCTTTCGAGGAAGCTTAACGCACCCAGGGGCTGTGCGGCAATGCGCGGGGACGGCTTGGGGGGCTACCCCTACTGGGGTATAGTCCGCCCCATCCTCTTCCACCGGGCGAGGACCAATCGAACGAGGAGCCTTGCGTGATCACCATTGCCGGTGCCCTGGTGCCGATTTTCCTGCTGATCGTGCTGGGCTGGGTCCTGCGGCGGACGCAATTTCTGCCCGACGGCTTTTGGATGCCGGCTGAGAAGCTGACCTATTACATCCTGTTTCCGGCGCTGCTGCTCGGCAATCTGGCCGAGGCCCGTCTCGATGGACTGCCGGTGGCCGAACTGGCCAGCGCGCATGGGCTGGCGGTGCTGGCCATGGCAGGGCTGGCGGTGGCGGTGCGGCCGGCGCTGGGACGGGCACCGTTCCGCCTCGACGGCCCAGGCTTCACCTCGCTGTTCCAATGCGTCATCCGCCCCAACACCTATGTCGGCCTCGCCGCCGCCGCCGGCCTGTTCGGGGCCCAGGGACTGACGCTGACCGCCATCTGCGTTGCCACGGTGGTGCCGCTGGTCAATCTGCTGTCGGTGGTAGCCATGGTGCGCTTCGCCGCTCCCCCCGGGACGTCGCCGCGCTGGACCACTGCCGCCATGGCGGTGGCGAAGAACCCGCTGATCGCCGCCTGCCTCGTCGGCATCGCGCTGAATTTCACCGGGCTCGGCCTGCCGCCCTTCACTGCGTCGTTCTTTCACGTCCTCGGGCAGGGAGCGCTGTCCATGGGGCTGCTGGCGGTGGGGGCCGGGCTGGAGTTGAAGGCGCTCAAGGACGGGGGGGCCGCGGTGCTGCTGTCGGCGGTGCTCAAGCTGGTGCTGCTGCCGCTCGTGGTGGGATGCCTCGCCGGAATCATGGGGGTGAGGGGGGTGCCGCTGGCGGTGTGCGTCGCCTATGCCGGCCTGCCCTGCGCTCCCAACGCCTATGTGCTGGCCCGTCAGATGGGGGGCGACGCGGCGCTGGCGGCCGGCATCATCTCGGTGCAGACGGTGGTGGCGGTGATCACCCTGCCGATGGTGATCGTGGCGCTGACGGGGTGAATCCTATCCCGACTGAACCATGGCACCCGGCCCGAGGACGCGGACGACCCCCTTGGCAAGATCAGCCAGACGCTCCAGTTCGGTGAAGGTGACGCCGTCGGGTTGGCTGACCAGCCGCTGGGCCGTGGCCAGCACCTCCTGTACGTGGCCGCAGACGGCCTCGGCCGGGGTGCCGCGGGCGCGGCGCAGCATATCCTCGGCCACCACCACCAGTCGGTTGGTGTGCTCGGCGATCAACTTGGCCTCTCCGAGGTCGTCGCGCACGCTGGCGTGAATGTGGTTGACCAGCCAGGTGATCTGCGCCGAATAGCGCTCGACCTTCATGCGATTGACCTGGGACGCGGTGTCGCCGATCAGGCGCGCCAGCCGGGTGCCGTCGAGGCCGTCGGTGAGGCGGGCTTTCAGGGGATTGGGGACCTCGACCACCGCCGCCTGCTGACCGGTGAAGGCGCGTTGCTTGGTGCGGCGGTCGGGGCCGGTGTAGTCGTGGGTGACCACGAAGGGCTTGCGGATGCGCGCCAGTTTTTCCACCCGGCCCATCAACTGGTCGGGAGCTACCGGGGTGAGCAGCAGGTCATCGGCACCGGAATCGATGATACGGCGTACCGAATCGGGATCGGAGCTGGTCAGCAAGACCACCGCCATCACGAAGGGATTGGTGCCGAGGCGCTGGTCGCGCATCTCGCGGATCAAATAACCGACGTCGTTGTTTTCAACCTCGCTGGAGGTGATCAGCAGATCGACGGCGTCCTCGGCCAGCAGGTCGTGCAGCTTGACGAAATGGGCGGTATCGCTGATGGCGCGGAAGCCGACGGAGAACAGCGCCGCCTTCAGCCCACTCCGCACCAACGGGCTGGGATCGACAATTACCAGCCGCACGTTCTCGTACTTGTTCATTCCGTCCGCCCTCGTCCCCAGACCGCCGCCCCGGTCTTGCGTAACCCCATGATAATTGCTGTGGGATTCTGCGTCATCCCTTACATGCGCATGGGGGCACTCCAACGATCATGGAAGGTGACCGGCGGTGATCGGCGCCTCCCCGGCCTGGCTTCGATCGGCCAGAGCCTGGAAACAGTCAAGGAAAGCAACAGATTGGGTTGTTTCGCCCATGACAGACCTCCTTTCCCCCTTGCACCCTCGGGGCGGTTCGGTTAATGCTGGGTCCCGACGGAGGTTCGCAATGTCGTTTGGTTCGTTCATTGCCATCAACAAAACTGGCACTACCACCGCGTAAGCGGGGCCAGTTCGTCATGTCTGCACGAAAAATGGCCCGCGGAAGCTTCCGGCGGGCCTTTTTTGCATCCCGGAAAGCCGTCTAGGGCCGAGAAAACGGAGAAAGTCATGGGTTACAAGGTCGCTGTCATCGGCGCCACGGGCAATGTGGGCCGCGCAATGCTCCAGGTCCTGGCCGAACGCAACTTTCCGGTAGGCGAAGTCGTCGCCCTGGCCAGCGCGCGGTCGGTGGGTCGCGAAATCTCCTTCGGCGACAAGACGGTCCTCACGGTCAAGGATCTGGCCAAGTTCGACTTCACCGGCACCGACATCGCCCTGTCGTCGCCCGGCGCCAAGATTTCGGCGGAACACAGCCCGCGCGCCGCGGCGGCCGGCTGCGTCGTCATCGACAACACCTCGCATTTCCGCATGGAGCACGACGTTCCGCTGGTGGTGCCCGAGGTCAACCCGCAGGCCATCGCCGGCTACAAGAAGCGCAACATCATCGCCAACCCCAACTGCTCGACCATCCAGATGGTGGTGGCGCTGAAGCCGCTGCACACTCTGGGCAAGATCAAGCGGGTGGTGGTGTCGACCTACCAGTCGGTATCGGGCGCCGGCAAGGAAGGCATGGACGAACTGTTCGAGCAGACCCGCGGCGTCTTCGTCAACGACTCGCCGACGCCGCAGAAATTCGCCAAGCAGATCGCCTTCAACGTCATCCCCCAGATCGACTCGTTCATGGACGACGGATCGACCAAGGAGGAGTGGAAGATGGTGGTCGAGACCAAGAAGATCCTCGACCCCGACATCCAGGTCAACGCCACCTGCGTGCGGGTGCCGGTGTTCATCGGTCACTCGGAGTCGATCAATGTCGAGTTCGAGAACCCGGTCTCGGTGGAAGAGGCCACGGCGGCGCTGAAGAAGGCGCCGGGGGTGATCGTGCTCGACAAGCGCGAGCCGGGCGGCTACGCCACCCCGGTGGAGTGCGCCGGCGAGGAC
>CAJANL010000288.1 GCA_903941105.1 uncultured Rhodospirillaceae bacterium
ACCGGCCAACCTTAAAACCGACTTGCTCGACGGTGTAATCCAGGTCGAAGCCGAACCGGCCCGCGAATACGCCCGCCGCTGCGCCGCGGAAGAAGGCATTTTGGTTGGAATTTCCAGCGGCGCCACGCTGGCCGCCATTGCGCAAAAACTGCCCGATCTGCCAGCAGGCTCGACCGTGCTGGGCTTTAACTACGACACGGGTGAGCGCTACCTGTCGATCGAGGGGTTTCTGCCGGCCTGATGGCACGAGGCGGTTCCCGGGCCAGCTTTTGCTTACTGCCCCGCCTGCACCACAAAAGTGGAGAGCAGGCCCAGGTCGAAAACGGTGTTGCCGCTCAGCGGACCCAGGTAAAACAGGTGCGCCGTGCCGGTGTCATTGACGGCCAGAAACTGGCCACCGCTGTAGGCCCGGTAGCGGTAACCGGTGATGGTCTGCGAGGCCTGCCCTGCGGGGGCAAATAACTGCGCAAAGCTTCGCTCGGCCCAGGCAAACACCTTGTCGGCTTCAGTTGCCAGGCTGGTTGCAGGCGCAGCCGTTGCATTGAGCAGGCCCTGACCGTTGGCACCAACGACGGAAGTGGGGGTGTAAACGAATGTGCGGCCGGTACCCAGCTGACCAAACTCGTCTGACCCCCAACACTGCACGCTGCCCGTTTTCAGCAAGGCGCAGGTGTGGCTATCACCCACGGAAACGGCGCTGGCATTGCTGATGCCGAAGACTGCCGTCGGCACATAATTGCTACCCAACGTGCTGCCAGTGCCAAGCCGACCGTCCTCGTTTGATCCCCAGCACTGCACGGCACCGCTACTGAGCACGGCACAGGTGGCTGGTGTGAAGCCTAAACTTGTAGCAACCGAGGTTGCCGTGCTGATGCCCGCAACCGGGCTACTGCTGCCCGGCCCCCACCAGCATTGCACAGCACCACTTGCGAGCACGGCGCAGGATTGGGAAGTCCCCGCAGACACCGAGACCGCGTTGCTGACGCCAGACACTGCCACCGGAACCAGGCTATTCGCCGTGCCTCCATTGCCGAGCAGCTGGCCTTGACCCTGGCCCCAGCACCACACCGCCCCGCTGGTGAGCAATGCGCAGCTGTGATTGACGCCTGCTGACACTGCCTCGGCGCTGTTGATGCCAGTCACTGTGACGGGGGCCGAGAAGGCACCTGTCGTCGTGCCATTGCCAAGCTCTCCATTGCTGTTGTTACCCCAGCAGCGAACCGTGCCGTCTCTGAGGGCTGCACAGGTGTGGCTACCACCCGATGCCACGGAGGTGGCTGTGCTGATGCCTGCCATCGGAGAATAGGCTGTGAAGGCTGTGGAGGAGCTCAAATCTTGTACCGAGCCGCTACTGAGCAAGACGTTCGTCCTACCAAAAAGACCACTGGAAACCGCAGTCGCACTGCTGATGCCAGCCACGGCAATCGGTGAGGTCTTGATGCTGTAACCGCCCCAACACTGCACCGCGCCGCTGCCGAGCACGGCGCAGCTGTACGAGTTGCCTGTTGTAATGGCAGTGGCTGTGGTTATGCCAGCAACCGTTAACGGTGTGTAGCTGGTGGTTGTACTGCCATTGCCTAGCTGGCCCTGGGAGTTGCTGCCCCAGCACTTCACGCCACCGTCTTTGATCGTTGCACAAGCATCGCCGCGATATACCGAAACCGAAGTGGCATCGCTGATGCCTGGCAGTGCTACTGGCACGAGATTTTCTTGGTTAGTAGCAACACCAAACAAAGTGGAGCCGGCGCCCCAGCACTTGACCAGCCCCGTGCTGAGCAGAGCACAGGAAAACGAAATATCCAGCGCCAGTGCAGTGGCATTGTTGATGCCAGACACGGCCACCGGCAAGGCACTAAACACCTTGGTGCCATTGCCGAGTTGACCTGAATCGTTTGAGCCCCAGCACTGCACAGCGCCACTGATGAGGATCGCACACTTATGGTCATAAGCCACTGCGACTGATTTCGCGTTGCTGACGCCAGCGACAGCCACCGGGCTGAGCTGGCCATCGCCCCAGCACTGCACCGCACCACCACCCACAACGGCGCAAGTGGAACTAAAAGGATTCGCCGCAATCCAGCTGGCATTACTGATGCCCGTTACGGCCACGGAGTTGCTACTTCCACCCGCGATGCCATTGCCAAGCCGGCTGCCACCCCAACACCGCACCGCACCGGTGCTCAGCAGCGCGCAGCTATTGTCATCCCCGATTGCAATGGAGCTGGCGTTGCTGATGCCGGACACGGTCACTGGAACTGTGCTTTGGTTTTTGCCGCCATCGCCAAGCTGGCTGTAATAGTTATTGCCCCAGCACTGCACACTACCGCCGCCGAGCACCGCACAGCTATGGTAGCGGCCCGCTGCGACCGAAACGGCATCGCTGATACCGCTTACCGTTACCGGCGATGCACTACTGGTGGTGGTGCCATCGCCAAGCTGGCCGTTGCCATTCAAGCCCCAGCACTGCACTGCACCCGCGCTGAGCACCACGCAACTGTGCATATTGCCTACCGCCACCATGGGCGTTGCAGCCCCGGCGGGCAGGCTCCACAGGCATGCAAACACAGCAAGCCAGTTAAACAGCCAAATAGCGGGTTTGGAATGGCTCTTTACGCCCGGCGCGCCCCAGCCGAATACGGATTGAAAGTACTGTCGTAGGCGCGCGGTTGCACTGACCGTTGATTGATCGAGCATTTTTGTAATCCTCCCAAAATTGTGGAGGCCAGTGTAGCTCACTGCAGAGACCACGGTTAAGTACCACC
>CAJANL010000289.1 GCA_903941105.1 uncultured Rhodospirillaceae bacterium
CTGCAACGGCACCGTCAGGCCGTCTTCCGGGCGACGCGGGCGCAGGCGGAAGAACACTTCCCCGGCGATGAACACCTCGCGGGCGGCGCGACGCTGCTGGCCGTAGAAATCGGTCAGCTCCTCGGCATCGGATTCGTCGGTCCAGGCCAGCCAAAGCTGCTGCACCAGGGTCTTCAGATCCTTGTCGGCGATCAGCGAGGACGGCTTGATGCCGGTGCCGACGGCATTGCCGGTCCAGCTCTCAGCGGCATTGAGGGCATAGCCGTTGTTGCGCACCAAATAGCGGGCTCGCGCCGTGATGTCGGAACCGGCAGCCGCGATCAAGGTGTTGACATGGGCGCGGCTGGGCTGAAAGCCCTTTAGACGGCGGCTGCCCTGGGCGGCCTCGAAGCCGCCGATCAGAGCGCCGATCCTCCTGCGCAGTCCCGACAGCATGATCACAGCCCCTTGGTGGCGACGGCGAGAATCCGGCGGCGGGGCTTCTTGCCCTCCAGCACGGCGATGCGGCGGTCGAGATCGGCCAGAACATGATTGGCCTGGGTCAGGTCGTATTGGACGGTGCGGTCGCCAACCGTGACGCGAGCCACCAGTGAGTTGCGTCGCGCCAGCACCCGCTCGCGCTCAGCCTTCATCTCGTCGAGAGTCATGATCAGTGCATCCCGCTGAACTTGATGATCCGCCGTGGGCGACGAACGGTGCGGCGGATCTGACCCGCCTGGGCTTCTTCGGGTTGAGCCGTCTCGGACGGGCCAATTTGGGATTCCAGATCGCGCCATTTGGCCTCCGACCAGCGGTCGGAACCGGCAATCCAGGCAGCGGCGCGGGCATAGACCCGGCAATCCAGCGCCTCGTTGCGCTCGCGCAGCTTCTGCCATTCCAGCTTGGTGAAGCCGCGTCGGTTCTTGACCGTCACCAACTGCTCGGCCACGAATTGCTTGCACCACTCCGAGTCCGCCCACGATGGCAGATGCACCGTTCCGGCCGGGTAACGGATTCCCTCGGCCAGTTCCTCGTCGGTGGGCCGCTCCAGCCGCAAGTACCGGTAGGTCTCCGACTTGAAGGTGGACACCGCCACCGTCCAGAGGCGGGCACCACGGCGCACTTTCTTGCCGCCCTCGGTGGCGTCCACATAGGTGGGGCCGGAGACCGGGCTGGAGCGGTTGAAGCCCTCGACGCCCTTGATGGGCGATACTTGGCCAACGCCCATCCGGCGAGCCCAGGTGTAGACCGCCGAGGACTCGTAGCCGGAGTCGATGGCCAGACGGGCGATCTTCAGGGCGGCGCCGTTGGCATGTTGCCAGGTCTTCGCCAGCACCTGCTCCAACGCAGTCCAGGTTTCGGCATGTTCCGGCCCGCCGTCGATGACGATATGGTCGACCAGCCAGCTTTCCATGCCTCGGCCCCAGGCCCAGACGTCGATCTCGACGCGGTCCTTCTGCACATCGGCCCCGGCGGTGAGGAACAGTCCGCCCGCCGGGACGGTGCCCGGACCCCAAGTCTCGCGGCGGTCATAGAGCCGCTGCCAATCGGGGGCCTCGCCGGACTCGACCCAGGTTTCCCCCAGCACGGTGTTGCGAAACACCCTGAGCGCGTCGTCATTGCCTTGAGCTGCTTCCCACATGCGGGCGATGCTCTCCCAGGATTGCCAGCCCGGCGGCGAGTAGAGCGCCGAGATGTGGAAGCCGACGGTGCCGGGATCCTCGGC
>CAJANL010000290.1 GCA_903941105.1 uncultured Rhodospirillaceae bacterium
CGCCACCTGGTGCTGAACATCCTGGCCCCGGGGGCCCGCGGCGGCGACGGTTGATTTTTCCCCCCCCCCCCCCCCCCCCCCCCCGCACAGGAGACGACGATGTTTTACGAAGACTCGCAGGAGGCCACCCTGGACACCGCCCCCAAGGGTGACCGCTCCCCCCAGGTGCCCGAAAAATTTCGTGATCCCGCCACCGGCCAGCTCCGCACCGAGGCTCTGCTCAAGGCCTATCGCGATCTGGAGAAACGCCTGTCGAGCATGGTCAAGGTGCCGTGCCCCGACTGCTCCGCCGAGGAGCTGGCCGGCTTCCGCCGCGCCATCGGCGTGCCCGACAGCGCCGACGGCTATAGCGTCGACACCCGCCACCCCATGCTGACCAGCGACCTGACCGTCAATGAGCGCCTGCATCAGGCCGGCTTCACCCCCTCCCAGGTGCAGCTGGTCTACGACCTCGCCCATGAGCGGGTGCCCCCCATGCTGGCCCACGGCGTCGCCGAGGCCCAGCGCCAGCACAGCCTGGAACGCCTCAAGGAGCATTTCGGCGGCGAGGCGCGTTGGACCGAAACCGCCCGCCAGCTTGCCGCCTGGGGCAAGGCCAGCCTGCCGCCCGAGATGTACCGCGTGCTGAGTTCCAGCCCGGAGGGCGTCAAGGCGCTGCAACGCCTGATGGCGGCCGGCGAACCCGCCCTCGGCCGCACCCCGGCCACCGCCGACGAGGCGCCCAACGAGGACCAGCTCAAGACGATGATGCAGGACCCGCGCTACTGGAAGACCCGCGACCCCGCCTACATCGACAAGGTCTCGGCCGGCTTCAGGCGGCTGTACGGCGAAGCGTAGAGCCCCTCGCCTCAGCGGGGCTGCGGGAAGTTATGATCCCCGCAGCCCCGCTGGGAGAAGGAATGTCCTTCTACTTGTGCATCGCCGCCACGCCGCTGCCGATGTCCAGCTTGGACAGCCAGTCGATGAAGCGCTTGACGTCGTCGCCGCGAAAGATCAGGCCGTGCTGGGGCGCCAGTATGTCGATATCCAGCTTGGAGACCTGCTCCACCCAGGCGTCACGCGCCCGGGTCGAGGCCAGCCAGCGGCGATGGAAGCCGTCCATGTACTGAATGTGGGCGTTGAAGTCCTCGACGAACATGCCGGTGCGGGCGCTGGCCGGCACCAAGGCCGCGCCGATGTCGCCCGAGAACAGGATGCGGGCCCGCGGATCGTAGACGTTGAAGTTCCCCGACGAGTGCATGTAGTGCGCCGGCACGAAGCGCAGCTTGCAATCGGGCGCCAGCGACATTTCCATCCCCTCGTCGGGAATGGTGGTGAAGGTGGTCTCGCGGTCGAAATGGGCGACGAAACCGGCCCACAGCCAGGACAGGTACACCTTGACGTCCGGCTTCACCACACGGCGCCACAACGGCAGCGACGAACCGACATCGGGATCCTGGTGCGACAGGAACATCACCTTGATGTCCTCGACCGGCAACTCACGGGTCAGCGCCGCCAGCATGGAGGGGAACACCTCCATGCCGCCCGGGTCGATCAGCATGGCGGAATTACCGGCGCAGATGACGTACTGGTTGGTATCGATGACATTGTCCGGCTTTTCCGGGTCCTGGCCGAATGCCAGCCAACGGTGCTCATCATGCCGGAACAAGGTAACGCAGTTCATGGACCTACTCCGCCAACTTGGCCACTATCAACGTTGCAATTCTTCGAGGCTGTCGAGGCCCAGCCGCCGCAGCGAGTCGCCCTTTTCCAGGGCGCGGCGGACGGCGTCGGAGGCCTCGTCGATCATGGTCCGCAGGTCGTCGACATAGCGACGCATGGTGTCGGAGACGGTGCGGAATTCCTTCTCGTGGACACCGGCCGCCGCCGCCTCGATGGCGATGTTGGTGGCGATGGAATCCGACTGGCTGACCACTTCCTCGACGCCGTGGGTGCGCCGTGACAGGTCGTCGACGCAGCGCGCCATGCCCTCGAAGGTATCGACCAGCGTGGTCATGATGTCGAGAAAGGCGCGATTGGTGGCGGCCCGTGCCCGGTCGTCATGGTCGCCAGCGTTGATCTTCTCGGCGGCGCGCTCGAACAGGTGCAATTGCAGCAGGCCACGCAGGATAGTGGAGGACAGGCCAAAGGTGCGGCCCCGCAGCCGGTTCATCTCGCCCTGGATCTGGGCCAGCCGGTTGACCAGTTCGCGGGTGTACTGGGTGAGGGCGCGCACGGCGCGGCCCTTGTCCCCGGCCCGCCCGGCCGCCAGCTCGGCATTGAGCGACAGGATGCGCAAGTTTTCCGCCAGTTCGTCGAGGTCACCGAACGCGTGGAAGGCGCGCCGGCAGTCGCTGAGCAGCCCGTTGGCACGCGCCTCGATACGATCGGTCAGTTGCGAGTCGGATCGACCCGCGGCCGAGATGTGGCTCATGAACAGAACAACCCCTTACTCCGCCTGATCAGGACAATCTCAGGGAAGCGATCATAGCGAATTTCTTCGCGCCCGATAGATCGATTTTTCAACGCGACATCCTCGGCCCCGGCGCTCGGTGCGTTCCCCTTGCCGCACCTGACAGCGCCGGCGGCCCCCCCTCCCCCGCGCGCTCCCCGGCGCGGGGGAGGGGAGTGGATGTGACGCTTCAGTTTGCCGCCGCACGGAGAACCGGACCCGCTTCCAGCGGCTCCGGCCCGGCGGCCGCCCCGGCGCCTTTCGTCGGCGGTCCGGCCGGTCGAACTCGACCGCCCAGGAGCCCGCAACCGGCGGAAGGCGCCTCTCCCCCACCCGTCAAAAGGAACAAATCATGTCCACGACCATCGTCAACTCGTACTCCAAGCAGTACGGCATCGAGGTGCATCAGGCCTATCAGCGCATGGGCACCAAGCTGCGCAACACGGTGCGCACCCGCGACAACGTCACCGGCGCCATCGCGGTGTTCCAGAAGGTCGGCAAGGGTTCGGCCAGCACCAAGGCCCGCCACGGCAAGGTGCCGGTGATGAACGTCGATCACACCGCCGTCGAATGCCAGCTCTACGACTACTACGCCGGCGACTGGCTCGACCGGCTCGACGAGATCAAGGTCGAGCACAACGAGCGCTCGGTGCTGGTCAATGCCGGCGCCTATGCCCTGGGCCGCAAGACCGACGAGTTGGTGATCGCCGAGCTCGACAAGTCCACTAACTACGCCAAGGACGGCACCACCGGCCTGACCAAGGCCAAGATCCTCGAAGCCTTCGAGATGCTGGGCGGCGCCGACGTTCCCGACGACGGCGAGCGCTACGCGGTGATCGGCTGGAAGCAGTGGTCCGAGCTGATGGACATCGCCGAGTTCGCCCATGCCGACTATGTCGGCCCCGATGAACTGCCGTGGAAGGGCACCCAGGCCAAGAAGTGGCTGGGCACGCTCTGGATGCCGCACTCCGGCCTGACCAAGAGCGGCAGCGTTCGCTACTGCTACTGGTACCACAAGACCGCCATCGGCCACGCCAGCGGCGCCAACGTCAAAAGCGAGATCACCTATCACGGCGATCGCGCCGCCTGGTTCATCAACAACTTCATGTCGCAGGGCGCCATGCTGGTGGACGACAACGGCGTCGTCTCCCTGCGCTGCCTCGAATCCTAAGGAGCGAAGCCATGTCCTATCTGTCCAAGGATCTCAGCGTGCTGGCCTATGCCAACGGCTTCACCCTGTGGCACTACACCACCGCCGACGATGCCGCCACCGTCGACACCTCCGGCTATTTCAACGCCGCCGCCACCATGCTGCGGGTGGGTGACATCATCGTCGCCAACCTCGACACGGCCGGCACGGCGCAGGCCGGCCTGTTCTTCGTGTCGTCCAACAGCGGCTCCGTAATCGACGTCAACGACCTGACCCGCATCGGTTCGGCCGACACCGACTGATCCGAACCCAGCCCTCCCCCCACCTTGCGGCGGGCCGGCCTCCTCACGGGGGCCGGCCCGCCGGCTTTTCGGGACATCGCCCATGGCCATCCAACCGACCCCCATCGCCGCCGACCGGTACGAGGATTTCGTCTGGCACCACCTCAAGGACTTCGAGGGTGCCGTGCCGCGCATCTACAGCGACCAGCGCGGCGTCCCCACCATGGGCGCCGGCGTGGCGCTGGCGATCCGAAGCGCCGCCGGCTGGGTGCTGCTGCCCCGCGAGCGCCTCGGCGCCGAGATCAGCGGCGACGCCGCCGCGCCCTACCGGTTCACCGCCGATGAATGGACGCTGCTGGAGCGCGTCGCCGCCCTGCTGCGGGCCGGCGCGTCCGAGGCCGAGTGCCACCGCCTGATCCCACCCTTTGTGGCGGCCCGCGAGACCGCCGCCTGCAACCGCTTCGGCTTCAGCCTCACCGAATCCCGCATCCGCGCCCAGGCGCTGGCGCGCTGGCCCGCCGCCCGCCGCGCCGTGCTGACCGATCTTGAGGCCGAGGCACGGCGCCAGGGCAAACCGGCCGACCTGACCCAGCAATTCGCCCTGTCACGCCAGGAGGTCGGGATGACCTCGGTTCGCTACAACATCGGCAGCGGCCTGCGCACCCCCAGGGCCACCGCCGCCCTGGCGGCCGGCGATCGCGCCGCGCTGGCCTTCGAGATCGCCTACGCCACCAACCCCGAGAGCAACGGCCCGGCCCGGCCCGGCATCGCCCGCCGCCGGCTGGCAGAGGCCCGGCTGGCGGCCGGCGAGCCGGCGGAGTGGAACGCCGACGAGCGCCACCGCTTCGCCGAACTGGCCGGCACCCCCCGGGTCGCCGCCTATCTCGCCGCCACCGGCAGCGCCGGCCTGATGGTTTGACTTATCCAGACGAATTTATAAGGAGATGCAACATGGGTGGATTTTCAGACAGCTTCGGCGCCATGGCGCAGATGGGCCTGTCCATGGCCAACGGCCTTTCCGCAGCCCCGACGGGCAGCGATCCCAACGCCGACGCCTATGCCGCCCGCCAGGCGACCCTCGACGCCCAGTACCAGGAGCAGGAGCGCCACCGCAAGGACCTGCTGCAGGCGCAGATGGCCTCGCAGCGGGCCCGCCTCGCCGCCGCCGGCATCGGTTCCTCGGGCGGCTCCGGCGACGCCATCCTGCGCGGACTGGCGAGCCACTCCGCCGCCGATCAGGCCGAGTCGGCCAATCTCCATGGCATCCAGGGCACCGCCCTGGCCCGCCAGTCCGCCACGTCCAGCTCGGGCGGCAGCTCCGCCGGACTGGAGCGGATGCTGATGGGCGGCGGCTCGCTGCTCGACGGCTGGATGTCGGTGTGAGGTAACGCCGAAAAAGCCCTTTCCCTTATCATCTGGAGAACCGCCATGGCCCTGTCCGCCATCGCGCTGTGCTCGCGTGCGCTCATTCGCATTGGAGCCAGCACCATCGCCTCGTTCGACGACGGCACCGCCGAGTCGGAGGTGGCCGCCAACCTGTTTCCCTCCATCCGCGACGCCATGCTGTCGTCGCATCCCTGGACCTTCGCCACCGGCCAGGTCGGGTTGCCCCGGCTGGCGGCACCGCCGGTGGCCGACTACGCCCATGCCTACCAGCTGCCGCCCGACTTCCTGCGCGCGCTGTCGGCGGGGCCGTCGGGTCGGGGCCAGGGGCTGGTCTCCCGCATCGCGGAGAACCGGCTGCACACCGACGCCGACGAGGTGGTGCTGACCTATGTCTTCCGCCCCGAGGAGATGTCGTTTCCGCCGTTCTTCGACCAGGCGCTGATCGCCCGGCTGGCGGCCGAGTTCTGCGTGCCGCTGACCGAAAGCACCACCCGCACCGAGTTCCTCTACCGCATGGCCGAAGGGGAATTTCGCGCCGCCAAGCTGGTGGACGGGCAGCAGCACACGCCGTCGGCCATCTCCAGCTTCCCGCTGGTGGAGGTGCGGTCATGAGCGGCCTCGTCAAACTGGCCAAGACCAGCTTCACCGCCGGCGAGCTCAGCATGGACATGCTGGGCCGCGGCGACCTCGCCGCCTATGCCAACGGCGCCATGAAACTGCGCAATGTCTTCATCGCCCCCACCGGCGGCGTCAGCCGGCGGGCCGGCCTGCGCACTGTCGACACGGCGCGGGGGCCGGGACGGCTGATCCCGTTCGAGTTCAACACCGAGCAGAGTTACCTGCTGGTGGTGACCGCCGGGCATGTGGACGTCTACGCCGACACCGTCACCCGTGGCCTGTTCGCGCGGGTCGCCGACTTCGCCGCGCCGTGGAGCGAGGCGCAGATCCGCCAGATCAACTGGACACAGAGCGCCGACACCTTGCTGGTGGTCCACCCCGAGGTGCCGCCACGCAAGATCACCCGCAGCTCGCACGGCAGTTGGACCGTGGCCGCGTGGAGCTTCCACGACGACGGCAGCGTCATCCACCAACCGACCCACAAGTTCGCCGCCGACGACATCACCGTCACCCCCAGCGCCACCACCGGCAGCATCACCCTGACCGCCTCGGCGGCGGTGTTCGAGCCCGAGCATGTCGGTTTGCGGCTGCGGGTCGGCGGCAAGGAGGTCGAGGTCACCGCGCGGGCCTCGGCCACCCAGGTCACCGCCACGGTCAAGCAGACCCTGGCCAACACCCAGGCCACCAAGGACTGGGAGGAACCGGCGCTGTCCGCCCTGCGCGGCTGGCCGGTCTCGGTGTGCTTCCACCAGGACCGGCTGGTGCTCGGCGGCAGCCGTGACCTGCCCAACCGGTTATGGTTGAGCAAATCGTCAGACCTCTACAATTTTGATCTCGGCGAAGGCCTTGATGACGCGGCCATCGAGTTCGCCTTGCTGTCCGATCAGGTCAACGCCATCCGCGCCGTGTTCTCGGGCAAGCACCTGCAGGTGTTCACCTCGGGCGCCGAGTGGATGGTGTCGGGCGAGCCGCTGACGCCGTCGCGCATCCAGCTGCTGCGCCAGACCCGGGTGGGGTCGCCGGTGGACCGCACCGTGCCGCCGCGCCACGTGGACGGCGCCACCCATTTCGTCTCGCGCAACGGCCGCGACCTGCGCGAGTTCCTGTTCACCGACATGGAGCAGGCCTATCAGTCCACCGACCTCGCCATGCTGGCGCGCCACCTGATCAACGCCCCGGTGGATCAGGACTACGATCCCGGCCGGCGGCTGTTCCATGTGGTGATGGGCGACGGCAGCCTGTCGACGCTGACCGTCTACCGCAACGAGAAGATCACCGCCTGGACCGCCCACCAGACCGACGGCCTGTTCCGCTCGGTGGCGGTGGTGGAGGACGAGGTCTTCCTGCTGGTGGAGCGCCAGGGCACGGTGTTCATCGAGCGCTTCGACGACCTCCTCAACCTCGACTGCGCCATCACCGGCGAAAGCGTTACGCCCACCGCCCACTGGTCCGGCCTCGACCACCTGGAGGGGCGCACGGTGCGAGTGCTGGCCGACGGCGGCGCCATCTGCGACGTGGTGGTCGCGGAGGGCGCCATCGACCTCCCCGAGCCGGCAAGCGCAGTGCAGGCCGGCCTGCCCTACACCCACGTCATCGAGCCGCTGCCGCCGGTGCTGTCGGGCAGCGGCGGGGCGGGGCTGGTGGTGCGGCTGGTACGGGCCTGCTTCCGCGTCCTCGACACCAGCGCCCTGCACATCGACACCGGCCGCGGCCTGACGCCGATCCCATTCCGCCGCTATGGCAAGGACAGCTTCGACGCGGCACCGCCGTCCTTCTCGGGCGACGTCGCCATCCGCGCCATCGGCTGGCGCCGTGACGCCTACCAGCCGTTGTGGCGGATCGCGCAGGACGTGCCGCTGCCCTGCACCGTGCTGTCGGTGGCGACCGAAATGAAACTGGCCGGCTGAACATCAGTCTCGCCTTTTGAGACGCCCCTATCCCCAGGAGCCCCCATGACCGAACACATCCAGGTCGGCGACGTCCTGCCGCGCGTGCAGTACGTTGCCGACGGCGTGCAGACCGCCTTCAGCTACTCGTTCCCCATTTTCACCGCCGCCGATCTCGCGGTCTATGTCGGGACCACCCTGCAGACCTCGGGTTTCAGCGTCTCGGGCGCCGGGGTCTCGGCCGGCGGCAGCGTGCTGTTCACGGTGCCGCCGGCCATGGGCGCCCTGGTGACCCTGCGACGCAGCCTTGCCATCCAGCGCACCACCGATCTTCAGGCCGACGGCATCATCCGCGCCAAGACCCTGAACGACGAGTTCGACTACCAGACCGCCGCCCTGCAGCAGGTTGCCGAGGACAGCGGCCGCGCCGTCCGGCGCGCCATCACCAGCAACTCGACCGCCGACCTCACCCTGCCCGAGCCGGCGGCGCTGATGGCCTTGAAGTGGAACGCCGCCGGGACCGGGCTGGAGAACTCCGCCACCGACCTCGATCAGGCGGCGACCTCGGCGTCCGCCAGCGCCGCCGCCGCCGCCGCTTCGGCGGTGGCCGCCGCCCTGAGCGCCACCAACGCCGCCTCGGACGCCCTGCCCGACGCCACCGGGGAGGGCGGCCATTTCCTCCGCCAGAAGGCGGCCGAGGACGGACTGGAATATCGCGCCGCCGCCGAGGTCCGTGGCGATATCGGTCTCGGCACCGCCGCCGTGCTCGACATCGACACCGACGCAGCCCTTGCCGCCGACAGCGACAGCCGCATTCCGTCGCAGAAGGCGGTCAAGGCCTATGTGGCGGCCACTGCCACCGCCTCGGCACGCCTCGATCTGCTGGACGGCAATATCGGGCTGCTGTTCCTGTCGGTGGCGCGACTGACCACCTCGACGGCGCCGGAGCAGGGCGGCCAGGAGGTGGCCGACGAGTTCGACGACACGACCGGCATCGGCAGCCTGGGAGGCGCCACCGTCGGCGGCGGCTGTGTCTCCAATGCCGGCGGCACCGGCAGCATCCCGCTCGGCGGCCTGACCATCACCACCGAGCACGCCGGCTCGGGCAGCACGGCCAACATGACGGACGGCAACACCGGCACCTATTTCTCGCCATCCCCTTCCGGCTCGGCCTACTGGATCGGCTACGATCTCGGGGCTTCGAACACCTATGCCATCACCAGCTACGACTACCGCACCGGCGGCGGCGATGTGGGAGGCTTGACCTCCATCGTGCTGAAGGCCTCCTCCACCGGCGCCTTCGCCGGGGAGGAGGTGACGCTCGACACCTGGGCGAGTTCATGGACGGGCGGCACCACCTATAACCGGCCGGTGACCAACTCCACCGTCTATCGCTATCTGCGCTGGTGTCACACCACGGTCGGCGCCACCTACAGCCCGTACATCTACGAACTGATCCCCAAGGGGACGGCGTCGTCCGCCAACATCGCCACCGTCTCCACCGCCTATACCGCGTCCTCGCTCCCCACCACCGTCACCCTGGTGGGAATCTGGAAGGACATTGCCGGCTCCAGCGCGGTCAACACCGACGTCGTCTTCCAGGTCAGCCGCGACGGCGGCACCACCTGGACCGCCGTCACCATGGCCGATTTCGGTCCCGGCCCGGTCTCCGGCAGCCGAGTGCTGAAGGGCTCGGCCGACGTCTCCGGCCAGCCATCGGGCACCAGCCTGAAGTGGAAGGTGGAGACCGCCAACGCCCGTGAGCAGCAGGTGCACGGAATCTGGATGCAGTGGCGCTAGAAGGTCGAATACCCGCCCGCCGGCACCCCGCCGGCGGGCGGCTTTCTTTTTCCCACCCCAAGGAGACCGCCATGGCCGAGGATCTCGAAGACCTGCGCCTGAGCCTGAAGGTCCGGTTGCCCGCCCGTATCCATGCGGCGGTCGAGGGCTATGAGGCGTTCGCCGGCGCCGAGGCGCCCGCCGACGCCAAGGGATTCGCCGCCTGGCATGCCGCCTGTAAGGCCGCCCTGGCCCATGTCGACCTGCTGATCAAGTTGGCGCGCTGGGCCGAGGGCGGCGGCGAGACCGAAGCGGCGCCCGGCGACGGGCTCGACCGCCTGCTGGCCGAGGCGCGCGCCGCCCTCGACGCCATCGACTCCGACGAGGAGGACGAGTCGTGAAGACCGTCAATTTCCCGGAATTCCTCTGGCTGTGGAACGAGCGCCTCGGCCTCGGCACGCCCCGTCACCACCTGCGCATGGCGCGCTGGCTGGCGGCGCGCTGGCACGCCGGCAAGAGCAGCGGCCGCGACCGCGAACTGCTGCTGATGGCGTTCCGCAGCAGCGGCAAGTCCACCATCGTTGGCCTGTTCTGCGCCTGGGTGCTGATGGGGGACTCCAACCTGCGCATCTTGGTGCTGGCGGCCGAGTTCGCCCTGGCCAAGAGGATGGTGCGCAACGTCAAGCGCATCGTCGAGCGCCACCCGCTGACCCAGGGCCTCAAGCCGCGACGGCGCGAACAATGGGCCGCCGACCAGTTCACCGTCAACCGGCCGGGCGAGCTGCGCGATCCGTCCATGGTGGCCAAGGGCATCGGCGCCAACATCACCGGCAGCCGTGCCGATATCGTCATCTGCGACGATGTCGAGGTGCCCAATACCTGCGACAGCGCCCCCAAGCGCGCCGACCTGCGGGAAAGGCTGGCCGAGATCGAGTATGTGATGGTCCCCGGCGGGTTGCAGCTCTATGTCGGCACGCCGCACAGCTTCTATACCATCTATGCCGAGGCGCCCCGGTTGGAGGTGTCGGAGAGCCAGCCCTTCCTGGCCGGCTTCCAGCGGCTGGAAATCCCGCTGGTAGACCCGCGCGGCCGCAGCGCCTGGCCGGACCGCTTCCCGCCGGAGCGCATCGCCGGCTTGCGCAAGCGCAGCGGCCCCAACAAGTTCGACAGCCAGATGATGCTGCGGCCGGTCAACATCGCCGACGGCCGCCTCGACCCCGACCGGCTGCGGCTCTACGAGGCCGAGCTGGCCTATGCCGAGGCCAATGGCGTGCCGCTGCTGACCCTCGACGGCCGCCGCCTGGTCTCGGCGTCGTGCTGGTGGGATCCGTCCTACGGCGCCCCCGGCAAGGGCGACGCCTCGGTGGTGGCGGCGGTGTTCACCGACGAGGACGGCGGTTACTGGCTGCACCGGGTGCGCTACCTCACCCATGATCCGCGCCAATCCGAGACCGATGAGGCCACCCAGCTCTGCCGCCGGGTGGCCGAGTTCGTCGCCGCACTTCACCTGCCGGCGGTGCAGTTGGAAACCAACGGTCTCGGCCGCTTCCTGCCCGGCCTGTTGCGCCGCGAACTGGCGGCCGGCGGTGTGCCCTGCGCCGTGGTCGAGGCGGTCTCCAAGCGGGCCAAGGACCAGCGCATCGTCGACGCCTTCGACGCCGTGCTGGCCGCCGGCGCCCTGCACGCCCACCGCTCGGTGTGGACGACGCCGTTCATCGCCGAGATGCGCGAATGGCTGCCCGGCGGCAAGGCCCGCGACGACGGCCTCGACGCCGTCGCCGGCTGCCTGCTCAGCCAGCCGGTGCGGCTATCGCGTCCCTTGGGTAAGCCGTTGGAGCGCCGCGACTGGCGCCCCGGCGGCAGCCTCACGGTTCCCTCTGAATTCGACGTCTAGGAGTTCCCCCCATGGACCACAATACCCATTGGACCATCGACCTGATGTGGTGGATCACCGCGGTCGAGATGCCGTCGCTGGCCGGGCTGTTCTGGATGATCTGGCGCACCCGCGCCGAGACCGACCGCCGCGCCGACGAGATGGACCACCGCATCGACATCGGCCTCGGCCAGTCGCGCGAGGCCCTGTCCGCCTACAAACTGGAGGTGGCGAAGAGCTACGCCACCACCGGTTACCTCAAGGACGTCGAGCGCCGCCTCACCGAGCATCTGGTGCGGATCGAGGCCAAGCTCGATGTCGCCCAGGGAATCCGGTGATGATTCCGCTGCTGCTGGCCCAGATCGGGCTGCCGCTGCTCGCCAAGGCGGTGGGCGGCGCGCTGGACTCCCTCAACCACCCGGCCGCCAAGGCCGCCTCGGCGGCGCTGTCGCAGGTGGGAGAGGCGCTGGAGAGCAAGGCCATTCCACCCGAACAGGTGGTCGAGGCCAACCGCCACATGGAACGCCTGACCGAACTGGACAGCGCCGAGGCACGCGAGGCGCTGGCCCAGATCAACCAGACCTTCCGCACCGAGGTCGCCTCCGAGGATGCCTATGTCCGCCGCTGGCGGCCGACCTTCGGCTACGCCATGGCGGCGACCTGGACCGCCACCATGGGCGCCATCGCCTGGGCCATCGTCACCGAGCCCGCCCAGGCCCCCACCATCATCACCGCCCTGGTCAACACCTCCCCCATCTGGGGAGTGGCGCTGGCGGTGCTGGGCGTCTCGGTGGTCAAACGCAGCCACGACAAGACGCTGGGCGGACGGGCAGCTTTTCCGTCGGAATGAGATCAGACCAAGGCTGGCGACCGCACTATGGTTCCAGGGTCGCCAGCTGGAAACAAGGACACAGATTGCGTTCGCATTTGCCCTGAGGGCTTCGCCGATCGGCTACGATCGGCGAGACATGGTCTGTGACGGGCTGGATGGTGGTCCCGATGCCAAGCCGGGGTTGGACGATGGCATGGGGCCATACCCGGGACACGCCTGCAATATTTTCTCGCTCTGCCATTTTCAGACCATCTGCGTTCTCTGGCAGTGCCTCCTGCACTGGCATGGGCAGCAAGGGAGAAAAGTTGACCCCGCCGCGCCAGGCGCTATACAGGGGGCCTTCGGCACCCAGGGAGTCCGTCCAGCCATGAACCGCATCTTTTCGGGCGTGCAGCCTACCGGCAACCTGCATCTCGGCAACTACCTGGGCGCCATCCGCAACTGGGTACGGCTGCAGACCGAATACGATTGCCTGTTCTGCATCGTCGACATGCACGCCATCACCGTCTGGCAGGACCCCAAGGAGCTGGTGCGCAACACCCGCGAGGTTGCCGCCGGCATGATCGCCTCGGGCGTCGACGCCTCGAAGCACATCATTTTCAACCAGTCCACCGTGCCGGCCCACGCCCAGTTGTCCTGGATCTTCAATTGCGTCGCCCGCATGGGCTGGCTCAACCGCATGACCCAATTCAAGGAAAAGGCGGGCAAGCACAAGGAGAACGCCTCGGTCGGCCTCTACGCCTATCCCAACCTGATGAGCGCCGACATCCTGGCCTACAAGGCGACGCACGTGCCGGTGGGCGAGGACCAGAAGCAGCACCTGGAGCTGGCGCGCGACACGGCGCAGAAGTTCAACATCGACTACGGCGTCGAGTTCTTCCCCCTGCCCGAGCCGCTGATCTTCGGCGCCGCCACCCGGGTGATGTCCTTGCGCGACGGCACCAAGAAGATGAGCAAGTCGGACGAGAGCGACTATAGCCGTATCAACATGGCCGACGACGCCGACGCCATCGCCCTCAAGATCCGCAAGGCCAAGACCGACCCACACCCCATGCCCGACGGGGTGGAGGCGCTGGAGGGCCGCCCCGAGGCCTCGAATCTGCTGGGCATCTACGCCGCCCTCGCCGATCAGGACAAGGCGGCGGTGATGAGCCGCTTCGCCGGCCGCCAGTTCTCCGAGTTCAAGCAGGAGCTGGTGGATCTGGCGGTGTCGGTACTCGGACCCATCAACGGCGAGATGCAGCGCCTGATGGCCGACCCGGCCTATCTCGACGGCATCCTGCGCAGCGGCGCCGAGCGCGCCGATGCCATCGCCCGGCCGATCATCGCCGAGGTCTATGACATCGTCGGCTTCCTGAGGCCATAGACCGGAGGGGACTCTTGCGCCCCTGGCCCCGCCGGGCGTAAGAGTGAACCGCCATGACCGATCAGACTCCCCTCCCCGACGAAATCGTGCCCTCGCCGCAACCCGAGACGGCGCGGCCGCGCTGGCGCATGCCGGTACCGTGGACCTGGGTGGGAGCGGCGGTGGCGGGCGGACTGGTGTTCGCCTATCTCACCGGCATGGCGGTGGCCCACAAGATCGACGGCGATCCGGAGTTCGGCAGCGGCCCGGTGGCGGCGGGACACTCGCGCACCGTGGCGGTGGCGACGGCGCTGATCCACCGCGAGGTCGACCTGCATGGCTGGACCGCCAACGACCCCTTCTTCATGCCGTCCTGGGCGCTGGACGACATGCCGCATTTTCAGCAGGGCATCATCACCGCGCTGGCCCGCTTCACCGCCGCCGTGGCCGACGAGAACGGCCTGCTGCGCGGGCCGAATGGCACCGACCCCGAGCTGGAGCGCGCCGCCGGCCTGCTGAAGTATTCCGGCACCACCTGGATGTTCGACCCGCGCACCGCCTGGTCGCGCACAGCGTCCTCCGAGAAGATGTACCGCAACGCCATGCGGTCGCTCGACATCTACAACGAGCGCCTGGCCGCCGGCACCGCCGGCTTCGAGCGCCGTCCCGCCGCCCTGGCCGGCATGTTGAGCGCGGTGGCACGCGACCTCGGCGCCGGTGCCGACACCGTCGGCCGCCACATCGAGGAGCGGCACTGGGCGCTGTTCGATGTGCAGGCCGACGACCTGTTCTATGCCGCCAAGGGCCGCCTTTACGCCTATTCCCTGCTGCTGCGCGAGCT
The DNA here is from genome assembly GCA_903941105.1 of uncultured Rhodospirillaceae bacterium. Classification (GTDB taxonomy): domain Bacteria; phylum Pseudomonadota; class Alphaproteobacteria; order Rhodospirillales; family Magnetospirillaceae; genus CAJANL01. Next base: position 14,423 of record CAJANL010000290.1, read on the forward strand.
GCACGCCGATGCCGCCCCGGTGATCAATTCCCGCGAATTGGGGCCGGCCTGGGCGCATATGGTGGAAACCTTCCGCGCCGCCGCCCGCCTCGATCCGCTGGTGGTGACCAATGGCGCCCCCGACGCCGCCCTGCTGCCCAGCCATCTAGCCTCGCAGGGCTTCCTGCTGGAGCGCGCCCGGGCCGAGGCGGCCCAGATGGCCGACGCTCTCCGGCGCTGATCCCATGCCCCGGCGGCTCGCCCGCTGGCTGGTTCTGCTCCTTGGCACGGCCGTCCCGGGCCTGGCCATCGCCGCCGAGCCGCTGGTGGCCGATCTGGCCAGCCATCTGGTAGCCATCACCACCGGGTTCGCCGGCACCGACGTGCTGCTGTTCGGCGCTGTCGAGGAATCGCCGGGTGGGCGTGGCGGCGGTGACGTGGTGGTGGTGGTGCGCGGCCCCGACCGGCGCGAAACCGTCCGGCGCAAGGCCCGCACCAGCGGCGTCTGGGTCAATTCCGGCAGTGCCGAGGTGGTGTCGGTGCCGTCGTTCTACCGGGTGGCGGCGACGCGCGATCTCGCCGAAATCGCCTCGCCGGCCGTGCTGGCCCGCCACCAGATCGGCATCGAGCACCTGCCCCTGGAGGTGGACAGCGACGATCGGATGGCCGCGGCAGCGGAGTACCGCCGCGCCCTGGTGCGCCTCAAGCAACGCCAGGGTCTCTATGGCAACGCGGTCCAGGACATCGGCTTCCTGGGACGGCGACTGTTCCGCACCGACATCCATTTCCCCGCCAATGTGCCGGTGGGCACCTATATGGTAGCGGTGTACCTGCTGGAGGACGGCGAGGTGGTGTCGGCCCAGACGACCCCGTTGGTAGTGAGCAAGATCGGCCTGGGCGCCGACCTCTACGATTTCGCCCACCGCCAGGCCGCCGCCTACGGTATCATCGCCGTGCTCTCGGCCGCCTTCGCCGGCTGGCTGGCGGCGATGGCGTTCCGCAAGGGGTGAGCCACATGGATGAACGGCCGACCCGGCCTTCGGACCGTGTCTTCCTGGTGGTGGTGGACGATTCGACCGAGCTGCGGGCGGCGCTGTCCTTCGCCTGCTTCCGCGCCCGCAAGAGCGGCGGCCGCGTCGCGCTGCTGCGGGTCATCGAGCCGTCCGAGTTCCAGCACTTCGCCACCATCGACCTGCTGATGAAGGCCGAAGCCCGCCAGGACGCCGAGGAGCTGCTGCAGCGCGTCGCCGCCGAGGTCAACACCCGTTCCGGCCAGTTGCCGGTGCTCTATGTCCGCGAGGGCGAACCGCGCGACGAGCTGATCCGGCTGATCGACGAGGAACCCTCCATCTCCATCCTAGTCCTGGCGGCCGACCCCGGTCCCGGCGGTCCCGGTCCGCTGGTCTCGGCCTTGACCGGGCGCTACATGGCGCGCCTGCGGGTGCCGCTGACGGTGATCCCCGGCAACATGACCGACGAGCAGATCGATGCGGTGACGTGATTCTCCCGCGCCCTCGCATCCACCCGCCTTGACTCCGCGGCCGCCGCGGGCCATTTACCACATTCGGACTACGCTGCCCCCTTGAGGAATCCCATGTTCATCCAGACCGAAGCGACTCCCAATCCCGCCACGTTGAAGTTTCTGCCCGGCAGCATGGTAATGCCGCGCGGCACCGCCGACTTCGCCGACATCTCCCAGGCCGCCAAGTCGCCGCTGGCCACCGCCCTGTTCGCGGTCGAAGGCGTCACCGGCGTATTTCTCGGCTCCGATTTCATTTCCGTCGCCAAGGCGGACGCGGTCGAGTGGCTGGTGCTGAAGCCGCAGGTCCTGGCGGCCATCATGGAATTCTTCGCCTCGGGCCAGCCGGTCGTCGCCGAAGGCAGCGATCTTGGCGGCGCCGGCGAGGACGAGTCGGAAGTGGTGATGCAGATCAAGCAACTGCTCGACACTCGCGTCCGCCCGGCGGTGGCCCAGGACGGCGGCGACATCATCTTTCGCGGCTTCGAGGACGGCATCGTCTATCTGCACCTGCAGGGCGCCTGCTCCGGCTGCCCGAGTTCAAGCGCCACGCTGAAGCACGGCATCGAGAACATGCTGCGCTACTACGTGCCTGAGGTGCAGGGCGTCCAGGCGGTGGAGTAATCCGGCTCACCACCTATCACCTTCTCCAGACCGCCCCGCAGAGGGGTGGTAATGGCCCGAGGCGTCGCCGGTGGCGTTGAAGGCAGGTCTGATACCCGTTTCCGGAATCTCTCATTCCTGAAGCGGGTATTCAGCGCCCATTGGGAGCGCGGATGCGCCCGGCGCGGGCCTGAAAATTCCCACCCCGGGACAGAATATTGTGGAAATAGTCTGAATACGTCGGATACCGCGGCTAAAATGCTGCGGGCGATGGTATTGGACTGATTTGTTCGGCGGGATGCGCCGCCAAGCCACCGGGGGTGGCGCCCGGTGGCTAAACAATGCCAGGGCAGTCGGCTTCACCCCATTGCCCTGGAAATCCTCCGCAACGTCACCACGCACACTTCCCCCTGCGAATTGAACCGGACCGTCGGCGCGCCGGCACCGATGCCGGTGGTGGTGTAGCCCTGCATGGCGTGGTGGCGCCAGGCGCCCTTGGCGAAGGGATGGTGGCTGTCGAGCGCGGTAAATACCGGGCGGCCGCCGGGCAGGCAGATCTGGCCGCCGTGGGTGTGGCCGGCCAGGTATAGGGCGAACCCCGCCGCCGCCGCCACGTCGGCCAGCTCCGGCGTATGGACCAGGGCGATGCGGAAGCCATCGCCGCTGTCGGTCAGGATGCGGCCGGCGGCCGCTTCGTAGAAGCAATGCGGGTCATCGGTGCCCACCACGTGCAGGCTCTGGCCGGCGCGCTCGATGGTGGTCCGCTCGTTGAGCAGCATGCGCACCCCCAGGCGCTCCAGCACGGCGGCCATGTCGTGGCTGTCGTGGTTGCCCAGCACGCCCAGCACGCCATCGACCGGCGCCAGCCTCGACAGCAGCGGCGCCATCAGGCGTCCGGCCTCGGCCGCGACGGGCAGGCCGTGGCTCTGGTAGTCGCCGCCCAGTACCACCAGGTCGCAGGGCAGGCCTGCCACCAGACGCTCGGCGGCATGCTGGGTCGCGGGCAAGGCATCCACATGCAGATCGCTGAGGAACAGGATGCGATAGCCCTCGAAGGCCGGCGGCAGGGTGTCGAACCGCATCTCCAGCTCGGTCAGGCGAAGGGCGGCGGCGTTGCGCCGGCCGCGACCCTGCAGGCCCGACATCCCGACCGCCAGGCGGATGACGGGAAACAGCTTGACGAATCCCGGCATCGGCCGCGTCCCGGACAGGGTGTTGCGCAGCCCCTGCGCCAGCATTGCCTCCATGTGGCGGCGGCGCTCCAGCCAGTGCAGACGGTTGCCACTGAGGCGCAACAAGTGTTCCGGCCCGACCTGCTTCACCGCGTGCCCTCCATCGCCGCTTCGACCTCTTCCACCGCCAGCTCGGCCAGGCTCGGACGACGCACGATGCTCACCCGGCCGTGTGGAGCACACAAATTGGGGTCCGACTCGTGCGAAAACAACACCACCGCCCGACAGCCGGCGGCGGCGATCAGGTGCATGGGGCCGGTGTCGTTGCCCACCGCCCCCGCCGCCCGTTGCGCCAGGGCGACGATGTCGAGGAACGAGGTGGCGCCGGCCAGGCTGCGCGCCTGGGGACAGGCGGCGGCGATGTGGTCGAGTTCACCCGATTCCGCCGTGGTGCCCAGCAGCACCGGCGTCACGCCGCCTTCGGCCAGCCGGCGGGCCAGCAGGGCGAAGCGCTCGACCGGCCAGCGCTTGGCGGGGCGGTGGGGCGCCCCGCCGGGGCACAACAGGACAGAGGGCTGCGGCAGGGCGAAGCGGGCGGCATCGGCCCGCACCCAGGACAGATCGGGCGCGGCGACGGCGGAGATTCCGGCCACAGCCAACTGCTCGGCCTGGCGGTCCAGGGTATGCAAATGGTCACGGCGGGGGTTGGCGTGCGGGTGGGAACAGCCCTGGGCGATGCCGGACCACTCCACCCTGCCGCCCATCAGGCGGAAGTACCAGGAGCTGCGGTCCGAGGTCTGCAGGTCATAGACACGGGCGAAGCCACCCCGCCTCAGGCGTCGGCGCAGCGCCAGCAGCCGGCCCGGCTGCCACAGGCGCGGCTTATCGTCGAGCCACACCTCGTCGAACCACGGCGAAGCCCGGGCAAAGTCGGCGTAAGACTTGGTGGTGAGCAGGGTAATGCGGGCGCCGGGGTGATGGGCGCGGATGGCAGCGAACGGCCCCAAGGCCTGGACGAAGTCCCCCAGCGCCCCCAGCTTGATGACGAGGATGTCGGTCAAGGCCTTCCCCCTACTGCGCCCCCAGCACCTCGCGGTAGACGTCCAGGGTCTTGGCGCACATGGTGTCCTTGGAGAAATTGGCACGCACATGCTCGATGGCGCGGGCGGCCATGATGTCGCGGCTTGCCCCCGACAAGGCGAGGAAGCGGTCGAGGGCATAGGCCAGGGCGCGCGGGTCGCCGGGGGGCGTCAACCAGCCGGTTTCGCCCGGCAGCACCGTCTCGCGGCTGGCGCCGTGGTCGGCGGCGATCACCGGGCGGCCCATGGCCTGGCCCTCCACCGCCACCCGGCCGAAGGCCTCGGGATCGGTCGAGGCCGACACCACCACGTCGGTCAGCATGTAGGCGGCCGGCATGTCGCTGCACTCGTCGACGATATGCACCACGTCCACCAGATCGCGCCGCCGGATCAGCTCCATCAGCTCGGCGCGATAGCCGGTGCGGCCCTGATCCGAGCCCACCAGCAGGCAGCGAATGTCGTGGCGGCCCAGCTTGGCCAATGCCTCGATCAACACCGCCTGGCCTTTCCAGCGGGTCAGCCGGCCGGGAAGGGTGATGACCTGATAGCCGTCGGGCAGCCGCCACTTCTGCGCCAGTTGGATGATACGCTCGGGCGAGACCCGGGTGGGGTCGAACTTCTTGAGGTCGATGCCACGATGGACGACCCGGATACGCTCGGGATCGAGGCCATAGATGCGGTGGGCGTGCTCGGCGATGAAGCCCGAGATGGCGATCACCCGCTCACCGCGCGTCATCACCGCGTTGTAGCGGTTCTTCAGCCCGAACATGCCGAGATTGTAGGTACCGTGGAAGGTGGTGACGAAGTGGGCGCCGGTGCGCTGCGCCGCCATCAGGGCGCTCCAGGCCGGGGCGCGCGAGCGGGCGTGGATGATGTCGACGCCGAGATCGGTGACCAGCCGGGCCAGCCGCTCGGCATTGGCCCGAATGGTCAGCGGATTCTTGCTGGCCAGCGGCAGGGTGACGTGCTCGGCGCCGGCGCGCAGGATCTCACGCGCCATCGGCCCGCCGGACGAGGCGACGATGGCCTTCCAGCCGGCCTCGGCCAGCGCCACCGCCAGGTCGACGGTGCCGCGTTCGACGCCGCCGGTGACCAGCGCCGGCAGCACCTGCAGAACGACCGGTTGACGTGGTGGGCCGGGCGGGGTTTCGATGGGGGCGGATGATTGTTGCGACATCGGCAAAGCGAGTGTGAACCATGAATCAGGGCGACGGGGCCGGAATATTATCACGGGCGGACGGCGCGACAATCGCCTACCGCCGCACCGCCGGAAAAAAGCCGGGGGTGGTATTCCTTCACGGCTATCACTCCGACATGACCGGAAGCAAGGCCCTGGCGCTGGAGGCCATGTGCCGCGCCAATGGCTACGCCTTCGTTCGCTACGACGGCTTCGGCCACGGATGCTCCTCGGGCGACATCGCCCAGGGCACCATCGGCCGCTGGACCGCCGACGCCGTGGCGGTGCTCGACGAGCTGACCGAGGGGCCGCAGGTGCTGGTGGGCTCGTCCCTGGGCGGCTGGATCGCCCTGCTGGCGGCCCTGGAACGGCGCCACCGGGTCGCCGGCCTGGTGGGTGTCGCCGCCGCCCCCGACTTCACCGAGGACCTGATGTGGCAGGAGTTCACCTTCGAGCAGCGCCGCACCCTGATCGAAACCGGCGAGCTGTGGCTGCCCAACGATCACGAGCCGGACAAACCGTGGCGGCTGACCCGCGGTTTCATCGAGGACGGCCGCAACCACCTGCTGCTGCGCGACATCGTCAACCTGCAATGTCCGGTACGGCTGATCCACGGCCAGAAGGACACCGACGTGCCGTGGCAGACCAGCTTGCGCCTCGCCGATGCCCTGGTGGGCGACGACGTCGAGGTCACCCTGATCAAGGATGGCGAACACCGCCTGTCGCGGGATCAGGACCTGGAGCGGCTGTGCCGGGTGGTGGAGGCGCTGCTGCGGCAGGTGGAAGCTTCCCAGAGCACCGCGCCTGAACTATGAAACGCGGTACTCTTGCGAGCCTTGAGCGAGCGGCCAAGGGCACGAAGGTGCCCGCCCGGCGAGGGCAAATTCTTAAAGGCTGAAGCGTGATGCACATTTGGGGCATCACGCTTTAGCCCGCAACCCGCTCCAACACCGCCATCATCTCCTCGGCCTGGCGCTGGCGCGAGTGCAGCGGCGCCGCTGCCAGCGAGGCGGCGGCGTAGTCGCGGCGGCGGCCGGCGTCGTTCATCAGCCCCAGCGCCGCCTCGGCCAGCAGGTCGGGGCGCGCCGCCGGCACCCAGGGGCCGGCCTTGTCGCCCAGCACGATGCGGCTGGCCTCGCCCTCGGGCGATACCAGCAGGATGGGCAGGCCCATGCCCATGGCCTCGAAGATCTTCGACGGAATGACCTCGGCGAAGGCGGGCGAATCCTTGAGGTGGACCAGGGCGGCGTCGCACAGCGACCACACCCGGGGCATCATCTCCTTGGGCTGCGACGGGCCGAACACCACATTGGCCAGGCCGCGCCGCGCCGCCTCGTCCATCAGCATCTGCCGCTCGGCACCGGCGCCGACAAACAGGAAGCGCAAGGTATCGTCGCTTCTGGCCCGCTCGGCGGCGTCGAGCACGTTGATCAACCCATGCGCCATGCCGTGGGTGCCGACATAGCCGACCACGAACTTGCCGGTGAGCCCCCAGGCAGCGGCCAGTTCGGCGTCGCGCGGCCGGGGGGCATAGCGCGGCAGGTCGACGCCATTGATCACCACCGAGATCTTGCAGGGGTCGATGCCGCGCCGGCTCAGATCCGCCTTGAAGGCATGGGTCAGCGCCACCACCGCCGCCGAACGGCGGTAGAGGAACAGTTCAAGGGCTTCGAGGGCACGGATCACCGGGCTCTCCTTCATGGCGCCCACCGCGGTGATGGAGCGCGGCCACAGGTCGCCCAGCTCGAACACGAAGGGCAGCCGCCGCACCGCCGCCAGCGCCCAGCCGCCCACCGCGGCGAAGAACTGCGGGCTGGTGGAGATCACCACGTCGGGCCGTGCCTCGAACAGCCCGGCGACGAAGGCCGAGGCCATGAACGAGACGAAATCGAGGGTGCGGCGGGCGAAGCCCTCATTGGCGGAAATGTAGGTCTTCACCCGCACCACCCGCATGCCGTCCATGTCCTCGACCTGATGCCAGCGGTTCTCCCAGCCGTCGAACAGGCGCCCCTGGGGGAAATTGGGAGCGCAGGTCAGGATGGTGACCTGATGACCGGCCCGCACCCAATAGAGCGCCCGTTCCGACACGCGGGTGGCGGCGGCGTTGGTCTCGGGCGGGAAGTTCTCGGTGAGGAACAGGATCTTCATGGCGCGTCCGGTTTATCACACACGCCATAGCCGGGCGAGAACGGCAACGTCAGTCCCCACAGCCGCGCCAGCTCGGCCGGCGAGGTGATGGTGAAATCCCCCGCTCCAATGCTGTCCTCGATGACGATGGCCCCCGCCTCGATGCGGACGCGGCGGAACACCGGCCGGCCAAAGCCCACATGGCTGCCGACGAACTCATCCGCCCCGAAACACAGCACCCGGGCCTGGGCGCGATCCTCCAGGCGGAATGGCGCCAGCAGGCGGGCCGGCTCGTCATTTCCATGGCGCGGCACGAAATGCGCCAGGGCCGAGCGATAGGCGTCGCGGGCGTCGAGGTCGGCGGTATAGACGAAGCTGCCCGGGTCGCGCGCCCAGGCGATACCGTCAATCTCGATCTCGACCACCAGCTGATCGTTGTGGGCGTGGCCGCCCTGCCCCATCTGGCCGACGGCGCCGCAGCGCACCGCGACGAAGGCGCGCGGCCCCTTCCAGATGAACAGGCCGAAATCGGGATAGGCGATGGGGCGCAGGTCGGCCAAGGCCCCAGGGTCGAGCGGGACGAGGCGGAGGCGAGCGGCGACTCCCTCCCCCGGCAAAACCGGGGGAGGGGTGGAATGGGGGCCCAACGAGCACAGCGAGGCGGGAGTGCGTCCGTGCGCATGGACGCACTCCCGCGCTTCGCTTGGGCCCCCACCCTGCCCTCCCCCACCTGTGGCGGGGGAGGGAGCCATTCCCAGGGCGGCAATCACCATCCCCTCCACCGCCGCCATCGGCGACACCGGAAACGCTGTCCCCAGCAGGCCGTTGGCGGCGGCGAGCAGTCCGGAATGGTCGAGATCGGCCAGCGGCGCCAGCTTGAGGAACCGCCCAGAGTCGTTGTCGCCCACCTGCGCCACCCGGCCCGACGGCATGGTGACGTCGGCGGTGAAGCGGGCGGCAAGCGCCAAGCGCTCGAACACCTCCCGGGGGAAGGCATCGGGCGCCATCGCCACCGCGTACAGCGCCATCTCGGCCGACAGCCGGTGGTAGCAGGTGGACGCCTCGAAATTACCGCCATCGGGCAGAAACTGGCGCGGCACCTCCTCGGCCACCGCCGTGATGGCGAGGGTCCGCCAGCCCGCCGCCTCCGCCCCCGGCAGATAAGAAGCGATGACCAGCAGGCCGCAGATATCGGCGAGGTAATGGTTGCCGCGCGTCTCGCTCCATTCCAGGTGGCGCAGGATGAAGCGGCCATGCGCCAGCATGGCGGCGGCCAGTTCGGCCTCGAAGGCGTCGTCGAAACAGGCGCCGGCCGCCAGGAACAGGTCGCGCGCCACCAGGATGTTGGCGGCGCGGATGGCGACATCCATGGCGCAGGCCCAGTTCACCCCCCAGCCCGGCGGGTTGGCGGCAAGAAAGTCGAGCACCTGGGCGCGGAACTCGACCGGCAGGCGCGGATCGCCATCCAGCCCATAGGCCAGCGCCAGAGGAGCGAGATGCTGCAACCGCGCCAGTTCCCACGGTACCTTGATGTCGATGCCGGGGCGGTGGGCGTAGGGACTGCCGGGACCCCAGGTCAGCGGTGACCAGCGCCAGCCCGACTTGAAGTCCACTTGCCAGTCGATGGGGCGATAGCCGTCCGGGATCAGCGCCAGCAGCGCCCGCGCCCGCGCCCGATTGGCCGGCCAGGCCTCGGCGGCGACGGCGTCGCGCCACTCGGGCGGCAGCGTCGGGTGGGGGCCATAGCGCCATTTGCCGAAGCCGGCATAGCGTTCGCCATGCGCCACCCGCACCCAGCCCGACCCCAGCAGATCAAAGCGGTGGTCAAGATAGCGCGGCACCAGTTCGGCCAGCGCGGCACGGCAGGGTTCGAGGGCGGTACGGTCGAGGGCGGCGATGCGGCGGCCGAGGCGAATCCCGCCGGCATCGGCATAGGAGCAGCGCGAGCGTTCCACCCGGCTGCCGAGATGCTGGCGGGCCAGACGGGCGGCGAAGCGGACGGCGCGGCGGGCGGCCTCGCGCGGCGGCAACTTGAAGGCGTGGCGCAGCAGATGGACCACCATGGCGGGTCAGCCCGCCGCGGCCACCGCCGCGTGCTCCCCTTGCGGTTCGTATTCGGGAACCAGACGACGCAGGATGGCCAGGGCGGCGGCCGGCCGGCGGGCGTGGCAGGCCGCCGCCAGCTCGTCCAGCGCCGCCGCCATTTCGACGGCATCCACCGAGCGTGGCGTCGCCACCAGGATGCCGGGGCGGCCGGTGGGCAGCGGCGGCTCGGCGCCGTGGAAGATTTCCTCGAACAGCTTCTCGCCGGGGCGCAGGCCGGTGAAGCTGATCTTGACGTCGCCGTCGGGCCGCAGGCCGGCCAGCCGGATCATCTGGCGGGCGAGGTGGACGATCTTCACCGGCTCGCCCATGTCGAGCACGAAGATCTTGCCGCGATAGTCGGCGTTCTCCCGCCCGAAGGCCGAGGCCTGCAACACCAGCTCGACCGCTTCGCGCACCGTCATGAAATAGCGCGTCATGTCGGGATGGGTGACGGTCAGCGGCCCGCCGGCCGCCAGCTGGCGCTGGAACAGCGGCACCACCGAACCGGTGGAGCCCAGCACGTTGCCGAAGCGCACGGTGACGAAGCGGGTACCGTCGCCGGCCACGTCCAGCGCCTGGGTATACATCTCGGCCACCCGCTTCGAGGCGCCCATGACATTGGTGGGATTGACCGCCTTGTCGGTGGAGATCTGCACCATCAGCCCGACCCCGGCGGCGCGGCAGGCGTCGGCCACGGTGCGGGTGCCCACCGAATTGGTCAGCAGCCCCTCGTCGGGATTGTACTCGACCATGGGAACATGCTTGAGGGCGGCGGCATGGAACACCAGATCGGGCCGGCTCTCCTGCATCACCTGGCCGATGCGCCGGGCGTCGCGCACGTCGGCGATGACCGGGCGGCGGTCGAGCTCGGGGTGGCTGACGGCCAGCTCGTGATCGATCTGGTAGAGATTGAACTCGCCGGACTCCAGCAGCACCAGCCGTGCCGGGCGGTAGTCGGCGATCTGGCGCACCAGCTCGGAACCGATGGAACCGCCGGCCCCGGTCACCAGCACGCAACGGCCGGCGATCATGCCCTCCATGCCGCCCCGGTCGAGCACGGTCTGCGGCCGCCCCAGCAGGTCCTCGACGGCGATGGGGCGCAGCGCGATCTGGTCGCTGACGCCGTGCTGCAGGTCGGTCAGTCGCGGCGTGCGCGCCAGGGTCATGCCCAGCCGGTCGGCATCGTCCAGCAGGCGGCGCATCACCGCGCCGTCCAGGCGGGGATCGGTGACGATCAACCGCTGCGGACCATTGCCCCGCCGCTTCAGTTCCTCGACCACCGCTTCGAGATCCGCCACCGCGCCCAGCACCTCGACGCCATGGATGTTACGGCCGACCCGCGAGCCGGCCTCGCTGATCAGTCCGACCGGGTGATATTCGGCGTCGGGCGCCTTGGTGGCGCGGATGAACAGCTCGGCCTCGTCGCCGGCCCCCACCAGCAGCACCGGCACCTGATGGCCACGCTTGTGTGCCCGGCGGCGATCCTTGAAGCTGCGATAAAGGAAGCGCGGCCCGCCCAGCAGCGCCAGCAGCACGAACCAGTTGATCACCAGGAACGAGCGCGGCAATGCCTGCAGCCGGGTGGTGAGGAACAGAAAGGCGAGGAACACCAGCACCGTCAGCGTCACCGCCTTGGTGATGGTCAGCATGTCGTTGATGGAGGCATAGCGCCACACGCCGCGATACATGCGGCTCGACATGAACACTGTGCCGGCCACCACGGTGAACAGCATGGTGGCCTGGGCCAGATTGGCCCGGTCCCAATAGGCGGCGAGATCATCGCCGAAGCGCAGATACAGCGAGGCGACGAACGACAGCCCCGCCATGATCACGTCATGGACGAAGGTGATGTGGCCCCGGTGCAGATTGAACTTCATGCTGGATGATTTAGCCCAGCCATCGTGGCATGTCCAAGGCGAAAGATCTTATACCCGCTCCAGCCTGACCGCAAAGAAGCCATCCATGCCGCCCCGTTCGGCGAGATGGCAGGGCAGGGTGCGCAGGTCGCCCTCAGGCGTCAGCAGCTCGGCCAGCCCGCCGACCTCGTCGGCCCGGATGGGCCGGCGACGGAAACCGGCCGGCAGGGAGGCGACGCGCTCGATGCCTTCGGCCGGTTCCAGCGAACAGACGCAATAGACCAGCACGCCACCGGGCGCCACCATGGCGGCGGCGGCCTCCAGCAGGCGCCCCTGCAGCGCCGACAGCTTGGCCACGTCGGCCGGCTGCTTGAGCCGCAGGCCGTCGGGATGGCGCCGCAGCGTTCCCGTCGCCGAGCAGGGCGCGTCGAGCAGCACCGCGTCGAATGGCGCCTCCGGTGTCCAGGCGGTGACCTCGGCATCGACGATTGCGGCGGCGAGGCCCATGCGGGCGAGGTTCTCGCTCACCCGCTCCAGCCGCTTGGCGGACCGGTCGACGGCGGTGACGTGCGCCCCGGCGGCGGCCAATTGCAGCGTCTTGCCACCGGGCGCGGCGCAGAGATCGGCCACCCGCCTGCCGCCGACCTCGCCCAGCAGCCGCACCGGGATGGCGGCGGCCATGTCCTGCACCCACCAGGCACCCTCGGCGAAACCGGGCAGCGCCACGATGTCGCCGCTCGCCCGCCGCAGGCTGCCGGTGGGCAGCATTTCGGCCTCCAGCCGCTCGGCCCACGCGGCCCCGTCGCCGGCGGTGGTGATGTCGATGGGAGCCTCGTGCAGATGCGCTTCGGCGATGGCGGCGGCGGTGGCCTCGCCATAGGCCGCCACCCACGCGCGCCACATCCAGCCCGGCGTGTTGAGCCGGCCGGCGTCCTGCGCCGCGACCCAGTCGCGGCCCTCGCGGTCGAGGCGACGCAGCACCGCATTGACCAGCCCGGAGAAGCCGGCCAGCTCGGTGCCCTTCAGCAGGTCCACCGCGGTCGAGATGGCGGCATGCGGCGGCGTGCCGAGGAACAGCAGCTGCGCCGCCCCCAGCCGCAGCACATCGCGCGCCCGCCCCGCCTTGAGCGGAATCGGCTTCTCCATGCAGCGGCCCAGCAGGTCGTCGATCTGGCCCAGCCGGCGCAGCACGGTGGCGGCGAGCAGGCGGGCGAAACCGCGGTCGCGCTCGGTCAGCTGCTTCAGGCGGGGGGCGGCGTCGAAGGCTTCGTCGAGCAGGCGCTTGCGCACCAATACGGCATCGAGCAGGTCGAGGGCGATGTCGCGGGCGCTCATCCCCAGGGCCCGTTGCGGCGCTTCGATCCGCCCCAGGGACCAGAGCGGGCAGCCCCGGCACGCGGCGGCGGCTGCGCCCCACGCGCATCCCAGGTCATGCCGGCGGCGGCGGCCATTTCCCGCAGCCGGGCGATGCGGTTGTCCATGCTGGGATGGGTCGAGAACAGATTGTCCATGCCGCCTCCGGCCAGTGGGTTGACGATGAACAGGTGCGCCGTGGCCGGATTGCCTTCGGCGGCACGATTGGGGATGGCATGCGCCCCCTGCTCCAGCCGAGCCAGCGCCGAGGCCAGCCACAACGGATTGCCGCAGATGGCGGCACCCTGCTGGTCGGCGACGTATTCGCGCGAGCGCGAGATGGCCATCTGCACCAGCATGGCCAGGATGGGCGCCAGAATGGCGGCAAGGATGCCGCCCACCGCGCCGAGTGGGCTGCCGCCCTCCTCGCTGTTGCGGTTGCCCATGCCGAAGAACATGCCGAAATTGGCCAGCATGCCGATGGCGCCGGCGATGGTGGCGGTGATGGTCATGATCAGGGTGTCGCGGTGGAGCACATGCGCCAGCTCATGCGCCATGACGCCCTCGACCTCTTCCGGCGTCAGCAGGTCGAGCAGGCCGGTGGTCGCCGCCACCGAGGCATGCTCGGGATCGCGACCGGTGGCGAAGGCGTTGGGCTGCGGCTCCTCGATGATGTAGACCGCCGGCATGGGCATGCCGGCCCGCGCCGTCAGCCGCTCGACGATGGAGACCAGCCCGGGGGCGGTGCGGCGGTCGACCGGCTGGGCGCCGTACATGGACAACACCATGCGGTCGGAATTCCAATAGGCGAACAGGTTCATGCCGGCGGCCACCACGAAGGCGATGACCATGCCGGACTGACCGCCCACCAGCCAGCCGACCATCATGAACAGGCCGGTCAAGGCGGCAAGCAGCAAGGCGGTGCGTGCGTAGTTCATGGCAAACCTGCCGAGCGGTTCCGAGGACCCCAATGAATAAGTGCGATTCAGCGCTGCCGCAAGGGCGGGACAGGGTTTTGCATGTGGCAGCCGGTCCGTGCTATGACCGCCCAACATCACCTTCGGCCAACACCACCTTCGGCCAGCACCCACCCTCGGGATGACCTCATGTTCGTCACGCTGATTAATCCGCCCGGCACCAAGAGCTTTTCAGGGCTACAGATGCATGTGCCCAATCCGCCCATCGGATTGGCCTACATTGCAGCCGCGCTGAAGGCGGCGGGAATTGCCTATGCAATGGTCGACGGGGCTGGCGCGGCGCTGGATCGGGTCAGCCCGTATCCCGGGCGCGACGACTTCCTGGTGCAGGGGCTGCCGCTGGACGAAATCGTCGCCCGCATCCCGCCCCACACCACGGTGGTCGGCTTCGGCTGCATGTTCTCCACCCTGTGGCCGCTGACCCGCATGGTGGCCGAGCGGGTGCGCGCCGCCTTCCCGGATGTGCTGCTGGTGCTGGGCGGCGAGCATGGCACCGCGGTCCCGGAAACGGTGCTGCGCAGCTCGCCGTTCGATGTCGTGGTGCTGGGCGAGGGCGAGGAGACCTTCGTGTCGCTGCTGGACGCCCACGGGCGGGGCGCGCCGCTGAGCGAGGTCAAGGGGATCGCCTTCCTGTCCGACGACGCCATGGTGGATACCGGCCTATCGGCCCGGCGCCGCACCGTCGACGACATTCCACTGCCGGATTGGGACAGCCTGCCCATCGAGGACTACATTTCGCGCCATCAGATGAATGGCGTCAATCTCGGCCGCTCCATGCCGCTGCTGGCGACGCGCGGCTGCCCCTACCAGTGCACCTTCTGCTCCAACCCCGGCATGTGGACTCAGCGCTGGATCGCCCGCGACCCCAGGAAGGTGGTGGACGAGATCGCGCTCTATGTCGCCAAGTACCGGGTGACCAATTTCGACTTCCAGGACCTGACCGCCATCGTCAAGCGGCAGTGGGCGATCGATTTCTGCAACGAGATCATCGCCCGCGGCCTCAAGATCACCTGGCAAATGCCCAGCGGCACCCGCTCGGAAACGTTCGACGACGAGGTCGCCGACCTGCTGTACCGCTCCGGCTGCCGGGCGCTGGCCTTCGCGCCCGAAAGCGGTGACGAGGCGCTGCTGGCCGAGGTGAAGAAGCAGGTCAAGCTCGACAAGCTGCTGGAGGCGGTCCGGGTCGCCCTGAAGCGCGGCCTCAACCTGTCGTGCTTCTTCGTCATCGGCTTCCCCGGAGAGACCGACGAGACCATGGACCGCACCCTGGCCCTGGTGCGCCGCCTGGCGATCATGGGGGTCCATGACGTATCGGTGACCAAGTTCGTGCCCTACCCCGGCTCCCAATTGTTCCAGCAGTTGCAGCAAAGCGGACGCATCCATCTCGACGACGCCTTCTTCGTCTCGCCCATGGATTTCTACACCCAGGAGGCGCCGTCCTACTCGGACAACGTATCGACGTCACGTCTCTACTGGATGATGATCTGGATGTTCGTGAACTTCTACGTCCTCTCGGGGCTGACGCATCCCTTCCGCACCCTGCGCATCCTGTTCAAGGCGGTGGTGTACGGCAAGGAAGAGACGCGCTACGCCAAGTGGTTCGTCGATCGCATCCACACCCGCCGCAAGTGGCGCAAGCTGCAGCAGCAGAGCACCTAATATCACGCCTCGATGAGCCAGTCTCTTCGAGGCGTGCCCGGCCGCGACTGCGGCCGCGCGCCTCGTGGCGCGGTAGCCAAGGGCGCGGAGGCGCCCGCCCGGCGAGGGCGAAATCATAAAGGCTAAAGCGTGATGCACATTTTGGGCATCACGCTTTAAGCAGGCGGCGGAAAAAGGCCAAATTTCCTCGTCATTCCCGCGAAAGCGGGAATCCATGCATCCAGCGGCACAACATATAGCGTTCGATACCGTATCTCGTCCCAACATGGCCCCCCGCCTTCGCGGGGGTGACGAGATGAAGGGCGGCGGGAAGAGTTTTTCCGCAGCCCGTTAATCTTACTGTGTCATAGAATACGATTTTGTGGTATGGATGGAGATTGGTTCTGCTCGAAAGGGGGCGAGCATGGGTCTCC
>CAJANL010000291.1 GCA_903941105.1 uncultured Rhodospirillaceae bacterium
GGGTATCCCAGAACAAAGCCCGGCCCGATAACGATGGCCGAGGGGCTCAAAGTCTTCCAAGCCATCGTCATCGGCTGGAACGTCCGCGATGTGTGAATCGACTAGCGCGAAGGCGGGGTCCATGTTGGGGCAAGGACTGGCATTTGCCCCCATGCTGTGCTGCCGGACGCATGGATTCCCGCCTTCGCGGGAATGACGAAAGGAAAGTTGAGTTTTTCCGCACCCTGTTAGAGCGGGATGAATTCAGGCTGGTCCATATCCGGCGTTCCTGATGAGGTTCGTGCACTCCTGCGGGGCGAATGCATCGAGTGGTCTCCCGATGGCCTGGCCCTTGTGGCTGCCGAGATTGCTGGCCTCCCTCTCCAGCCAACATGCTGAATCAGATCCAGCCCTCTTGGACTCCCCTTTCGATTGGGCCTGTCTTCATCGGCAAACGACACTGACAGCGACCTTGCCGCTCAGCGCTCGTTAGTGCCGTGATGAGGTCGCAGCCGTGACGGATCAGGCAAACCTGCAGTTGCTGAAGCGGTATGAACCGCCCGGGGTCCAACTCAGGATGAGGCAATCCCTTGGCATTTAAGGGAACCCCTCACCCTGAGAAGGACAGAACGGCGGTCTCGAACGGGCTCCCCCTACGCCTTCTCCTCGTAGAACTCCGCCACAAATCGGTCGAGCAGACGGACGCCGAAGGCGGTGGCGCCCTTGGGGCAGGTGGCGGTGTCCTTCTTGGCCCAGGCGGTGCCGGCGATGTCGAGATGCGCCCAGGGCGTCTCGCCGACAAAGCGCTTGAGGAACTGCGCCGCGGTGATGCTGCCGCCCTCGCGGCCGCCAACGTTCTTCATGTCGGCGATGTCGGACTTCAGCTGCTTGTCGTAGGCCTCGCCCATGGGCAGGCGCCACAGCGGCTCGCCCACCGGCTTGCCGGCGGCGAGGATGCGGTCGGCCAGTTCGTCATTGTTGGCGAACAGGCCGGCGTACTCGTTGCCCAGCGAGATGAGAATGGCCCCGGTCAGCGTCGCCAGATCGATCATCAGCTTGGGCTTGAAGCGCTCGGCGGTGTAGTGCAGCGCGTCGGCCAGCACCAGCCGGCCTTCGGCGTCGGTGTTGATGACCTCGATGGTCTGGCCCGACATGGAGGTGACCACGTCGCCCGGTCGCTGCGCCGTGCCCGACGGCATGTTCTCCACCAGCCCGACCACGCCCACCGCGTTGACCCGTGCCTTGCGGCCGGCCAGGGCCATCATGGTGCCGATGACGGCGGCGGCGCCGGCCATGTCCCACTTCATCTCCTCCATGCCGCCGGCCGGCTTGATGGAGATGCCGCCGGAATCGAAGGTGACACCCTTGCCGACGAAGGCCACCGGCGCGGCGTCCTGGTCCTCGGCGCCCATCCAGCGCATCACCACCAGTTGCGAGTCGCGCTCCGAGCCCTGGCCGACGCCCAGCAGCGCCCCCATGCCCAGCTTCCTCATCTGCTTCTCGCCCAACACCTCGACGTCGACGCCGGCCTCTGCGAGGGTCTTGGCCTGCTCAGCCAGGCTCTCGGGGTGGATGACGTTGGCCGGCTCGCTGACCAGATCGCGCGCGAACAGCACGCCGTCGGCCACTCGGTCCATGGGGCCGAACAGACGCTTGGCCTCGGCGTGGTCCTCGGCCATCACCACGACCTTTTTCAGCGAGGGCTTGTCCTCCTTCTTCTCCTTGGTGAAATACTTGTCGAAGCGGTAGGAGCGCAGCCGTACCGCCAGGCCGGCATTGGCGGCGAATGCGGCCGGCGCCAGCGGGCTGCCGTCGATGGCGTCGACCGCCAGGGCGGCGTGGCCCTCGCCGCTGGACAGCAGTTGACCCATGGCGGTGCCGCCGAACGCCTGCGCGCCTTGCGCGTCGATGGCCTCGGCCTTGCCCAGCCCGACCAGCAGCACGCGGGTGACCTCCAACCCGGCGGGGGCGAGGATCATCAGGGTCTGGTCCTTCTTGCCCTCGAAGCGGCTGGCCGCCACGGCGCGCATGATCGCGCCCCGGCTCTCGGTGTCGAGCCGGGCCAGGGTGGCGGTGGGCACGCGCCCCTCCAGCATGCCGACGACGACGGCGCCCTCGGCCGGGAGGGATGGCTTGGCGAAACTGATCTTCATGAAATCCTCGCTATGGAAATTGATCAACCAACCTTCCCAATGTAGCGCACCGAGCGCGGATGGGAAGAGGCCGGGAGCCATGCGCGGCGCCGGCTCGCGCACCGACTGCCCTGACGGAATCGCTGGAGATTCTCAAAGTCGCGGGAATCAGGTTCACGATGTGGGCTGGTGAGGGAAGCCCTCCTGCACGACCGGCCCAGTTGAAGCCGCTTGGCGAATTTGCCGGCCGCGTCGAAGCGTGCGATGTGCTGGGGTGTGTTTCCCCAGTGCACCGGCGTTGTGTACAAGCTGAAAGGGAGGGAGACCCGCAGAACCCTAGGGTTTGCCCCAAAAACCAAGAAGGCCCGGACCTTGCGGGCCGAGCCTTCCTATCTTGGTGGAGCCAGACGGAATCGAACCGACGACCTCTTGAATGCCATTCAAAAGTCATACGTGAACATATGCGAACATTGCGGAATGCGGAGCTTCGCATAACATCGGGAAATCATTGACGTTTTCGGCAATCGGCATAGCATGGGTGAACATGGCGAAGCGGGGCAAAGCCCGAACTTTTGTGCCCCCGTTTGTGCCCCCGTGAAGACCCGTTGATTGTTGACGGAGATTTGCCCGATGCCCCGCGAAGCCACCCGCAAGGTTATCACCGACGCCATGGTGAAGAAGGTCAAGCCCGCGCCCGAGGGCAAGCGGGCCGAGTATTGGGATGCCATCGTCCCCGGCTTCGGCCTGCGTGTCACCGATGCCGGCGGCAAATCCTTCTTCCTCCGTACCCGTGTCGGCGGGGAGCAAGCGCGGATGTCGTGGCCGTATCCCGCCACCTCGCTTGAGACGGCCCGTGCGGCGGCAAAGGCGGTTTTGGATGAAATAGAACGTGGCGGCAATCCAAAGTCACGACGGGCTGAGGAGGCCCAAGAAGAGAAGCGGCGCAAGGCGGATACGGTGGAAGAAATCGTTGCCGCCTTCATCGAACGCTATGCCAAGCCGAAAAATAGAGGATGGCAGGCGACCGAACAGATATTGTGGGCGAACGTGGTATCACGCTGGAGCAAGCGGCCCATCGGCAGCATTACCAAGCGCGATATCATCGAACTTCTCGACGCGACGGTCGACCGGGGCAGCCCGATTATGGCCAACCGTCTTCTCGCCTACGCCGCCCGCCTGTTCGGCTGGTGCGTTGATCGTGGGATCATCGACCATTCGCCCACCTCTGGCGTCAAGGCGCCCGGCCGCGAAACCAGCCGTGACCGGGTGTTGTCGGATGATGAACTTGCGGCGGTGTGGCAAGCGGCAGAGGGCATCGGCTGGCCGTTCGGCCCGCTGGTGCAGCTTCTCGCGCTCACCGCGCAACGCCGTGAAGAGGTTGCCGGCATGTCGTGGGGGGAAATCGACATCGACCGCGCCCTGTGGACGATACCGAAAGAGCGGGCGAAAAACGGCCTCGCCCATGAGGTGCCGTTGAGCGGCCCCGCCCTTGCCATCCTCGCCACCATCCCCCGCACCGGCCCGCTGCTGTTCTCCACCACGGGCAAAACGGCGGTATCCGGCTTCTCGCGAGCGAAGGCGCGTTTTGATAGCCGCTCGGGCGTCTCGGACTGGACGGTGCATGACCTCCGCCGCACTGCGACAACCGGCATGGCGCAACTCGGCATTCCGCCCCATGTCGCCGACAAGGTGTTGAACCACAAGAGCGGTTCAATTCGTGGTGTTGCCGCCGTCTACAATCGCCACAGCTACATTGACGAGCGGCGGGGAGCTCTTGAGGTGTGGGCGAACCGGGTCATGGGCCTTGTCGGGAAATCATGAGGCGGCACTACTGTTCGCCGCCCCGTGCTTCGGCGAACATGCCCCGAACGTCCTGCATGCCGTGAATGATGTGAATGACCTGGATGCCCGCCGACACGATGTCATAAAAAATCAGATAATCCCCATAAGGGAACATATGAAGTTCCGGCGTTATGTCTTCACGAATACGGCCAATCTTTGGAGAATGCGCAAGTGTATCGCACTTTTTCTGAAGCTTCTCGAACCATCGTTCCGCCGCCGGCTCGCTTTCTTCATTAATATAGGCAATGATCTTCCTTAGTTCTGCCCGCGCACTCGGCGCGAATTTATACGAAGGCATGCGCTTATTTGTTCACGGTATCGGGAAAAAACTCCGCCCGAAGTTCCGCAAACATTGCCTCCCCGTCGATGCCTAGGCCGGCGGCAAATTCCGCCCGCCCCTTGGCGACGGCCGCACGGAGCGTGGCGAGCTTTTCTTCGTCCGTCGCCTCGACTTCCTCAAGCGTGATACGGTAGCGCGCGCCGCGAATTGGATGCATGGCAAGCGCGGCGGCAAGCTCGCGCGGGATATCCTCGGCCTGGACTGTCCCCGTGACGCGATCCGGCATCGGTGCTGTCTCCATGGTTCTCATAGCCGCATTCTACACCACCTTGCCCGTCCGGTGCCATGGTACACGCGGCTTGAAATTTTT
The DNA here is from genome assembly GCA_903941105.1 of uncultured Rhodospirillaceae bacterium. GTDB lineage: Bacteria > Pseudomonadota > Alphaproteobacteria > Rhodospirillales > Magnetospirillaceae > CAJANL01. Next base: position 4,604 of record CAJANL010000291.1, read on the forward strand.
CCGATCCGCAGCGGCACTGGCGGCAGCCTTGCTGCTGCTGTTTGTAATGTTTGTATGTTTGGGGGCTTTGGAAACCCTTCACCCATAGGCATTTTCGAGCGTCATTGGGACGCATTGGGGGCGCCATCGGGACAGATTGGGGCCTCCATTGGGACGGTTCGGGGCCTCTATTGGGACAATTTGCCAGCCTGTCCCAATGCCGCTAACCTGTCGGCATAACTCCCCCGCCCATGCCCCGCCCCGTCGTCGTCTCGAAGATCGAGCAAGACAAGCTGGTCGTCACCCAGGCAAACCGGCTGATCGAAGCCAGCTACACCATGACGCTTGAGGAAAAGCGCGTCGTGTTGCTCATGGTTTCCCTGGTGCGAAAGGAGGACAGGGATTTCCACACCTACCGCATTCCCATTACCGATATCCGCGATTACCTGGGACTGCGCACGAACAAGCTTTATGACGACATCAAGCGCGTGGCCGACATTCTCATGTCTCGCGTGCTGCATATCCCGGAGGAAGACGGCGGATGGCTGAAAGTGGGGTGGGTGTCGTCGGCGCGCTATGTGCCGAAGGGGAGCAAAGGGGCGGAGGTGGCGAGCCTGGATTTGTCGTTCTCGCCCGACATGAAGCCGTACCTTCTCGAACTGAAAGCCCACTTCGCCAACTACATGCTCCAAAACGTCGCGGGCCTGCGAAGCTTCTATTCGATCCGCCTATATGAGCTTTTAAAAAGCCGCCGCCGGCTGGCCTCGACGACGCTTGACGTGGGCGCATTGCGGAAAATCTTCAAGGCGGAAGGGAAGTACGCCAACTACAAGGATTTCCGCGCCCGCGTCGTTCTGCCCGCTCAAGCCGAACTACGCGACAAGACAGACCTCGCCTTTGACTTCACCGAGGCGCGTAAGGGCCGCAAGGTGGTGTCCGTCACTTTCCATATCCGCGACAACGTGCCGGCAAAACCGCCGCGCTCGGCAACCGGCACGGCGCGGGTGACACTCCCACTGCCCAACGTCACCCAGCCGCCGTTGCTGCCGCCCACCGAGGCCGATACCGAACGGGCGCGGCTCATGTCCGAGGCCATGGCTGAAGGCGGGCAGAACGGGGTGCGGGAGAGCGTCATGCGCGACCTGTTGGCGACCCGCGATCCCCGGCATGTGCTGGAAAACATCGAGCTTGCCCGCAAACGCCACCTGACCGCCAAGGGCAGGGACGGCGGCAACCTTGCCGGCCTCACCGTCGCCGCGATCTCCAATGACTATGCCGCCGACGACCGAAGCGAACGGATACGGGCCGGCACGCGCAAGGAAGGGCGTGAGCGGGCGCGCCTGGTGCAGGAACGGACGGAGGAAACCAAGGCGGCGGCACAGGCGGCATGGAAGCGGGACGTGAAGGCCCGCCTTGCCGCCCTGTCGGCGACGGAGCTTGACGGCCTCCGCCGTGCCTTCGCGTCGGAGGTGGCGGCGGGGCGGCACGGTGAGTTGTTCGCGGCCGATTTCGGTTTGCGGGAATGGAAGGCGACGGGGGCCGAAGGGCTGTTCCGCATCTTCGCCGCCGGGCGCCTGGGGGTGGACAGTGCCGGGGACTATTGCCGCGCGGAGGCGTTGAAGGCCGAGGCCGGTTGAATGGTTCTCAGTCTTCCCGACACCCGCCAAACGACGTTCACAACCGCCGGGCCTCGGGGGGGCCTACTCGTCCCGCCGGTAGGCCGACAGGGCGGCAACAACCTCCGCCGTCGTTCGCAACGCCTGCGAACTCATGGATTGAACGGCCGCCTGTATGTCCCCGCGCAACTGTTCGTCTTCCGACGACGTGCCGGGCAGGGCGCCGAACCCCAGCAGCAAATCCGGCGTGGTGCCCAGCACCCGGCAAATCTTCACGAAGGTGGTGAAATCCGGCTCGCGCTTGTTGACGACGTAGTTGGCATAGCGCGATTGGCTCAGACCAAGCCGCCGGGCAACTTCCGTGTCCGACAACCCCAATTCGCGAGCGCGCGCCCGCAGTTTTTCGCCAAGCTCCTCCATATCGTTCTTGTCTCGTGAACCGCCCCACTCGCGCCAACGACTTATCGTTGTTGCGAGAAAGACGAAATGGCGTTGCCCGTAGCCGCCGCCCATGATATTGCCTCACAGGATGCTCAATCGGTGAGCGCCGGAAAGGGGGCAACGGCCATTGCCACCCCCCCGGTTGTGTTACAGGGGAAGTTAATCGTCTCGCTGCCGCTGCCGGGGCGCACAAAGATGAAGCAGGGGGGCCTTTCCGTGTCACGCTCTTGTCGCAGAATGCAGTTGCGGGCCTCGGCATGCGCCGTGGCCTTGGCTCTCGGGTTCGCCTCCTGGCATGCCGCCCGCGCCGAAGACAAGCCGGCCGTGTCGGATTTCAACGGCAAGCTCGATTACACCGGCGGCAACCTCGACGGCTACAGCGCCAACGTCGTAAATGGGTCGGTGACGGCACCGCTGGGCCATTCGTTCGGTGCGCAATTCGACGCCAGCGGCGGCAACGTCAGCGGCACTCTGGTCAAGGGCTATGGCGGGCACCTGTTCTGGCGCGACCCCGATATGGGAATGGTCGGCGTGGTCGGCGCCCGCACCGGCTTCGGCACCTATTGGGGCAATCGGCTTGGCGTCGAGGGCGAAGCCTATCTTGGCCCGGTCACGCTGGCAGTGGTCGGCGGCTGGCAGAATGGCGAACTCAAGCACACCGGCTGGGCGAATGCCGATGTGCGATACTACCCCCTCGACAACCTCATGCTCGAAGCGGGGGCGGGCGTCTACAACGTCCAGCACACCGGGCATGTCGGCTTCGAGTGGCGCCCCGCCTTCCTCGATGCCGTGCCGGGCCTCGCCCTGTTCGGGGACGCCGGCTTCGGCGAACGGAACTACGAACATGCATTGGCTGGGGTCCGCATCTACTTCGGCGGCGGGGACAAGAGCCTCGTCCGCCGCCATCGCGAGGACGATCCCTTGAGCCTGCTCATGGGCGGCATTACCCAGTCGGTCGGACCTTCCGGTGCTGCTAGCGGAGATGCAGCTGGCGGAGCCGCGGGAGGTGCGGGAGGAGGAGGTCCTGGTGGAGAATAAAATGACTTCAAAATTTCACTAGAATCCGGTATAATCTTAGGAATGTATTGCGCCGTATTTTCTTAGACACTTAATGGCACATGCGATGCCTCTCAATCCGCACGGTTTCTACTTTTCCCGCAGATTGAGATAATGCCGCAGCGGCGGCACATACCCACACCCGGAATGCAGACGCAAACAATTGTACCTGTGCTGCCATTGCCGTAGCTCGGCCAGCAACGTCTCGTCAGTCATGCGGTGGAGTTCCAAGTGGCGGTAGAACTCCTCGTCGTCAACGCGGTGGCTACGTTCGACGAAGCAATTATGACGGGGCGTACCGAATTGGCTCAGCCAATGGGTAATTCCGCGTCTCCGGCACAGGCGAGTGAAGGGGTGGACATGCCAGATGTTCCGGCTCTCTCGGTAACGTTCGTTGGTGAATATAGAGTGATTATCGGTTCGCACACTCTCAACGGAGATGCCAAGCTCCTCAAAAAATGTCAGGGCTTTCTTCAAAAACTCAACCGCATTCCATTTCGATATGTCGGGATAGAGCCAGAGAAAGCGTAGCCGCGTCGTGGCGTCGATCGCGGTATATTGGTGTCGCCACGCCGACCGATGGTCTATTCCCTCGTCCGGGACGGCCTTGGTGTCAATCTGCACTTGGTAGCCGGGATAGGGCGCATAGAACCGCCGCTTGTCGCCGTCCTTCTTCAACCCCCGTTCGATCAGCCCCTTGCGTTCGAGAATGCCGCGTATGGCGTGTTCGCCGACATGGACGCCGACCAAGGCCAATTCCCGCTTGATCCGCTTCGGGCCGTAATTGGTGGCCTCACGCATCATGATGACGGCCTCCTCCCGCTCAACATCGGTGCGCCATCGCACCGTGCCATGCGGCCCACGCTTGCGGGGAATGAGGGCATCGCGCCACAGATAAAGGGTTGCCCGCGAAAAGCCGTAAGCCCTGGCCGTGGCGGCAACACCATTGCGAACCGCCTCACGGAGAATATGACGGCGATAGGCGACGATCTGTTCTTCCGTGCGGAGCATATTTGTTTTTTGACATGCTACGGCGATACGTCAACGGGATCAAGTTACGGCAGGTGAATTACTTCACGTTTTGCCCCGTCAATCTTTCCAGAACTCCTTGAAACGATCCGGTGACAGTGCCGTGTAAAGCACGGTGTTCTGAATGTTCCGGTGACCCATGTAGAGTTGGATTGCCCGCGTATCAACGCCCTTGCTGGCGAGGGCGAAGCCGCAGGAATGGCGCAGCATGTGCGGGTGCAGCGGCATGGCGAACCCCGCTTCAACGCCGGCACGGGCGACGATCCGTCGCACCGCCGCCGCCGTCAACGGCGCGCCCCGCTCGCTGGTGAAGACGTAGGCCGGTGCCGCGTAACGGTCTTCCTGCCGCCGCTTCCAGGCCCGCAGCAACCGCAACGTTGGGCCGTGCATGGGGTGGGTGCTGGGGGTGCCGTTCTTCGCCCGTCGCACATGCAGCAAGGCGGCCGACAAGTCCACCATGTCCCAGCGCAGCGCCACCGCCTCGCCCACCCGCAGCGCATGGCGGAACATGACAGTGACCAGCGCCGCATCCCGCCACGGGTAACGACCGGCGGAGCCGGCGGCAGTGACTAGCCGTTTGACTTCCACCTCGGTAAGATGTTCGCGCGGTCGGCGCACCGCATTGGGGAGACGGCGCGGCGGTTTCGGCAACTGTGCCGTTTTCAGTGTGCGGGCCGGTGGGGTGGCATGGGGCATTTCGCGGGGGTTGGCGGGTGCAAGATTAGCCCAGTCTGCCGTTTTCGGTCAAAAATGGGAGAGTTGGGGGAGAAATGACGCTCAGTGAAAAGGAAGTGCTCCGGATTGCCAAGGAACAGGCGCAGGCCGAGGCGAAGCAAAAAGTTCTTCAGGCAAAAATCGATGCCATTCACGCCAAGGAAATGGAAAAGGCCGCGGCACAGCAAAACTACATTGCCAGCGGAGGACATTTTGGCCTTGTCGGGCGCATTCTGTTGGCGCCCTTCAAGCTGTGGAACATGGTTTTTTGGGGCCTGGCTTTTTCGGTGGGAAGAAAAAAGGGCGCACACCTCCAAATACAGGATTGGCCGGCCAAGAAGCACATGGGAGCTTTCTTGTTGAGCGTTGTCTTCCTCGCCGTCATGGCCGCGATCCTGGGGTGATGTCATGAGCGACGAACAGGAAATCCTCCGCCTTGCCAAGGAACGCGCCGACGAAGAGGCGCAGCAGATCATATTACAGGCGCAGATTGACTCGGTTCACGCCAAGACGATTGCCAAGGCGACGACTGAAGCGGAGCGCATTCGCAATACGGGGCTGGCGAAGAAGACGCTTGATGGACTGACCATTGCCAAGTGGGTGGTGATCGTTCTCTTCTGGCCGGTGGCGCTTCCGCTTTGGATCGCATGGAAGCTGTTCAAGATGTACAAGAAATCCAGGTAGACGATGGCGATCCTATTGCGCCTCATCCGCCGATTGGCCGCCAAGCTGAAAGGCCGTGAGGCTGCCCCAGGCCCTCACGATGTTGCGGCGACCCTGGAAGCGCGCACCTTCCAGGCCATCGCCGACATGAAGCGCCGCAAGGCCACAGAGCACCTCGTCTTTGTAGAGCATGGCGTCACCCTGCCACGGGCGGAGGCCTTGGAACGGAAGGACGCCTTCCTTGCCGGTCTCGAACAGCGGATGCAGGAACAGCAGCAGCGCTTCACCGATCAGGCGCAGCGGCTCGAACAGCAGGAGCAATACCGTTTGCGCGACCTTCGTGACCAGGAGGAGAAGGAACGCGAAGCGGCCGAGCGGCGGGAACTGGAATTGGCCCGGATCGAGGCCGACCGCGAAGCCGTGCTCGCTCTCGCCAAGGCGCTACACCAGGATATGGGCTGAAAGCCGCGCCCTTGCGCGTTTCCATGAAGGTGGGTGAAACTTTCCGTGACGCTTCACCCTTTCTTCCATGAAACCCACCACCTCGAACACCCCGGCCTTCGTTGATCTTGAGACGGCCGCGCGCCTCGCTGGCGTCACACGTCGCACCGTGCAAAGCAAGCTGGCTTCCCGCGAAATTCCGCGCAAGGCGGTGCGGATGGATGGACGGCGCAAGATGATCGCCGTTGCCGCATTGGCGGCGGTGTTCGGGGCGCTGCACCCTGCCGCCAAGGCTTCACCGTCGCAGGGTGAAGCCGGGGGTGAACGTCATGGAAATTTCCATGAAGCGGCCGAGGTGGTGGAACTGCGGGCGAAGGTGGCGGCACGGGATACGATCATCGCCAGCCTGCAAACCACCCTCGACCATGAGCGGGCCGACCGCGCCCACGAGCGCGAGAACTGGCGGCAGACCCTCGAACGGACCCAGGGCAATTTGCTCGCCGCACAGGACACCCCCACGGCCCGCGCCATCGCGGGAGCATCGAAGGTCGCCACAATCCAAGTCGCAACCCAAGTCGCGGCCGTCCCCAAGAAAGCCCGCCGCCCGCGCAAAGCGGCGCCCCGCTGGTGGCGGTCCTGGCTGGCCGTCTGACCTCCTCCCCCACCACCCTTTTTCGAGGTTCGGCGCGAGAGGGGGGCGTTAAAGGGGGAGAGGCCTGGGCGGGTGCCGGGGTTTTGGGCGGCAACGGGACAGGCTATGACGGTTTGCAGTTTGGGACGACGAGCGAGGGCAACGAGTGAGGAGGAGCAAACTGTAAAGCGGAATAGAATGGAGCGTTTTGTAATTAAATTCACAGGATAACGCTCTGGTATACAACACGGTTTTATGTTGTAAGATATACACCTGCTGAACGGGATGCCACAGGGGGTGCCATGACGGCTGTGGACTACGAACGGGAAGCCCTGCGGGTGCTGGGGTTGCCCCATCCCTCCGACACCAACCCGACAAGCTTTCACCACATCGGGGAAACCGAGATCGGCGACAACCCCGACGCCTGCCGGGCCATTGTCGCCCGCCGGCTGACCAAGGTGCGCCACGTCCTCGACAGCGCCCATATCCTCCCCGCCCCCGCACGGGCGCTGATCGAAGACGCAAACGTTCTCACCTATGGCGAATACGCCGACACCGTGCGTCGTGTCGTCTCCATCCGCGAACGGCTTCAGAAGATAGAAAACACCGGCCGTAAAAGGGACTTCGACCGCTCGCACCGCGATAACACCTATTTTTATGCCGAACACAATGCGCCGAAGCCGCAGGAAGCTCACCTCGCCAGAATATTTGATCCTGAGCGCTTTACGTCTGATTGGCCGGGCTATGTGGCATATCTTGCGGAGGTGGCTTCACCCCTACGTGAATTTTTTTATCGTCGGCTCCCCGTCCTGATCCCCGAGGACGCGCGGCAGCGGCACACCTACATCACGGGGCAATCGGGGAGCGGCAAGAGCGAATTCCTCAAGGTTCTTATCAATGCCTACCTCCGCAACCATGCCCCCGTCAGCCTGGTGCTGATCGATCCGCACGGCGACCTTGCCGAACAGGTGGCACGGTTGCCCGAGGTGGCCACGTCGGGCCGGTTGATCTACATCCGGCCGGGGCTCGCCGCCGGCATGACGGCGACACTCAACCCGTTCGAGCTTGCCGACACGTCGGAAGGCGCCGTGCATGTCATGGCCGAGCAGCTTGCCGCCGTCTTCAATGAACTCATGCGCCAAGCGGGGCATGCCGGGTTGTCGGGCAACATGGGGGCGCTTCTCACCCCCTGCATCTCGACACTACTGCGGCGGCCGGGCTCGACCATCCGCGACCTGCAAACCTTCATGGACGACAAGCGGAACCGCGACCTGTTCGACCTCGGCTGCGGTTCGCCGCTGGCGCCGCACCGCGATTTCTTCCGGGAACGGTTCTACGAAAAGCAATTTGAGAGTACCAAGGCCGCGCTCTATACCCGCATTCAAAGCCTGCTGAATTCCCCGGTGCTTTACCGCCTGCTGGTGGGGCCTTCGACGGTCAATCTGGAAGAGGCGGTGAACGCCGGCAAGATCATCATCTTTGGCTTGCCCAAGGGAACGGCCGGCGGGGAGACAACGCCGCTGTTCGGGGTGTTCATCCTCGCCATGCTGCAAGGCATCGCCATTCGCCGTGACGAAATCCCGGTGGCCGAGCGCGTGCCCATTCATGCGTTCATCGATGAGTGCCAAAACTTCCTGTCCCCCACCGTCCGCACGATCCTGACCGAGGCGCGCAAGTTCGGCCTGCACCTCACCCTCGCCCAACAGCATTTCGGGCAGGACATGCAACCGGACCTCATGGCCTCCGTCATCAGCAACACCGCCGTCAAGGTGTGCGGCATGAACGACGTGAAGACGTTGAAGCCGATGGATGAGCGCCTTGGCGTTGGCCTCGACGCGCTGCAACGGCTCGGTGTCGGGCAATTCTTCGTCAAGGTGTCGGGTAATGCTCCCGCCTTCAAGCTCCGTGCCCCGCACATCCGGGCCGCAATCAGCAACGAGGCATGGGAGGCCACCAAAGCCCGGCAGCTTCGGGACTACTACCGCGCCAACGAGGAACAGCCCCCTGAAGCCAATACGGAGGCCACTGCGGGGCGTCCCCAGGCGCAGGGCATGGAGATTTCACCCGACACCACGCCGCCCCGCTCGGCCCCGCCCAAGCCCGGCAAAGTCGATTTCGTATGACTGTCACCACGCTTACCGATACCGAATTCCGTATCCTCGACGCGCTGAGGGTCTATCGCTACCTCACGGCCGAGCAAATGGTACGGCTCAAGGTCACCTCCAATTCGTCGCACCTCTACCCGGTGCTGCGCGAGTTGGCGGCCGGCAAGCGACCGTGGGTGGGCAAGATCGACCACGGCGCTATGCCGGGTGTCGGGCGCATCCCCACGGCCAGCTACCTCACCGAACACGGGGCAAGGGTGTTGGCCGGGGCGCTGGCGGTGGAGCCGGCCGAGGTGCCGTATCCGCGCGGCGTGGTGCTGGTGCGGCATGGCTTCCTGCATCGCCTCCACACCATCGATTGCGAAATTGCGGTGCGGACATGGGCGGCGGAGAACGGGCACAGCGTCGATTATCTCGCCTCCTATTTCGAGGTGAGCGGCGCCAACCGCAGCAAGACCAAGGCCCGCCGCCGCTCGTTGACCAAGATCGACTTGGCCGATGGCACCGGCATTATCCCGGATTGCGTCTTCCACCTCACCGACCCGGAGGGCAACCCGCGTCTGTTCGTGCTGGAAATGTACAACCAGTGGCGCACCAAGCGCATGGCCGACAAACTGGCGGAGTACCGCTACGCCATCGGGGAGCGCGCCATAGAACGACAGTTCGACTATCCGCACTCGCCGCGCATCCTCTCCGTGTTCGAGGATGAAAAGGCGCTGGCGTTGACGCAACGGCACCTGTCGCAGCGGGCGGACTTCGGGGCCGCATTCTTCCCGTTCTTCTTTTTCCAGACGTTGCCGGACTTCATGAAGGACTTCCGCAGCGGGTGGCGGAAGATCGGGGACACACGGCATGCCGCCCTGTTCTAGCAACAAATTTCCTTAACCATTCTCACCATGACCACCCCACCAGCCATCGCTTACCTTCTGCTTCGGCTCGGCCAAGCCTACGAGGTGAATGCGGCGGACAGACGCGCGGCAAAGACACCCGAGGAACACGCCTTCGTCAACGGCCAGCGGGAATTGCTGAACGCCTTCGGCGCCTGGATCGAGATTGCCGCCGCCGGGAAACGTATCGGCACGAGGCAAGGCCGGATCGGATAGTATAGGAAAGATAAAAGGGGACGCCCGAGTGTGCACCTCGAACGCCCCCCGCCCCTCAGAAGGAAGTTGTGCCAGTGTTAACGGACGCATCACGAAAGTTGATACGCTCGCTCACCCACGCATCAACCTCAGACAGCAGCCACGCGACACGATTAGGGCCAAGCTGTACCCGCTTAGGGAATTTACCGGCCGCTTCGAGGCGTGCGATGTGCTGAGGCGTATACGGAATGCCACAGACGGTCTTCAGCTCCTTCTTGTTCACGAGCCGCTTGTCGTACTGAGCCATCGGATTTCTCCCTCTCGGGAGGCATCGCGATGCCTCGGTGGAAAAGCCGCACCGGTAGGCCGAAAGAGCGTAGCGCCGTTACTGCGCGGGTGTCGAGAAGATCACCGATGTTGCGCTATGTGCCCCGGCGGGGATTTGTGCCCCCGTTTGTGCCCCCGAGCATTTCTGCAAAGCAAAAGGGCTTAGCCGTTGCCAGCTAAGCCCTTGCTTTATTTGGTGGAGCCAGACGGAATCGAACCGACGACCTCTTGAATGCCATTCAAGCGCTCTCCCAACTGAGCTATGGCCCCTTAAACTTGTCGCGGCGGCTATGGGGAGCCGCCGTGTGGAGGCGGAACATATGAAACTCCTCTGGGGGATGCAAGGGAAAAATGCCGCCCCCTGCCGCCCCGAAAAGGGTTCCTAGACCTCGTCCTCGATTTCTTCGTCCATGTGCTCCATGACCTCGGCCATGTCGTCGTCGTCCTCGCCGAGGTCGGAGGCGTCCTCGATCAGGCCGCTCTCGTCGTCGTCGGAACCGTCCTCATCACCTTCGGCGGCCTCGTCGTCATCCTCGACCACTGCCAGGTCGTCAACCTCGGCCGCCACCACGCTGACCACCACAGGCGCCACCGCCTTGGGCTCGGCCGATACCGAGGAACTACCGCGGCGAACCTTGAACGGCAGTTCGGTCTCCACGTTGGCGCCGCACTTCGGGCAGGTCACGGGCGTGCGCGTGAGATCGTAGAAGCGACAGCCGCAACTCTGGCATGTCCGCTTCTGCCCCCATTCCGGCTTGGCCAATCGAATTCTCCTCGTTTCTTTGGGGCACATCGTCCCCTGTAGCGGCATTTGCCACGTTCCCTCCCGCCTGTCAAAACGAAAAAGCTTTCGGGGCCTGGACAGGAACGGCGGCCTAGGCCGGGCGGGGCGGGTGTGGTAGATGTGCCGCCGGGTATTCGATACGGGAGTGATCATGGCTAAGCCGTTGGTGTCGCACGCCGCAAGGGCTTTGACGGGGAGCGCGAGGGTTCCCGGCGACAAGTCGGTTTCGCACCGGGCGCTGATGTTCGGCGCCCTGGCGGTCGGTGAAAGCGTCGTCGACGGCTTGCTGGAAGGCGACGACGTCTTGCGCACCGCCGCCGCCATGCGGGCCCTCGGCGCCGAGGTCGAGCGCCTGCCGGACGGGCGCTGGCGGCTGTGGGGGCGCGGCGTCGGCGGACTGCAGGAGCCGGCCGACGTGCTCGACATGGGCAACTCCGGCACCGGCGCGCGCCTGCTGATGGGGCTGGTGACGACGCATCCCTTCACGTCGATCTTCACCGGCGACGCCAGCTTGCGCTCGCGGCCGATGAAGCGGATCTCGGAGCCCCTCGGCCGCATGGGCGCCCAGTTCTTCGGCCGCGACGGCGGTCGTCTGCCGGCCGCCCTGGTGGGCACCCCGCGGCCACTACCCATCACCTACGAGCTGCCGGTGGCTTCGGCGCAGGTCAAGTCGGCGGTGCTGCTGGCGGGGCTCAACACCCCCGGCGAGACCACGGTGATCGAACGCGAGGCAACGCGCGACCACACCGAGCTGATGCTGCGCAATTTCGGCGCCAGCGTGCGGGTCGAGGACCTGGGCGACGGGCGTCGCGCCATCTCGGTCACCGGCTTCCCCGAGCTGACCGGCCGCACCGTCACCGTTCCTGCCGATCCGTCCTCGGCCGCCTTCCCGGCGGTGGCGGCGTTGCTGGTCCCCGGCTCCGAGGTGCGGCTGGCCGGCGTCGGCATCAACCCGCTGCGGGCCGGGCTTTACCAGACCCTGCTGGAGATGGGCGCCGACATCCGCTTCGAGAACCGGCGCGAGGAAGGCGGCGAGCCGGTGGCCGATCTGGTGGTGCGCGCCTCGGAGCTGACCGGCGTCGACGTGCCGGCCGAGCGTGCCCCCTCGATGATCGACGAGTATCCCATCCTGGCGGTGGCGGCGGCCTTCGCCCGTGGCGCCACCCGCATGACCGGGCTGGCCGAGCTGCGGGTCAAGGAAAGCGATCGCCTGGCCGCCATGGCGCGCGGGCTGGCCGCCTGCGGCGTACGGGTCGAGGAGACCCCGGACAGCCTCACCGTCCATGGCACCGGCCGGCCGCCCCAGGGCGGCGCCACCATTGCGGTCGAGCTCGACCACCGCATCGCCATGTCATTCCTGGTGCTGGGCATGGCCGCGGCCGAGCCGGTGGCGGTGGACGACGCCGAGGCCATCGACACCAGCTTCCCCGGCTTCGCGGTGCTGATGAACGGGCTGGGGGCGGGAATTGCGCAGCCGGCCATAGGGAAGTGACACAATGACCATCATCGCCATCGACGGGCCGGCGGCGGCCGGCAAGGGGACCCTGGCGCGGCGTCTGGCCGCCGAGCTGGGCTTCGATTACCTCGACACCGGCCTGATCTATCGCGCCGTCGGCATGAAGGCGTTGCGCACCGGCGCCGATCCCGCGACCGCCGCCAACACGCTGACGCCGTCCGATCTCGATGCCGAGGACCTGCGGGGCGACGAGGCGGCGCAACAGGCCTCGAAGGTGGCGGTCATTCCGCCGGTGCGGGCCGCCCTGCTCGACTTCCAGCGCAAATTCGCCAGCCGGCCGCCGGGGGGGCGGGGGGCCGTGCTCGACGGCCGCGACATCGGCACCGTGGTCTGCCCCCGGGCCGAGGTGAAGCTGTTCGTGACGGCCTCGCTGGAAAAAAGGGCTGAGCGCCGGCTGAATGAGTTGCTTGCCAAGGGCCTCGGGGCTATACAGGAGACCGTCCTCGCGGACATGCGGGAGCGCGACGAACGCGACAGCAAACGCGCCGTTGCCCCCCTGGTGCCCGCCGATGACGCCATCGTGCTGGACACGACCGAGCTCGACGCCGATCAGGCCTACGCCGCGGCGCTCGGGTTCATTCGCGTTCGGATACCGGCCGGCTGAACGCCGCCGCCAAACCAGAGCACGACTGGAGGACTAAGGCGGGTTCCGAACGGGGCTCGCCCACATGTGTTTTGCAACCGTCCAAGACCGCCGGAACCAACCGGCAGGCCGGATAAACCGAAGATCGAAAGGAAGATTGTACATGACTCATACCGCTACCCAGGCTGCCGAGGACTTCTCGGCGCTGCTGGACGAGTCCATCGGCGTCGGTGGATCGTTCGAAGGCTCCGTCATCAAGGGGACCATCGTCGAGATCGATGGCGACTTCGCCGTCATCGACGTCGGCCTCAAGTCCGAGGGCCGCGTTCCCCTCAAGGAATTCGCCACTGCCGGCCGCGCCGCCGAGATCAAGGCCGGCGACCAGGTCGAAGTGTTCGTGGAGCGCTACGAGGATCGCAACGGCGAGGTCATGCTCAGCCGTGAGAAGGCCAAGCGCGAAGAGGCCTGGACCCTGCTCGAGAAGTCCTTCCAGGACCAGCAGCGCGTCAACGGCATCATCTTCGGCCGCGTCAAGGGCGGCTTCACCGTCGACCTGTCGGGCGCCGTGGCGTTCCTGCCGGGCAGCCAGGTTGACATCCGCCCCGTCCGCGACATCACCCCCCTGCTGGGCACCCCGCAGCCGTTCCAGATCCTCAAGATGGACCGCTCGCGCGGCAACATCGTGGTGTCGCGCCGTGCCGTTCTCGAAGAGACCCGCGCCGAGCAGCGCAGCGAGCTGATCGAGAACCTCAAGGAAGGCCAGATCCTCGAAGGCGTCGTCAAGAACATCACCGACTACGGTGCGTTCGTCGACCTGGGCGGCGTCGATGGCCTGCTGCATGTCACCGACATCGCCTGGAAGCGCATCAACCACC
>CAJANL010000292.1 GCA_903941105.1 uncultured Rhodospirillaceae bacterium
CGCGGCTGTCTCGTAGGGTGGCTCGCCACTGGCTGCCGCTACTCGACCAATTCGACCGAGTAGTTCTCGATCACCGTGTTGGCCAGCAGATTGCGGCACATCTGCTCGACCGTGGCCTTGGCCTTGGTGCGGTCGGTCTCGGCGATGTCGAGCTCGATGTACTTGCCCTGGCGCACGTCCTGCACGCCGTCGAACCCCAGCGAACCCAGCGCGTGCTGAACCGCCTTGCCCTGGGGGTCGAGCACGCCATTCTTCAAGGTGATGTGGACTTTGGCTTTCACTGTTTCATCTCTTTCGTTTACTGCATGGTTGCCGGGCCCTTGAGGTCGCGGGGACCTCCTTCGGGCAGGATTCCGAGGCGGCGGGCCACCTCCTGGTAGGCCTCCTCGACACCGCCGAGGTCGCGGCGGAAGCGGTCCTTGTCCATCTTCTCGTTGGTCTTCAGGTCCCACAGCCGACAGGAATCGGGGCTGATCTCGTCGGCCAGCACGATCTGCATGTCCTCGTTGTTGTAGAGGCGGCCGAACTCGATCTTGAAGTCCACCAGACGGATGCCGATGCCGAGGAACAGGCCCGACAGGAAATCGTTAATGCGCAGGCTCAACGACATGATCTCGTCGAGGTCCTGGGTGGTGGCCCAGCCGAAGGCGGTGATGTGCTCTTCCGAGACCATGGGGTCGTTGAGGGCGTCGGACTTGAAGTAGTACTCGACGATGGAGCGCGGCAGCGGCGTGCCCTCGGACAGGCCGAAGCGCTGCGCCAGCGAGCCGGCGGCGACATTGCGCATCACCACTTCCAGCGGAATGATCTCGACCTCGCGCACCAGCTGTTCGCGCATGTTGAGGCGGCGGACGAAATGGGTGGGGACGCCGATCTCGCCCAGCTTCAGCATCAGATACTCGGAGATGCGGTTGTTCAGCACCCCCTTGCCGGTGATGGTGCCGCGCTTCTTGTTGTTGAAGGCGGTGGCGTCGTCCTTGAAATACTGGACCAACGTGCCGGGTTCGGGGCCTTCGAACAGAACCTTGGCCTTGCCTTCGTAAATTTGTCTGCGTCTGGCCATGGGATTCACCCGAGGTATGAAGGCGCAACTGACGTTGCGCGGAATGGGGCGTGCAATGCGAACCGCCCCCCGGCGATCAGTCAAGGTTTGATATAGCAGGGATATGGGGGGGAGACAACGTTCGCCCCACCCTCTAGTGCCCCCCCTGGCGGTCAGGCGCCGCCCGCCACGACGTTGGTGTAGGGGCCGGCCGGCGGGCGAGGGGCGAACCGCCATGCCGGCCGGACCTCCGGCGTCTCCGCCGAGGCCACAGCGATCAGCGAACTCGACACCGTGCCGAAGCCGTCGGGCCGCAGGAAGCACATGGCGGGCATTTCTTCGCCGTCGGCGCCGCCGCCCGGGTCGGCCAGCAGGGCGGGCCATTCCCCCCAATCGCCGGAAGCCGGGTCGGGAGCGGGCAGGGCGCGGAAGCGGGGCAGGTAGGCACGGATGCGGGGGCTGGCCCCGTCGTCGAGATCGAGCGCCGTCAGCATATGCAGCCCGCTGGGAATGACGTGTCGCTCCATGCGGCTGCCGTCGGCTTTCAGCCAAAAGGCGTCGCGGTTGTCCGCCACCACCAGATTGAACGGCCGGTAGGCCCGTGCGTCGAGATGTAGCAACGCCTCGGCGGCGTCGGCGGCATCGGCATGGTCGAGCGCTTCCAGCACCAGTTCGCCGCGCGATCGTTTGCCAGCGGTCGGACCCAGGGTGCCGGCCCGGTTGAGAATGGCCGCCATCATGCCGTGGTCGTTGAGCCCCATCCAACTACCGCCGGCGAGCTCATCCAGTCCGCCCACCACATCGGGGCGATCGGGCCAGTGCCGCGCCGGTGGCTGCCATGGCCGCGCGGCCATCTCGTCGCGATTGGCCGCCACGATCAGCGGCCAGGCTTCGCCCGGACAACGCAGCAGAATCAGGGTGCACATGAAGCGATTTTTCCCGTTCAACCTCGGCCTTTGCGCCGTTATAACCTCCTTAGCCGCAAAGGTGCCGGGGTACAAAGACAACCACTTCAATCAAAGTGGGACAACGGGAATTCAATTGCCATGACAACATTCGACGAGCGCGAGAAGGCCTTCGAGGCCAAGTACCGTCTGGATCAGGAAACCGCATTCAAGGTCAACATCAGGCGCGACAAGCTGCTGGGCCTGTGGGCCGCCGAGCAGATGGGCCTGGCCGGTGATGCCGCCAAGGGCTATGCCCTGACGGTGGTCGACGCCGAGTTCAGCGAATCCGACCACGATCCCAGCCATAAGGTGGCACGGGACTTCGCCGCCATGGGCATCGCCATCGACGAGGCCACCATCCGTGCCCAGAAGGACCGGATGTTCGAGCTGGCGCGGGAACAGGTGCTCGGTGAAATCGAGCGGCGGGGACCCCTTTCCCGGTAGCGCCGGGGAAGGGGTCACTTTGGGATTAGGGCGTGCCGGCCTCGCACAGCTTCCAGTCGTCGCCTTGCAGGGCGAACAGCATCACCAGCTTCTGCTTGGCCGAGCTGTCGACGGCGACGCGGAAGCGGCTGCCGGTGCAGGTCCCGGCAACCGGCTGCGGTGGCGTCTTGATGTGCTTGGAATTCAGGCAGGAATAGCTGCCTTTCGGGATATCGCCCGACAGCGGCTTGAGCGGCTGGTTGTTGATGCGGACAGCATAGGCGGCTTGTCCGGCCTTGACGTCGCCGATCAGGTCGATGGAGCCGAAGCGCGACTTGTAATGGCCGGCGGTGGCTTGGCCATCGTTCATGGCCCCGGCCAACGGGCGGAAGGACACGGCGGAGCAGGCTGGCGGAGTCTTCTTGTCGGCGGCCTCGGCCTGGAAGGCTACGCCACAGGCCAGCGCCGCGGCGATGACGACGGGGATGCGCATGAACGGAACTCCGGACCTGATTGCGGGAGGCCACCATAACCCGGTGTTTTCCATAGGCAAAGATCTCGAAAGGCAGGCGGCAATGACCGACGAGCATATCCGTATCGAGACCGACACCATGGGCGCCATGGCGGTGCCGGCCGATCGGCTGTGGGGCGCCCAGACCCAGCGCAGCCTGGAGAACTTCCCCATCGGCGATCAGCGTATGCCCGATGCCCTGATCCGTGCCATTGGGGTGCAGAAGCAGGCCGCCGCCCTGGCCAACCAGGCGCTGGGCGAGTTGGAGCCCCGGCTGGCCGAGGCCATCGCCGCCGCCGCCGCCGAGGTGGCCGCGGGCGGCCTGGCCGAGCATTTTCCGCTGGTGGTGTGGCAGACCGGTTCGGGCACCCAGACCAACATGAACGCCAACGAGGTTATCGCCAACCGTGCCAACCAGAGCCTGGGGGCGCCGCTGGGGGCCAAGGCGCCGGTGCATCCCAACGATCACGTCAACCGCGGCCAGTCCTCCAACGACAGCTTCCCCACCGCCATGCACATCGCGGCGGTGATGGAGGCCGAGGGCCGCCTGCTGCCGGCGCTGGACCAACTGCATCGATCACTGGCCGCCAAGGCTGCCGCTTTCGCCGCCATCGTCAAGATCGGCCGCACCCATCTGCAGGATGCGACACCTCTCACCCTCGGGCAGGAGATGGGCGCCTGGGCGTCGCAGGTCGCCGCCTCGGCCGCCCGCATCCGTGCCCGCCTGCCCGAGTTGTATGCGTTGGCCCAGGGTGGCACCGCGGTGGGGACCGGGCTCAATGCCCCCAAGGGGTTCGACGTCGCCTTCGCCGCCGAGCTGTCGACGCTGACCGGCATCGCCTTTCGCCCGGCGGCCGACAAATTCGCCGCCCTGGCCGCCCACGACGCCCTGGTGGCGCTGGCGGGCGATCTCAACACTTGTGCCGTGGCGCTCACCAAAGTGGCCAACGACGTGCGCCTGCTGGGCTCGGGGCCGCGCTCGGGGCTGGGGGAACTGCTGCTGCCGGCCAACGAGCCCGGCTCGTCCATCATGCCGGGCAAGGTCAATCCCACCCAGTCCGAAGCCCTGGCCATGGTCTGTGCCCAGGTGATGGGCAACCACCTCGCCGTCACCGTCGCGGGGGCGCAGGGCCACCTCCAGCTCAACGTCTTCAAGCCGGTGATCATCCGCAACGTGCTGGAGTCCATGCGCCTGCTGGGGGACGCCGCCCGCAGCTTCGCCCTGCGCTGCATCGACGGCCTGGGGGCGGACGAGCGCCGCATCGCCGAGTTGCGCGACCGTTCCCTGATGCTGGTGACGGCGCTGGCGCCCCATATCGGCTACGACAAGGCCGCCGCCATCACCAAGACGGCGCACGCTACGGGTACGACGCTCAAAGAGGCGGCGCTGGCCTCGGGCCATGTCACCGGTGAGCAATACGACGCCTGGGTCCGGCCGGAAGCGATGGTGTGACTCCCCCCTCTCCCGCGAGAGGGGGGATGTCCGCTAATGAATCCGTTCCGCCCAGGTTTCCACCTGCGCTTCAGCCTCTTCCTTGGTGCAGCCGTAGCGCTGCTGAATCTTGCCCACCAGTTGGTCCCGTTGCCCAGCGAGGCGGTCGAGGTCGTCGTCGGTCAGTTCCCCCCACTGCTCCTTGATCTTGCCCTTGTATTCGGTGAAATTTCCCTTGATCTGTTCCCAGTTCATGCATCCCTCCACACGTTTGGGTTCGGTGGAGTCAACGCTTGCGGCCGGGTGCGGTTCCCCACCACTCTTGCCGAGGGGGAGGAGAGCATGAACAAGCGTTCAGTGATAATTGCCGGTCACGCCACCAGCGTATCGCTTGAGGAGGCGTTCTGGGAGGAGCTCCGTCGGATCGGAGAGGCCCGTGGGATGTCGCTCAATCAGTTGGTGGCGGACATCGACGCCGGGCGTCAGGGCAACCTATCCTCGGCCATCCGTCTGTTCGTGCTGACCGAGCTGAAGAAGGCATGTGCCCCCGGCGTTGGCACCGGGGGACACGATCGCGTCGATTGATCAGTGCTTGCGCGTCAGCAGCCAAGCGCCCAGCCCGGCGGTAACCACCAGAATGCTCACCAGGAAGCCCAGAGCGATGACGGCTTCATTGTCGAGAACCATGTTTCCCCCCTCATGCAACTTGATAAGAATCAAATCTAGCAGAGGTGATCATGGCCCGGCTTTGACATGGATCAGTGAAGGGTAGGGCAGCGCGCCATCCTCGGGACGAGGAAGGGGCGGGTGGCACCCCGTGAGGATATGGCGTGAAGCCGGCCTTGCATCGGCCATCGCCGGTCCCTAACATTTCGTCTGGGTTCGAGGAGGCGAGGCGATGGCTAAACCGCAATCGGCAGGGTTGACCCTTTTTCAGAGCAGCGCGCTGGCCCTGGCGGAGGCGGCCAATGGGCTCGACACCGCAGACAATGCCCAGCAGTTCGTGTCGGCGCTGGAGACCAATCGGCGCGTATGGCAAGCCGTGCGCGATCTCGCCGAACATTACGCCTGGCCGGTCCCGGAGCGTGGCGTCGCTGATTTCGCCATTGAGAGCAGCCCTAGCGCAGGGCGCATAGACGACCAGCGGGTCAGTGCCCTGATCGACCTCAACCGCCGAATCTCGGCCGAACTGGTCTATGGCAGCGACCTTGCGTCCATTCGCGAGCGGGCCTGTTTCCTGTGGGACAGCGGGGGGCGTCCGCAGGGGCAGGACATGGAACACTGGCTGATCGCCGAGATGGAAATCTCCAGCCACGGTCATTGATCGCATCACTAAAGCTGGACCGCAGCGGCTCAGTCGCTATCCTGCCGCCACCCTGGCGCGACGGTCGCGGCGGGAAGCAGCGGGAGGCCGGCCGCGGTGATGGGTGTTGCCCGCGACTTGTTGAACCGGGTGTTCGGCTTCGGCGCCTTCCGCCCCGGTCAGGAGGCCATCGTCAATTCGGTGGTGGCCGGCGAGGACGTGCTGGCGGTGATGCCCACCGGCAGCGGCAAGTCGCTGTGCTATCAGCTGCCGGCGCTGATGCGGGGCGGCTTTACCGTGGTGGCCTCGCCGCTGATCGCCCTGATGCGTGACCAAGTAGCGCAGTTGCGCGCCCTGGGCATCGAGGCGGGCAGCCTCAATTCCAGCAATGACGCCGACGAGACCAGCCGTGTGTTCAACGCGCTCAACGACGGCCGCCTCAAGCTGCTTTATGCCGCCCCGGAGCGGCTGGTCCGCTCCGACACCATCGACCTGTTGAGCCGCTGCGGCGTCGCCACCCTGGCCATCGACGAGGCCCACTGCGTGTCGCAATGGGGCCACGATTTCCGCCCGGAATATCTGGCGCTGGGCGAGGTCCGCCAGGCGCTGGGGGTGCAGACCATCGCCTTCACCGCCACCGCCGATGCCGGCACC
The DNA here is from genome assembly GCA_903941105.1 of uncultured Rhodospirillaceae bacterium. Taxonomy (GTDB): domain Bacteria; phylum Pseudomonadota; class Alphaproteobacteria; order Rhodospirillales; family Magnetospirillaceae; genus CAJANL01. Next base: position 6,313 of record CAJANL010000292.1, read on the forward strand.
CGGGCCGATATCGTCGAACGCCTGTTCGCCGCGCCGCCGCGGGTCTTCGTCGGCGGCTTCGACCGGCCCAACCTGCGCCTCGCCATGCGGCCCAAGGCGGGGGGCTTCAAGCAACTGATGGGCTTCGTCGAGCCGCATCGCGGCGATTGCGGCATCATCTATTGCAGCTCGCGCGCCCGTACCGAGACCCTGGCGGAGCAGCTTGCCGGCGAGGGATTGCGCGCGTTGCCCTACCACGCCGGCCTCGACAAGCGGGTGCGCGACGCCAATCAGGATGCCTTCCTGGCCGAGGACGGCATGGTGATGGCGGCGACGGTGGCCTTCGGCATGGGCATCGACAAGCCCGACGTGCGCTTCGTCTGCCACGCCGACCTGCCCAAGAACATCGAGGCCTATTACCAGGAGATCGGCCGCGCCGGCCGCGACGGGCTGCCGGCCGACACCCTGACCCTCTACGGTCTCGACGACATCAAGCTGCGACGGTTGCAGATCGAGCAGGCCCAGTCCTCCGACGAGCAGAAGCGGGTGGAGCGCCAGCGGCTCAACGCCCTGCTGTCGCTGTGCGAGGCGCCGCGCTGCCGCCGCCAGACCCTGCTGTCCTATTTCGGCGAGGGCGGTTCCGAGCCCTGCGGCAATTGCGACCTGTGCATCGAGGGCGTCGAGGCCTTCGACGGTACCACCGAGGCGCAGAAGGTGATGTCGGCCATCCTGCGGACCGGCCAGCGCTTCGGCACCGAGCATCTCGTCAACATCCTGACCGGTACCGAGACCGACGCGGTGCGTCAGTACGGCCACGACGCGCTGCCCACCTTCGGGGTCGGCCGCGACCGTGACCGCAACGCCTGGCGCTCCATCTTCCGCCAGCTCTACGCCGCCGGGCTGGTGACCATGGACATCACCGATCACGGTCAGTGGATGCTGACCGAGCCCGGCTCTGAGGTACTGCGCGGCCGCGCCCGCATCGAACTACGCTCCGACGTGCTGGTGCCCAAGGTGAGCAAGCGCAAGGCGCGCACGGAACGCTTCGCCGACTCGGCCGCCGACCCCGACCTGCTGGCCAGCCTCAAGACCCTGCGGCAGAAACTGGCCAAGGCCGAGGGCGTGCCGGCCTATGTGGTCTTCGCCGACCGCACCTTGATCGAGCTGGCGGCCCGCCGGCCACGGACCCTGGCCGACATGCAGGCCATCCACGGTATCGGCGAGCGCAAGCTGGCCCGCTATGGCCAGGTGTTCCTGGAGGCGGTGCTGGCCGGGTGAGGCGCCGTGGCGCCTTGTGGCTCATAGGACGGTTTTGTCAACGACGCTATTCTGCTTTACCGCAGGAATTCGAGGTCCCCGTGATGAGCGCTGGTGATGCCGTTCCCGAACCGCTGTTGAAGCAGGTGGTGTCCCTTTTTCGGGCCGCAACGGGTGATTCTGTTCGGCAGCCGGGTGGGGGGGACGCGCGATCAGACAGTGATTTTGACCTGGTCGTGGTGCTGGACGACGACGTTCCCGAGGCGCTCGGCTGGATCCGCTTGTTGCGGCAAGAGGTTTTCAAGCTGGGGCCGGCCTAGGGGTGCTCACCCCACCCCGACCACCTCGCCATGCCGGGTGCACCCCGGTTCCGCCAGATCGACGAAGACGCCGGTGACGTCGTCGGGTTGGGCCAGTTTCGCCTGATCCTCGCCGGGGAAGGCCTGCATGCGCATGCGGGTCGCCACCGCGCCGGGATCGATCAGGTTGATCCGCAACGGGGTGATGCGTTCCACCTCGGCGGCCCAGGTCTTGACCAGCGCCTCCAGCGCCGCCTTGCTGGCGGCGTAGGCGCCCCAGTAGGGATGGACGCTGCGGGTGACGCCCGAGGTGACGAACATGGCCCGTCCGGCGTCTGACAGCCGCAAAATGGGGTCGAAGGCGCGGATCAGGCGCCAGTTGGCGGTGACGTTGACGGCCATGACCTCGTCGAAGAACTTGGGGCCGAGGTGGCCGACCGGGGTCAGGCCGCCGCCCAGGGCGCCGGCATTGCCCACCAGGATGTCGAGCCGGCCCCAGCGCTGATGCACCCCGGCCGCCATCTGGTCGAGCTTGTCGAAGTCGCGCAGGTCCTGCGGTGCCAGCACCAGTTTGCCGCCCGAGGCGCGGACCTCGTCGTCCAGTTCTTCCAGGGCACCATGGGTGCGGGCGACGGCGATGACCTCGGCACCCTCGGCGACGAAGCGTCGCACCACCGCCCGGCCGATGCCGCGCGAGGCGCCGGTGACCAGGGCGACGCGGCCCTCCAGCCGCCCCGCCATCAGGCCGGCTCCTCGGTCAGCAGCGACAATTGCTTGTTGTCCGCGGCGCCGTCCAGGTAGTCGGTGGGGGAGATGGGGTATTGGCCGCTGAAGCAGGCGTCGCAGAACTGCGGCTGATCGGCGTTGCGGCCGGGCTCGCCCACCGCCCGGTAGAGGCCGTCGATGGAGATGAAGGCCAGCGAGTCGACACCGATCAGCTTGGCCATGCCATCGAGGTCGTAGCGGGCCGCCAGCAGCTTGTCGCGCTCGGGGGTGTCGATGCCGAAATAGCAGGAATGGGTGGTGGGCGGGCTGGAGATGCGCATGTGCACCTCGGTGGCGCCGGCCTGGCGCACCATCTCGACGATCTTGCGCGAGGTGGTGCCGCGCACGATGGAATCGTCCACCAGGATCACCCGCTTGCCCTTGATATAGGCGCGGTTGGCGTTGTGCTTCATCTTGACGCCGGCATGGCGAATGTTGTCGGTGGGCTGAATGAAGGTCCGGCCGACATAGTGGTTGCGGATGATGCCCAGCTCGAAGGGGATCGCCGACTCGGCGGCGTAGCCCAGGGCCGCCGGCACGCCGGAATCGGGGACCGGAATGACCACGTCGGCGTCGACGTGGCTTTCGCGTGCCAGCTCGGCGCCGATGCGCTTGCGCGCATCGTAGACCGAGGTGCCCTCCATCACCGAATCGGGGCGGGCGAAATAGATGTATTCGAAGATGCAGGAGCGGCGCGGCACCTTGGCGAACGGCTTGATGGAGCGGACGCCCTCGGCGGTCAGCACGACGATCTCGCCGGGCTCGATGTCGCGCACCAGCTCGGCGCCGATGATGTCGAGGGCGCAGGTCTCCGAGGCCAGGATGTAGCTCTGGTCGAGCTTGCCCAGCACCAGCGGCCGGATGCCCAAGGGGTCGCGCACCCCCAGCACCGCGGTCTTGGTCATCAGCACCAGCGAGTAGGCGCCCTCGACCTGACGCAGGGCGTCGATCAGGCGGTCCTCGACGGTGGAGTACAGGCTGATGGCGATGAGGTGGATGATCACCTCGGTGTCGGTGGTGGACTGGAACAGGCAGCCGCGCCGCACCAGCTGGCGGCGCAGCGCCTGAGCGTTGGTCAGGTTGCCGTTGTGGCCCAGCGCCAGCCCGCCGAACTCCATCTCGGCGAACAGCGGCTGCACGTTGCGCAGCATGGGCTCGCCGGTGGTGGAATAGCGCACATGGCCCACCGCCATGCCGCCCTTGAGGCGGCGGATCACCGACTCGCTGCCGAAATTATCCTCGACATGGCCGAGGCCGTGATGGCTATGGAAATGCGTCCCGTCGAAGGTGACCATGCCGGCCGCCTCCTGGCCGCGGTGTTGCAGGGCGTGCAGGCCCAGGGCGGTGTGCGCCGCCGCCTCGGCATGGCCGTAGATGCCGAACACGCCGCACTCTTCGCGCAGGTGGTCGTCGTCGTAAGGATGCGTGGTCAGCATGCCGGCCCTCTATTGCTACTGGTTACTCTGGATCAGTCGATCCATCTCGCGCCGCGAGGTGGTGTCGTAGCCCGACTTGCGCTCGTCCTTGCCCGTGCCCGGTCCGCCGGCCGCCGATCCGCTTTCCGGCAATTGGGGCGAGGTCAGGGCGCGGTAGGCCTTTTCGGCCTCCAGTACCTTGCGGGCCTCGTCCGACAGCTTGCCGGCCCGGGACTCGGCGGCGCCGAACCCCTCGGGCGCCAGCCCCTGCAAGAGGTGGGCACCGCGTTCCAGCCATGGCTTGCTTCGGGCACCGGCCAGCCATTCCGGCGGGTCCTCGGGCTGGAACATCCATGCTACCACCATATAGGCGAGGCACAGCAGAACCGCACCCCTGGCGATACCAAAAACGAAGCCGAGCGAGGAATCGACGCTGTTCAGCGCGCTATTGCGCACCCGCTCCGACACCGCCTTGGTCATCAAGGACAGGGCCAGCAGGATGATCAGGAACAGCGACAGGGCGGCGGCGGCATCGGCGGCCCAGGCCATGCCGATGTGCTCGCGGAACCAGGGCCGCACATAGGGGAGGCCGTGGAGGGTGCCGAAGGCGGCGCCGACCCAGCCGGCGATGGCCAGCACCTCGTGCACGAAACCGCGCATGAAGGCGAACAGCGCCGAGCCGAGCAGCACCACGGCCACGACGACGTCCACGGCGGAAATGGGAAGATTGCCCATGCTCGGCTAGTCTCGTCCGCTCCGGAAGGAAAACATTCGGTTCATTTCTCGCGCCGGAACAGCCCCAGCACGTCCTGCAAATGGCCGACGGCACGAATGGCCAGCGGTCCCGCGGCCGGCGGCGCCTTGTCCTTGCGCGCCCCATCCTTGCGCGCCTGGGCCGGCACCAGCGCCTGGGCGAACCCCAGCTTGGCCGCTTCCTTCAGGCGGGAATCGGTTTGGGCCACGGCGCGTACCTCGCCCGACAATCCGATCTCGCCGAACACCACCATGTCCGCCGGAACCGGCACGTCGCTGGCCGAAGACACCAGCGCGGCGGCGACCGCGAGGTCGGCGGCGGGCTCGGTGATGCGAAGACCACCGGCGACGTTCAAATAAACGTCATTCCCCGACAAAGCAAGCCCGCAGCGGGCGTCGAGCACCGCCAGCACCATGGACAGGCGGTTGGAATCCCACCCCACCACGGCGCGGCGCGGCGAGGACAGCGTCGACGGCGCCACCAGCGCCTGGATTTCCACCAACATCGGCCGCGTCCCCTCCATGCCGGCGAAGACGCAGGAGCCGGTGACGTTGCCGCGCCGCTCGGCCAGGAACAGGGCCGACGGGTTGGCCACCTCGGACAGGCCTCGGTCGGTCATCTCGAACACGCCGATTTCGTCGGTGGCACCGAAGCGGTTCTTCACCGCGCGCAGGATGCGGAACTGGTGGCCACGGTCGCCCTCGAAATACAGCACGGTGTCGACCATGTGCTCCAGAACGCGCGGGCCGGCGATCAGGCCCTCCTTGGTGACGTGGCCGACCAGGAACAGGATGAAGCCGCGCTTCTTGGCCAGCCGGATCAGCTCTGCGGCGCAGGCCCGCACTTGGCCGACGGTGCCGGGGGCCGATTCGATGTTGTCGGCATAGACGGTCTGGATGGAATCGATCACCACCACGTCGGGCGCTTCCGGCCCGTCCAGCGATGCCAGGATGTCGCGCAGCGAGGTGGCCGAGGCCAGCCTGACCGGGGCCTTGGCCTGGCCGAGGCGGACGGCGCGCATGCGCACCTGATCCACCGCCTCCTCGCCCGAGATGTAGGCCACCTTGGCTTGGCCCGCCAACTGGGCGGCGACCTGGAGCAACAGGGTGGACTTGCCGATGCCGGGATCGCCGCCCACCAGCAGGCACGACCCCGCCACCAGCCCGCCGCCGCACACCCGGTCCAGCTCGGCGATGCCGGTGGACAGGCGGGGCAGGGGGGCCGACGAGCCCTCCAGCCCGACGAATTCGATGCGGCGCCCCTTGCCGCCCGACAGCCCCTTGGGAATTTCCTCCCGCGCCGCCTCCTCGGCGATGGAGTTCCACTCGCCGCACGCCTCGCACTTGCCGGTCCACTTGGTGTAGACGGCGCCACAGGACTGGCAGGCGAAGTGGGCGGTGGGTTTGGCCAAGGTCTTCGGATGTGGATCAGGGTGCGCGGACTATAGCAGCCCGGCAAGGCATCGTCAGGCCCGCAGTTCCATCTTGATCGGCCCCTCGGCGCGGCCGTGGATGAACTGGTCGACGAAGTCGTTGCCGGAGTGGTCGACGTCCGTGGCGGGGCCGACCCAGATCAGCCTGCCCTTGTAGAGCATGGCGATGCGGTCGGCAATCTTGCGGGCCGAGGCCATGTCGTGGGTGATGGACAGCGCCGTGGCGCCCACCTCCTTGCAGCATTTGACGATCAGCTCGTTGATCACGTCGGCCATGATGGGATCGAGGCCGGTGGTGGGCTCGTCGAAGAAGATGATCTCGGGACTGGTGGCGATGGCGCGGGCCAGGGCGACGCGCTTCTGCATGCCGCCCGACAGCTCGGAGGGGAACAGGTCGCCGGCCGAGGTGGCGAGCCCGACCTGATGGATCTTTTCGATGGCGATGTCGCGGGCCTGGGCGCGCGGCATCTTCTGGCCCTGGATCAGGCCGAAGGCGACGTTCTCCCACACCGGCAGCGAGTCGAACAGGGCGCTGCCCTGGAACAGCATGCCGAACTTGCGCGCCACCCGCTCGCGGTCGCGGCCCTTCATGCCCACCACTTCCTCGCCGTCCACCTTGATGGAGCCGCTCTCCGGCCGCAACAGGCCGAGGATGCATTTCAGCATCACCGACTTGCCGGTGCCCGAGCCGCCGATCACCACCACCGATTCGCCACGTCCCACCGTCAGGTCGATGCCGTCCAGCACCAGCTTGGGGCCGAAGGCCTTGTGGACGCCGGCCAGTTCGATCTTGGGGGGCAGGGGGGTGGACATGCTGCTCATTTGCCGAAGTACAGTGCGGTGATGATGTAGTTGGAGGTGAGGATCACGATGGCCGAGGACACCACGGCATTGGTGGTGGCCTGCCCGACGCCTTGGGCGCCGCCCTTGGAGTAGTAGCCATTGTAGCAGCCCATCAGCGAAATCAGGAAGCCGAAGACGGCGGCCTTGGTCAGTCCCGAGATGACGTCCAGCGGCTGCAGGTATTCCCAGGTGCGGGCGATGTAGGTGGAGGGGTTGAAGCCCAGCTTGTAGACGCCGACGATATAGCCGCCGAATACGCCGATGACATCGGCCACCGCCACCAGCAGCGGCAGCATGAACAGGCCGGCGATCAGGCGCGGCGCCACCAGATACTTGAACGGGTTGGTGGACAGGGTGGTCAGGGCGTCGATCTGCTCGGTGACCCGCATGGTGCCGATCTCGGCCGCCATGGAGGCGCCGATGCGTCCCGCCACCATCAGTCCGGCCAGCACCGGCCCCAGCTCGCGGGTCATGGACAGCACCACCACGGTGGCGACGGCGCCTTCGGCCGAGAAGCGCGCGAAGCCGGTGTAGCTTTGCAGCGCCAGCACCATGCCGGAAAAGATGGCGGTCAGTCCCACCACCGGCAGCGAAAAGTAACCGATCTCGATCATCTCGCGCAGGATCAGGCGGGGGTAGAACGGCGGCCGCACCGTGTGCATCACGGCGGTGCCGGTGAAGGCCGACAGGCGGCCGACATGGGCGAGAAATTTGAGAAAGACCCGGCCGACGGCGGCAAGAAATTCCATCACGCCTCGCCCCCCAGATAGCGCCGGTGATAGCGGGCGCCCAGCGCGGTCAGCACCTCATAGCCGATGGTGCCGGCCTCGGCCGCCAGATCGTCGACGGTGTGTCCGGGGCCGATCAGCTCGATCATGGCCCCGGGCTGAACCGCCTCGGGCGCCAGCGCGCTGACGTCGAACGTGGTGAGATCCATGGAAACACGCCCAACCACCGGCACCTTCTCCCCCCCGATGAAACCGTGGCCGCGATTGCCCAGGGTGCGGAAGAGGCCGTCTGCGTAGCCTGCGGCCACGGTGGCGATCCGGCCCGGGCGGGCGACCCGATGGCTGGCACCATAACCAACGGTCATAGGACTGTCAACGTCACGCACCTGCAGGATTTTTCCTTGCAGACGAACCACTTGTCCCATGGGATTGGGCGTCGCCGCGGTGGGGTTGAGGCCATACAGCGCCGCACCGGGCCGCACCATGTGGAAGTGCCACTCCGGCCCGAGGAAGATGGCCGACGAGGCGGCCAGGCTGGCCGGCACCCCGGGGAACGCCGCCGCGACGCGGCCGAAAGCCTCCAGCTGGGCGCGGTTCATCGCCGCTCCCGGCTCGTCGGCGCAGGCCATGTGCGACATCACCATCACCGGGCGGAAGCCACCCAGCCGGGCCAGCCCGGTCGGCTCGATCCCCAGCCGGGCCATGCCGGTGTCCACGTGCAGGGCGGCCTCGCCGCGATCGGCCCAGGCTTCCACCTGCTCCAGGCTGTTGAGCACTGGGATCAGGTGGTGGGCGGTGAATTCGTCGGCGGTGCCCGGCATGACGCCGCACAGCACCAACAGCCGGGCCTCGGGCAGCAATGGCCGGAGCGAAAGCCCCTCGTCGATGGTGGCGACGAAAAAGGTTCGGCAGCCGGCGGCATAGAGGGCCGGCGCCACCCGGAGGGCGCCAAGGCCGTAGGCATCGGCCTTGACCACGGCGGCGCACTCGGCGGGACGGACCCGCTCGGCCAGCCGCCGCCAGTTGGCGATCACGGCGTCGAGGTCGATGGTGAGGATGGCCGTGGCACTGTTCAATAAACCCTCCCCCGGCTTCGCCGGGGGAGGGTGTTGCTTGGTGTCCGCGCACTGGATCAATACCCCGGCTCCTCGTAATGGTCGCCGTCGATGAGGTTGCCGAACTTGGTGAACTCGCCGTGGAACGACAGGCGCACGGTTCCCACCGGGCCGTGGCGCTGCTTGGCGATGATGACCTCGGCGGTGTTCCACACTTCCTCGCAGCGCTCGTGCCATTTGGAGTGGCGCTCGTTGAACTTTTCCTCACTCTCCTCCGGGCGGCGGCCGGGCTCGGCGCGCTCCAGGTAGTACTGCTCGCGGAAGACGAACATCACCACGTCGGCGTCCTGCTCGATGGAGCCCGATTCACGCAGGTCGGACAGCATGGGCCGCTTGTCCTCGCGCTGCTCGACGGCGCGGCTGAGCTGGGACAGCGCGATCACCGGCACTTCCAGCTCCTTGGCCAAAGCCTTCAGGCCACGGGTGATCTCGGAGATTTCCTGCACCCGGTTCTCCGAGCTCGACCCCGAGCCACGCAGCAGTTGCAGGTAATCGAGCACGATCAGCCCCAGCCCGTGCTGGCGTTGCAGTCGCCGCGCCCGGGTGCGCACCGCCGAGATGCTGAGGGCGGGGGTGTCATCGATGTACAGCGGCAGGCGGTGGAGTTCCTGGGCGGCGGTGACCAGGCGCTCGAACTCGTCGTTGGACAACTCGCCCTGCCGGATCTTGTGGCTGGCGATCTCGGCCTGCTCGGCCAGGATGCGGGTGGCCAGCTGCTCGGCCGACATTTCCAGCGAGAAGAACGCCACCATGGCGCCGTCCACCCCCTTCTTGCGGCCGAGGGTGTCCAGCTCCTCGCGATAGGCGTAGGCGGCGTTGAAGGCGATGTTGGTGGCGAGGGCGGTCTTGCCCATGGAGGGGCGGCCGGCCAGGATGATCAGGTCCGAGCCGTGCAGGCCGCCCAGCTTCTTGTCCATGTCGGTCAGGCCGGTGGGCACGCCGGAAAGCTTGCCCTGGCGCTTGTGCGCCGCCTCGGCGGCTTCCACCGCGCTGATCAGGATGCTGCGGAAGTCCTCGAAGCCACCCTCGGTCTGGCCGGTGGTGGCGAGGTCGTAGAGCTTGGCCTCGGCGTGGCCGATCTGCTCCATGGCGCTGGTGTCGATGTCGGGCTGGTACGAGTCGTTGACCAGATCGGTGCCCAGCGCGATCAGCTCGCGGCGCAGGTGGAGGTCGTGGATCAGCTTGCCGTAGTCGGCGGCGTTGATGATCGACACCACCGAATTGGCGAGATCGGCGAGATAGGGGACGCCGCCGATCTCGGCCAGGCCGCCGTCCTGCTCGAAATAATTCTTCAGCGTCACCGGGTTGGCGATCTGGCCGCGCTCGATCAACTTGCCGCAGGCGGCGTAGATGCGGCCGTGCGCCGGCTCGGCGAAGTGCTCCTGCTTGAGGAACTCCGACACCTTCTCGAACGAACGGTTGTTGAGCAGCACCGCGCCCAGCAGGGCCTGCTCGGCCTCGTGATTGTGCGGCGGAGCACGGAAGGCGGGCGCCTCGGCGGAGGGGGCGCCGGGAAAGGGGACAGGGTCGGGCATCCGTCCATCCTAGCAGAAGACGGAGCGCCGCAGCACCCTGTGGATAGCGGGGATATCGGGGAAAGCCCCCTCCCCCGGTCAGGGGAGGGGGAAATCATCCATCCTACTCGCTGGCGACTTCGTCGTCGGCGGCTTCCTCAACCGGGGCGTCGACGACGTCCTCGACCGGGGCGAAGGCAGCCTCGGCGGCCACCCGGGCGGCGGCGGCGCGCTCGGCTTCTTCCTGCGAGCGGGCGACGGTCACCGACACGGAGATCGCCACCTCGGGGTGCAGGGAAACGCGCACGGCGTAGGTGCCCAGGGTCTTGATCGGCACATCCAGGTTGACCTGGTTGCGCTCGATGGTGAAGCCCGAGGCCTTGACCGCGTCGGCCACGTCACGGCCCGAGACCGAGCCGTAGAGCTGGCCGCTCTCGCCCGCCTGGCGAACCATCAGGACCTTGAGGCCGTCCATCTTGGCGGCGACCGCCTGGGCCTCGTCGCGACGCTTGAGGTTGGCGGCCTCCAACTGGGCGCGCTGCTTCTCGAAAAACGCCAAGCTGTCCTTGGAGGCGCGAAGCGCCTTCTTCTGGGGCAGCAGGAAATTGCGGGCGTAGCCGGGCTTGACCTTGACCACGTCGCCCATCTGACCGAGCTTCTCGATCCTCTCGAGCAGGATGACTTCCATTTTATTCCTCCTTGCCGCCGCCGGGCATCGCCGGTCGGCGGAACATCGTCAAGAATCTCACCAGTCCCAGCCCGGCGACGGCGATCACCGCCCAGCCGGAAGCCACGAACAGAACCCCGTAGAACACCGCCAGCAGCAGCCCGGCATGGGGCCGTCCCACCACCCTGCGATGCACCGTGGCCATGCCCAGCAGCGCGAACGGCACCAGGGCCAACGCCGCCAGACTGCGGGCGATGTAGCCGAGGTCTCCCCCGAGCCACGCCGCCGCAACGGCCACCAGCAAAGCCACACCCGACCAGCCCGGGAGCATCAGATCCCGATAGGCCGGGCTCGGCCGGCGGTTCCTGCCCAGCCGCGCAAGGATGCCTTGCGCCGCAGCGGCATTGGCCACCGACATCACCAGCCACGACCCGGCCACCAGGGCCGGAAAAAAACGGCGCCCAACCGCGGGCCACCTGCAGACGCTGCTCGGCCGTCACCGTCGGGGCGACCATCTCGATGGTCTGGCCGATGGTTTCCACCACCCAGCCTTCGATCCCGGCGTCGTGGGAGGGCACGAAGGCCGCGCCCACCACCACCAGAATCGCGGCCAGCACGGTCAGCCAGCACACCACCAGACCCGGTGGATACCACTCGACGGCGCCGTCGGCGGAATTCCGCCATAACAGCGCCTGACGAGCCACCACCAGGCTCGGCAGCACGGCGGAAACCGCGAAGGGCAGGGCGGATAGTCCGCCCGCCGCCGCAGCCACCGCCGCCATCCCGGCCACACCCGCCGCCGCCGCCGCTCCCCACCCTAGCGCCAACCCGGCCAGCAGAAGCGGCAGGGGGGCGAGATAGGACAGGATCATTCCGGCGGCGAAGCCTTTGGCCAGCGACAGGAACAATACTGCGGAGAGCAGTCCTGCCGCCAGCGGAAGGCCGAGGAGCCTGGTCACGGATCGTCGGCTGCCTTCAGGCCTTACTTCATCACATACGGGATCAGGCCGAGAAAGCGGGCGCGCTTGATGGCCTGGGCCAGTTCGCGCTGCTTCTTGGCCGACACCGCGGTGATACGGCTGGGTACGATCTTGCCGCGCTCGGAAATGAAGCGCTGCAGCAGCTTGGTGTCCTTGTAGTCGATCTTCGGCGCGCCCTGACCCGAAAACGGGCAGGTCTTGCGGCGGCGGAAGAACGGACGACGGGGAGCGCCGGTCACCACGGGGCGGGGACGCTCGGTAGCGGGGGTCTCAGTCATCACTCACCTCCCTCGGGACGGCGCTCGCGCGGCTCGCGGTCGCCACGGAAGTCACGGCGCGGGCGATCCTCGCCGTCACCGCGGCGCGGACGATCCTCGCGGCCGGACTTGGCCTGCATCATGGCCGACGGACCCTCTTCGAGTTCCTCGACGCGGACCGTCAGGGTGCGCAGCACGTCCTCGCTGATGAACATCTGGCGCTCCATCTCCTTCACGGCGGCGGACGGCGCGTCGATGTTCAAGAGCACGTAGTGGCCCTTGCGGTTCTTCTTGATGCGGTAGGAGATGTTGCGCAGGCCCCAGTACTCCTTCTTGGAGACGGTGCCGCCGCCCTGGACGATAACATTCGCCATCTCTTCGGTCAGGGTCTCGACCTGCGGGCCGGAAATATCCTGACGTGCGATGAACACGCACTCATACAAAGCCATTCTATTGTCCCTTCTGGCTTTTCTCTTCCCATCGGCCCACCACGGGCAAACGAGCATAGCCGGCTTTAGGGGCCGGCAAGGGGTAGGAGGCGGGCAATATACACGAAAGCCCCCCCGATGCAAGCCGGCCGCCTCAGCCGGTGGGGGCGCCGTGCGGCATCTGCACGCGCAACAGGCCATCGCGAGGCTCGACCACCTTCCGGTGCCTGTGGTGCGGCCAAGTCCCGTCACCCCGTCGCGGCAGGCAGGGCGGTCAGCGCCGCCGCTTCCCGCCGGGCCTCGTCATCATGACTAATGTAGTGTCGACCGACGGCGGTCACTGGATCCTTGACAGGGCAGGGAGAGTCCCCTTTCTTCTCGGCCAATCTATCGTCCATGGGAGTGCAGGGGCATGTCGCGCGCATTCGTCTTTCCCGGTCAAGGGTCGCAGGCCGTCGGCATGGGCCGCGAGCTGGCCGAGGCCTTCTCCGCCGCCCGCCTCGTCTTCCAGGAGGTCGACGATGCCCTTGGGCAGAAGCTGTCGACCCTGATGTTCGAGGGGCCGGAGGACCAGCTGACGCTGACCGAGAACGCTCAGCCGGCGCTGATGGCGGTGTCCATGGCGGTGGTGCGGGTGCTGGAGAGCGAGGGCAAGCTCGACCTGTCCAAGGTCGCAACGTTCGTTGCCGGGCACAGCCTGGGGGAATATTCGGCACTGGCCGCCGCCGGCACCTTTTCGCTGGCCGACACGGCGCGGCTGCTGAAGACGCGCGGCCAGGCCATGCAGAAGGCGGTGCCGGTCGGCGTCGGCGCCATGGCGGCGCTGTTGGGAGCCGAGTTCGAGCAGGCGCGCGAGATCGCCGCCGCCGCCGCCCAGGGCGAGGTGTGCGAGGCCGCCAACGACAACGGTGCCGGCCAAGTGGTGGTCTCGGGTCATAAGGGCGCGGTCGAGCGCGCCACCGCCATTGCCGCCGAACGCGGCATCAAGCGGGCCATCATGCTGCCGGTGTCCGCCCCCTTCCACTGCGCCCTGATGCAGCCGGCGGGCGACGCCATGGCGACGGCGCTGGGCACGGTGGCGATGAACGCCCCGGTGGTGCCGCTGGTGGCCAACGTCACCGCCACCCGGGTCGATGACCCCGCCGCCATCCGCGATCTGCTGGTGCGCCAGGTCACCGGTACGGTGCGGTGGCGCGAAGGGGTGCTGTTCATGAAGGAGCAGGGCGTCACCACCCTGGTGGAACTGGGCGTCGGCAAGGTGCTGTCCGGCCTCGCCAAGCGCATCGACAAGGAACTGTCGGGCGTGGCGGTGGGGTTGCCGGCCGATATCGAAACGTTTCTGAAGACGCTGTAAGGAGGCACCCGATGTTCGACCTTTCCGGCAAGACCGCCCTGGTCACCGGTGCCTCCGGCGGCATCGGCGGCGGCATCGCCAGGGCGCTGCACGCCCAGGGCGCCACCGTCGCGCTGCACGGCACCCGGCGCGAGGCGCTCGACGCCCTGGCGGGCGAGTTGGGCGAGCGGGTACATGTCGTCACCGCCAACCTGTCCGACCCCGCCGCCGTCGAGCAGCTGGCCAAGGACGCCGAGGCGGCGCTGGGCGGCCTCGACATCCTGGTCAACAACGCCGGCATCACGCGGGACACCCTGGTGCTGCGCATGAAGGACGACGACTGGGCCTCGGTGCTCGACGTCAACCTCACCGCCGCTTTCCGGCTGGCGCGCGCCGCGGTCAAGGGCCAGATGAAGCGGCGCTGGGGGCGCATCGTCAACATCACCTCCATCGTCGGCGTCACCGGCAATCCCGGCCAGGTCAATTACGCCGCCGCCAAGGCCGGCATGATCGGCATGAGCAAGGCCCTGGCCCAGGAAGTGGCCAGCCGCGGCATCACGGTGAACTGCATCGCCCCCGGTTTCATCACTTCGGCCATGACCGACGCGCTGACCGACGACCAGAAGGGCAAGCTGCTGGTCAACATCCCGGCCGGCCGCATGGGGAGCGCCGAAGAAATCGCCGCGGCGGCCGTCTATCTCGCCAGCAACGAGGCGGCCTATGTCACCGGCCAGACCCTGCACGTCAACGGCGGCATGGCGATGATCTGACGGTCAGCGAGAAAAGCCGGGCGCACGTGCTGGTCAAGCCAGAAAAAGTATGCTAGGAAACCTTCGTTTTCCGCCGGAGGGGGGGCTCGCCGCCCGAGCCGCGGAACCGGTTTTCCAACAGTGAATACAGGGATCGCAAATGAGTGACGTCGCCGAGCGGGTTAAGAAGATCGTCGTCGAGCATCTGGGCGTCGAAGAGTCCAAGGTGACCGAGAACGCCAGCTTCATCGATGACCTGGGCGCCGACAGCCTCGATACCGTCGAGCTGGTCATGGCCTTCGAGGAAGAGTTCGGGGTGGAGATCCCGGATGATGCTGCCGAGAAGATCCTGACGGTCCAGAATGCCATTGATTTCATCTCGAAGAATTCCGCCTGAGGAATTCACGGCACCGGTCATCCGCCGCAAGCGGCCAGCCGGTGCCGGTCTTCACGCACATCAATTCTACTGAAGCCAGGGTTACATGAGACGTGTAGTCGTCACCGGCGCCGGTCTGGTCACTCCGCTTGGTTGCGGGGTTGAGAACAACTGGAAGCGTCTGACCGCCGGCGAGTCCGGCATCCGCCGCATTGAGAATTTCGATGTCACCGACTTTCCGGCCAAGGTGGCCGGTATGGTTCCGCGTGGCACCAACCCGGGCGATTTCAATCCGGATTCGGTCTGTTCCTCCAAGGATCGGCGCCGCATGGACGAGTTCATCGTCTATGGTCTGGCCGCCGCGCAGGAGGCCATCGGAGATTCCGGCTGGGCTCCCGAGGACGATGAATCGCGCTGTCGCACCGGCGTGATGATCGGCTCCGGCATCGGCGGCCTGCAGGGCATCGCCGAGGGCGCCCTCACCCTGAGGGACTCCGGCCCGCGCCGCATCAGCCCGTTCTTCATTCCGGCGGCGCTGATCAATCTGGTCTCGGGCCACGTCTCCATCCGTTGGGGCTTCAAGGGCCCCAACCATTCGGCGGTCACCGCCTGCGCCACCGGGGCTCACGCCATCGGTGATGCGGCGCGGCTGATCATGTTCGACGATGCCGATGTGATGGTGTGCGGTGGGGCCGAGGCCGCGGTATGCCCGTTGGGCCTCGCCGGCTTCGCCGCCGCCCGCGCCCTGTCGACCGCCTTCAACGATACGCCCACCAAGGCGTCGCGGCCCTGGGACAAGGGGCGTGACGGCTTCGTCATGGGTGAGGGCGCCGGCATCGTGGTGCTTGAGGAGCTTGAGCACGCCAAGAAGCGCGGTGCCAAGATCTACGGCGAAGTCATCGGCTACGGCATGTCGGGCGACGCCAACCACATCACCGCTCCGGCCGAGGACGGCAACGGCGGTTTCCGCGCCATGCAGGCGGCGCTGAAGCGGGCCGGACTGTCGCCCGACCAGATCGACTACATCAACGCCCACGGCACCTCGACCCCCCTGGGGGACGAGATCGAGCTGGGCGCGGTGAAGCGGCTGTTCGGCGAGCACTCCTACAAGCTCAGCATGTCGTCCACCAAGTCGGCCATCGGCCACCTGCTCGGTGCCGCTGGTGCCGTCGAGGGCATTTTCTCGCTGCTGGCCATTCGCGACCAGTTGGTGCCGCCGACCCTGAACCTGGACGATCCCTCGGACAGCTGCGACATCGACCTGGTGCCGCATACGGCCAAGCAACGCAAGGTGCGCTACGCCATGTCGAACTCGTTTGGCTTCGGCGGAACCAACGCCTCGCTGATCTTCGCCCCGGCGCCGTAATCGGGCTTACCCTCCCCCGCCCGGGGGAGGGAGTTCGTGCGAAGGCAGCCGCATGCGTATCCTGAAGATTCTTGCCGCTCTTGTTGTCGTGCTCGTCCTGGCGGCCGCCGGTGTGGCCTGGGAGGGGCACCGCCGCTTCACCGCGCCTGGGCCGCTGACCGAGCCGGCAACGGTGGTGATCCCCAAGGGGGCCGGTCTCGACGCGGTCGCCCGCCGCCTGCATGAGAGCGGTGTCATCGCCGACCGGTTGGTGTTCGTGCTGGGGGTGCGGCTGCGCAAGGCGCCGCTGAAGGCCGGCGAATACGCTTTCCCCGTCCGCATCTCCACCGAGGAGGCCATGCGCCTGCTGGTCGAGGGGCGAACCGTCACGCACAAGCTCACCGTCGCCGAGGGGTTGACCAGCCGCGCGGTGCTCGACGTGGTGCGCCAGGCCGACTTCCTGGCGGGCGCGCTTACCGTCAAGCCGGCCGAGGGCATGCTGCTGCCGGAAACCTGGTACCTGTCGCGCGACGACGCCCGCGACGAGGTGGTGGGGCGGATGGAAAAGGCCATGCGCCAAAGCCTCGATGCCCTATGGTCCAGCCGCGCCGCCGGCCTGCCGCTGAAGACCAAGGAGGAGGCGCTGGTGCTGGCCTCCATCGTGGAGCGCGAGACTGGCGTCGCCGCCGAGCGGCCCCGCGTCGCCGCGGTGTTCGTCAACCGGCTGCGGCGCGGCATGCGGCTGCAGTCGGACCCGACGGTGATCTATGGCCTGTCCGACGGCTGGGGCGTGCTGGAGCGGCCGTTGAGTCGCGCCGATCTGGCGACGCCGCATCCGTGGAACACCTACGTCATCGACGGCCTGCCGCCGACCCCCATCGCCAATCCCGGTCGCGCCGCACTGGAGGCGACGCTGCATCCGGCGGTCACCGAGGACCTCTATTTCGTCGCTGATGGCACTGGCGGCCACGTCTTTGGCCGCAGTCTCGACGAGCACAACGCCAATGTCGCCAAATGGCGCAAGGTGGAGCGGGAGCGGAAGACGGGGCGGTAGCTACTCGCTCACCAGCCCGGCCAGCCCGGCGAAGGCCGGCTGCGGGTGGATGATCAGCCAGGCGGGGATGGGCACGAGGTAGGGTGAGAACCGTCCCTTGGCCTCGAAACGGGCACGGAAGCCGGAGGCGGCGAAGGCTTCGGCCATACGCGGCAGGATGCCGCCCGCGATATAGACGCCGCCGCGCGCCCCCAGGGTCAGCACCAGATTGCCCGCCACGGTCCCCATCATGGCGAAGAAGGTCTCCAGCGTCTCGTGGCACAGCGGGCAACTGCGGTCGAGGCCGCGCTGCGAGATGGCGTCGGGGGTGGTGTAGGCCGCCGGGCGTTTGGCCAGGGCGGCGATCGCCTCATAGAGATTGACCATCCCCGGCCCCGACAGCAGCCGTTCCACCGAAACATGGCCGTAGCGCTGGCGCAGCCACGAGATGATGGCGGCCTCGCGGTCGTCGAAGGCCGGCATGGTGGAGTGCCCGCCCTCGGCGGCCAACGCCACCCACTGCCCCGAGGGCGTCGGCACCAGCCCGGAGACGCCGAGGCCGGTACCCGGTCCCAGCACGGCGATGGGGGCACCCGCCATGGCGCTGCCGCCGCCCAGCGCCACCAGATCCTCGGGCTTGAGGTGGTTGACCGACAGGGCGACGGCGGTGAAATCGTTGACCAGCGTGAAGCTGTCCAGCCCGAGCGCCTGGCGGACGCCCTCGATGGAGAAGCCCCAGGGCGAATTGATCAGATCGATGCGGTCGCCGCCGATGGGCGAGGCCACCGCGAAGGCGGCGCGGCGCGGCTTTGCCGGGGGATTGACGGCCGACAGATAGGCCATGGCTGCCTCGGCCGGGCCGGAATAGTCGGCGCACCGCATCTTCACGGTGTCGGCCGGTTCCTCGCCCGGCCGGACCAGGGCGAAGCGGACATGGGTGCCGCCGATATCGGCGATCAGGGCGGGAGCGTTGGTCATCTCTGTCACCTAGGCGCGGCGGCGGCTTTTGGTACCGTTGCCGGTGGCCAATTTGCGGTAAAGATCGAGATAGTGGCCGGCGGCCTGCTGCCAGCCGAACTCCTGGCGTTGGCACGCGGCCTGGACCTTGCGCCATTGCGGCTTTTGGGCGAACAGCGCCACTGCCCGCTCCACCGCCCACTGGAAGGCCCCGGCGTTCATGTGCTCGAAGGCGAAGCCGGTGGCGGTGCCGGTCATCAGCGTATCGTAGGTGGTGTCCATCACCGTGTCGGCCAGGCCGCCAGTGGTGTGCGCCACCGGAACCGTGCCATAGCGGAAGGCGTAGAACTGGGTCAGGCCGCAGGGTTCGAACCGCGACGGCATCAGCAGGATGTCGCCGCCGGCCATCAGCCGGTGCGCCAACTCCTCGGAATAGCCCAGGCGCACCGCCACCTGGTTCGGCAGCATGGCGGCGGCGCTGGTGAAGGCGTCTTCCAGGCTGTGGTCGCCGGAGCCCACCACCGCCAACTGGGCCCCCATCTTCAGGATGGCCGGCAGCACCGCCAGCACGAGATCCATGCCCTTGTGGTCGTTGAACCGGCTGACGATCACCATCAGCGGCACGTCGGGATCGACGGCGAGGCCCAACTCGGCTTGCAGAGCCGCCTTGTTCTGCGCCTTGCCCGTCAAATCGGCGGCGGAATAGGGATGAGGGATGTAGGGGTCGGTGGCCGGGTCCCACACCCCGTAGTCGGCGCCGTTGAGGATGCCGGTCAAGTCGGCGGATCGTTGGGCCAGCAAGCCCTCGATGCCGCAGCCGAAAGCGGCGGTCTGCACCTCCTTGGCGTAGCGCGGGCTGACGGTGGTGAGCTTGTCGCTGTAGAACAGGCCGGCCTTCAGGAACGACAACTGACTGTAGTATTCGAAGCCATCGATGGCGAACATCTCGGACGGGAAGCCGAGCCGGGCCACCGCTGTCGCGGGGAACTGGCCCTGATAGGCTATGTTGTGGACGGTGAACACCGTGCCGGGTCGCCCCACCGTGTTCCAGGCGTGCAGATAGGCAGGGGCCAGGCCGGTCTGCCAGTCGTTGGCATGCAGCACCTGCGGCCGCCATTTGACCGGGCTGGCCTCGGTGCACAGATGCGCCGCCGCCCAGGACAGCAGGCCGAAGCGCAGGTCGTTGTCGGGCCAATCGTGCCCGGCCGGGTCCTGATAGGGGCCGCCGGGACGGTCGAACAGCGCCGGGCAGTCCAGCAGCCAGACCGGCACGCCGCTGCCGGGCAGCTTGGCCGAAACCAGAGTGGTTGCGCCGATGCCGTAGGGATCCCCCAGCGGGCCGAGCTGCCGCTTGCCCTCGGCCTTATCCATGGCCTCGGGGTAGCCGGGCAGCAGGATGCGCATATCGGCGCCGGCGGCGGCCAGGGCGGCCGGAAGGGCGCCGGAAACGTCGGCCAGTCCTCCCGTCTTGATCAGCGGAAAGACTTCGGAGGAAGCGAACAGCACTCGCATGGCAGTACGTCCCGGACCGGTGGCGTTGCATGACAGCCTAGCGTAAGGCTGCCGTTCAAGGAAGCTGTCTGCGACATCCGTGTTACCTCTTTGGGAATATTGGTATATTCCGCCTTCCTGCTGTTGTGCCGACGGCCGGAATGTGGCACGGTCGATGGAAATCAGGGTGACGGGCCAGGCCGCATCGGGCGGCGGAGCGGGGGTACATGAAGCTGGGTCATAGTGACGCGTCGACGGCCATCGACCTCGAAGTCACCGAGCGGCTGCGCCGCACCCTGGCGCTGGTGCTGGCCGGCGGGCGTGGTTCGCGGTTGAAGGCACTGACCGACTGGCACGCCAAGCCGGCGGTGCCGTTCGCCGGTAAGTTCCGTATCGTCGATTTCACCCTGTCGAACTGCATGAATTCGGGCATCCGGCGCATCAGCGTGATGACCCAGTACAAGGCGCATTCCCTGTTGCAGCACATTCATCGCGGCTGGGGCTTCCTGCGCGGCGAGTTCAACGAGTTCATCGAGGTGCTGCCGGCGCAACAGCGAACCGACGGCGAGAATTGGTACAAGGGCACCGCCGACGCGGTCTATCAGAACCTCGACATCATCCGCGCCCACCGGCCGGAATACGTCCTCGTGCTGGCCGGCGACCACGTCTACAAGATGGACTACGGCCACATGCTGGCGCACCACATCGCCCGCAACGCCGACGTCACCGTCGCCTGCCTTGAGGTTGCGCTGGAGGAGGCCAAGGGCTTCGGGGTCATGGAGGTGGACGGGGACGACAACGTCGTGCGCTTCGACGAGAAGCCCGACAGCCCACGGCCCATTCCCGGCAAGCCTGGCCTGGCCATGGCCAGCATGGGCATCTACATTTTCAATGCCCAGTTCCTCTACGACCAGTTGGCCGCCGATGCCGGCGCCGCCGGTACCGAGCACGATTTCGGCAAGAACATCATCCCCGCTTCGGTCGGCAAGCACCGGGTGATCGCTCACCCGTTCCAGAACTCCTGCGTCATGCACGAGGGTGCCAAGGAGCATTATTGGCGCGACGTCGGCACCATCGATGCCTATTGGGAAGCCAATATCGACCTGACCACCGTCACCCCGGCGCTGAACATCTATGACGAGAACTGGCCGATCTGGACCTATCAGGCCCAGGTGGCGCCGGCCAAGTTCGTCTTCGACGCCGACAACCGCCGCGGCATGGCGGTGGATGCGTTGGTGTCGGGTGGATGCATCATCTCGGGCGCCGTGGTGCGGCGCTCGCTGCTGTTCTCCAACGTGCGGGTCAACAGCTATTGCCAGGTCGAGGATTCGGTGATCCTGCCCGACTGCGACATCGGCCGCCACGCCCGACTGAAGAAGTGCATCGTCGACCAGGGAACGGTGGTGCCGCCGGGTCTGGTGGTGGGCGACAACCCCGAACTCGACGCCCGCCGCTTCTATCGCACCGAAAAGGGCATCACCCTGATCACCTCGGCCATGGTCAAGGCGCTGGAAGCCTGAACGGCGGCCGTCAGCGTGTTAATCCGCCGCATACCCTGGACCGGGCTGCGTGATCATGGGGTCTTGGGGGCGGAATCCTTCTTGTCGGCCGTCACCGCGTCCTTCGGCTCCACACTGACGCGGGCGCAGTTGCCGCACCACACGAGAACGGTGTCGCCGTCGCGATAGACTTTGTGCGGACCGACCTATCCGCAATACGGACAAATGCGCATTTTACCCCACCCTAGCTACGACCTCTCATCCATCGACAGCTTAGCACCGGGCGCGGGCATGAGGGATGCTGCCGACCCATGGGTGATTTGCACAAATTTTTATTGCGTTATAGTTCGCTGACGATCGCTCTCCCGCCATGCCGGCATGGCAGCGTTTGAGCGCCCCATTGATTTCCTTTGCCAAACGTTCGAGCGCTGCGATTGCCGCATGGCAATCCTGCTGACAACGCCGGGGCATTGCCATGGTTGTTCCGGTTGCCCTGCGTCACTCAGCCAGCGATAGTATGGAAAGAGTCTGGGGACGATCCGAACCAACATTAGGAGATCGCTGTTGCCCGTCAAGGTGCAGGGGCCGTTGCCCTGGCTGGCGCTCGCCTTCGTCGCCGATGTCGCCATCACCGTCGCCGCAGCCTATCAGCTGTCGCGTGGTGCGATCGGCCGCGAGGAGCTGACCGCACTGGTGCTGGTTTCGGTGGCGGGCGCCGCGGTGCTGTTCGGGGTGTCGTGGAAGATCATCGATGTCGTGGTGATCGGCAGTGTCCGCCGCATGGCAGCCGAGGTCCGCGCCATTGCCTATGGCTCGGGGCGCGACGGGGTCGATGTCGAGCGCTACGCCATCGTCGCGCCGCTGCCCGAGGCGGTCAACGAAGTCTGCGCCCGCATGATCAAGGCCCGCGCCGAGCTGGCCGAGGGCCTGTCCACCGCTACCCGCAAGGCCGAAGAGAACGCGGCCCGCCTCGCCGCCATCCTCAACGACCTGCATGAGGGCGTGGTGGTGTGCAACCTCCGCCACCAACTGGTGCTCTACAATCAGGTGGCCTTCGACATGTTGCGCGACACCGCCGATCTCGGGCTGGGGCGCAGCCTGTTCGAGACGGTGCTGCGCGATCCGGTCGGCCACATGCTCGACAGCCTGACCCTGCGCTCCGAGACCGACGGGCGCGGCGTGCCGTTCCTCGCCGGTACGGTGGACGGGCGGATGCTGCTGCAGGCCCGCATGACCCTGATCAGGGGGGGCGATGGTGCGCTCACCGGCTATGTGGTCTCCATGGTCGATGCCGGGCCGCAGGTGGCGGCGCTGGCGCGACGCGACGCCTTGCTGCGCGAGGTCTCCGACAATCTGGAAGAGCCGTTGGCCCGCCTGCGTGCCGCCGAGACCACGGCGACCGCCCGGCGCGAGGCCAATATCATCTACGGCGCCATCAAGCGCCTGACCCAGGGCAACCAGCGTTCCCTGGGCGGCTGGTGGCCCATGAGCGACCTGTCCTCCGCCGATCTGTTCACCTTCGTGGCCAGCCGCTTCGAAGGCCAGCCCATCAGGGTGACGGGGACCGGCGTGCCGGTGTGGCTGAATGGCGACTCGCAGTCGCTGGCCATGGCGATCGAGGCGCTGGTGCGCCAGATTGCCGCCCACTGTGGCATCGCCGAGGTCGATCTGAGCGCTGGCAGTGCCGCTACCTCCTATGCGGACGAGGCGGCGCCGCGCGCCTGCGATGAAATCGCCTGGCTCGATATCCTGTGGCGCGGCGACGTGGTGCCCGACGCCACCGTCACCCGCTGGCTGCGGCACTCCTTGCCGCAATTGGGCGGCATGACCATCCGCGACGTACTGGCGCACCACGCCGGCGCCATCGTCACCCAGGGCAGCAACGAGGGGTGGATCTCGCTGCGGTTGCCCATGCGGCCGCGCCTCGAAGCGCCGGCCAAGCGCAAGGCGGCGCTGCCCACCCGTCCGGAGTTCTACGACCTCGCCTTGCTCGGCCAGGTCCAGGATACCGGCACCATGGGGGCGCAGACGCTGCGGTCGCTGACCTTCGTGGTGTTCGACACCGAGACCACCGGGCTGCACCCCTCGCAGGGCGATCAGATCGTTTCCATTGCCGGCGTGCGCATCGTCAATGGCCGTATTCTGTCGGGCGAGAGTTTCAACCGCATCGTCAATCCCGGTCGCACCATTCCGCCGGAGTCCATCCGCTTCCACGGCATCACCGACGAGATGGCGAAGGACAAGCCGCCGGCCCAGGTGGTTCTGCCGCAGTTCCGCGCCTTCGCCACCGGTTCGGTGCTGGTGGCGCACAACGCCGCGTTCGACTTGAAGTTCCTCAAGATGCGCGAGAACGACTGCGGCGTGGTATTCGACAACCCGGTGCTCGACACCATGATCCTGTCCAATTACCTCGATGGGCCGGAGGCGGGCCATTCGCTGGACGATATCTGCGAGCGCTACGTCATCGAGATCGTCGACCGCCACACCGCCCTGGGCGATGCCATCGTCACCGCCGCGGTGTTGCTGCGCCAAATCGAGGCCTTGGAGGCCCGCGGCATCCACACCCTCGACGAGGCGGTCAAGGCGCTGAACATCACCGTTCTGCTGCACGAACGGCAGCGGGTGCTGTAGAGGTAACAGGCTGCGGAAAAACTCTTCCCGCCGCCTTTCATCTCGTCACCCCCGCCTTCGCGCTAGTCGATTCACACATCGCGGACGTTCCAGCCGATGACGATGGCTTGGAAGACTTTGAGCCCCTCGGCCATCGTTATCGGGCCGGGCTTTGTTCTGGGATACCCGTCCCATCCGCCGAGGCGGGC
>CAJANL010000293.1 GCA_903941105.1 uncultured Rhodospirillaceae bacterium
AACCATCCCAAGTTCGGTCCGGTGTGGGCCACTTCGCACCTCGGTGCCGACGTGATCACCCTGATCGGCACGGATCCGGCCAAGAACAAGGCCAATGCCTGGAAGGTCGTCGCCGAGCTGAAGAACCACGGCGCTGGTTCGCTGTTCGTCAAGACCCACCCCAAGTCGAACAATCTGTGGGCTGACGCCCCGCTGATGCCGGAAGCGGCCGCCGCCGAGTCGGTGACCGTGTACGACATCAAGAACCTCGACAAGGGCCCGGAAGTGATCAACATCGCCAAGATGGCTGAGCTGCCGGAAACCAAGGCGGTCAAGCGCGTCGTCCACGCCGAGTACAACGAAAAGGGCGACGAGGTGTGGTTCTCGATCTGGGCCGGCAAGACCGACCCGTCGGCCATCGTCGTCATCGACGACAAGACCCGTAAGGTGAAGGCGGTGATCAAGGATCCCAAGCTGATCACCCCGACGGGCAAGTTCAACGTCTACAACACCCAGCACGACATCTACTAAGTCGTCTGAGTAAGACCCTTCTACTGCCCCCGGGGACGCAAGTCCCCGGGGGTTTCTTTTTGTGCACAGCCCAGGGGAGGTGACGGCGCCCACTTGCGTCGTGAACTCCGCTCATGGGCGATGAACCAAAAAAATGGCGCCGCCTTTTCAGGCGGCGCCATTTCCCCCTCCCCCGCTTGGGGGGAATGTTCAGCCCTTGGGAGCGGGGCCGCGGCGGGCCAGATCGATGAGCTGGCGGAAGGTGGGCTGGTCCAGCGCACTGGCAACCAGACGGTCGCCGATGATGAAGGTGGGGGTACCACCGATATCCAGCGAATGGGCGAGATCGAGGTTCTTTTTCAGCTGCCGATCGACTTCGGGGCCGGTCATGTCCTTCCGGACCTGCTCGACATTGAGCCCGACCTCACCGGCGATGCGGAAGATGGCCTTCTCGTCGAGGCGACCACGGAACTTCATGAAGGCGCGGTGCAGCTCATCGTATTTACCGTTGGCCTTGGCCACCAGGGCGACCCGGGCGGCGGTCACCGAATCCGGCCCGAGGATGGGATATTCCTTGAACACCACCCGGACCTTACCGTCGGCCTTCACCGCCTCGAACATGGCGTCATAGGCCTGCTTGCAGAAGCCGCAGTTGTAGTCGAAGAATTCGACGATGGCGACGTCGCCCTTGACGTTGCCGGCCACCGGATCGTCGGCGTTCTTCAGCAGGTCGTCCTTGCGCGCGTCGACCATCTTGCGCGCCTCGGACTCGGCCTGCAGGCGCATCTTCTCGCGTAGCGCTTCCAGCGCCTCGCCCAGCACCTCGGGATGACCCATCAGGTATTCCCGCACGATCTTCCGCACATCCTCCGCCTGCTTGGGCGAGAGCGACGAGTCTTCCTGGGCAAAGGCTGGCGAGGAAGCGGGAACCGCGGCCAGCGTCAGGCCGGAGGCGACAAGAATGGCGGCGAACGTCTTGGCAATCATCGGTGGCACAACCCTTCGAGGCGAAATGACGCGGGCATATTGGCGGAAGGCCGTTCGGGGAGCAAGAACCACTTATGCCGGCGAGCCGCTGTAGCACCGCGTCCGTCCTGCGGAACCGCCGGTCCAGGACCATGGCAGCATTAGCTTCAATGGCCGGGTCTGCAAGCCCCCCCTTTCAGGACGGCCTGTGGGGGGTGGCAGCCGGCTTGCGCACCCCGCTGGTTTTGGATCACGATGGGTAAACCATTCCCCCCCCAGAACCTCCGTTACCCCCCTCCCCTGCCTACACATGAAAGGCGGGCGAGGCCTGCACCAACCCACCTCTGTGGCCCCGCTGATGCGGGATGGACCATTTATTTTCCCCCCGGGCAAAAATTCACTTTTCATTGGGGCCGATCGGCGCTAAATGCGGTCCCCAGACGTACAGCGCACGTGCCGACAGGCAACGACGTCCGAGGCGTCTTCTGGGTGCAAGTGGGGCCGACCGGCTCCCGGTGCTTGAGGGGATGAGCTGATGACCGCAATTGCGCTGGCGTCCGACGCCACCGACATCTTCGACGCAGACTCCGGGCCACCATTGGCTTGGGCCATGCTGTGGTTCGACAAGCGAAGTCCCTTCGCACCCTGAAGTCAAAAGGCCGGCAAGGCCTGTTCCACCCGCTTCGGCTTCAGGCCGCGGCGACGTGCTTTATTTCCGTGTGAAGGTTTCCGCCGATGACCGCCAAGATCTCCCGCTTCCTCGACGAAGTGCAGCCGCCGACTCCTTGCCTGGTTGTCGACCTCGATATCATTCGCGACAACTACCTCAGCATTCGCCGCTGGCTGCCGCTGGCGGAGGTGTACTATGCGGTCAAGGCCAATCCTGAGAGTGCGATCGTCGCCATGCTGGCCGGCATGGGCTCCAATTTCGACGTGGCCAGCCCGGCCGAGATCGACCTGTGCCTGGCGGCCGGTGCCGCGGCCGACAACATCTCCTATGGCAATACCATCAAGAAGAAGGTCGACATCGCCTATGCCCACGCCAAGGGCGTTCGGTTGTTCGCCTTCGACTCCGAGGCCGAGTTGGAGAAGCTGGCTGAAGTGGCACCCGGTTCGCGCGTGTTCTGCCGCATCCTGATGACCTGCGACGGCGCCGAGTGGCCGTTGAGCCGCAAGTTCGGCTGCGAGGTGGATATGGCCCGCAACCTGCTGATCCGTGCCCGCGACCTCGGCCTCGACCCCTATGGCGTGTCGTTCCACGTCGGCAGCCAGCAGACCGATCTGGCGCAGTGGGACATCGCGGTGGGTAAGACCGCCATGCTGTTCACCGCTCTCAACGAGGCCGGCATCGATATCCGCATGGTCAATCTGGGCGGCGGCCTTCCGGCCCGCTACCGCACCGACGTGCCCGGCGTCGACCGCTATGCCGGGGCCATCATGGACGCCATGACCCGGCATTTCGGCAACAACCTGCCGGCAATGATCATCGAGCCCGGCCGTGGCCTGGTGGGCGACGCCGGTGTTCTCGAAAGCGAGATCGTGCTCATCAGCCGCAAGGGCTATGACGAGGACGTGCGCTGGGTCTATCTCGACGTCGGCAAGTTCGGCGGGCTGGCCGAAACCATGGACGAGGCCATCAAGTACCGCATCACCACGCCACGCGACGCCGACGCCGCCGGCCCGGTCTGCCTGGCCGGCCCGACCTGCGACTCGGCCGACATCCTTTACGAGAAGGCCGGCTACCACATGCCGGTGACGCTGAAAGTCGGCGACAGGGTCCGCATTCTCACCACCGGGGCCTATACCTCGAGCTATTCCTCGGTGAACTTCAACGGCTTCGAGCCGCTGAAGACGTATGTGATCTGAGACGCACCGTATCGGGAGCCGCCCTTTTATGGGTGGCTCCCGGCAAATCCTGCCGCCACCGGCATAACCTGCCGGGGTGCATCTCAGTCAACTCATTGACAATGCAGAACTAATCCCTGGCATCCCTCTTGCACATCCCTTTGTGGATCAATCCGCTTGGGACAGTCGGAGGCTACGATGCTCTGGGGTGCTTTCAACAATGCCAGCAGTGCCATGATGGCGATGGGCCACGGGATGAACACCATCTCGCAGAACATCTCCAACATGAACACCGTCGGCTACAAGCGCATGGATACGCTGTTCAAGACCATGCTGTCCGAGGGCCATTCGGCGCCTCAGACACCGGGTGGCGGACTGAACATCTTCGGCGTCAGGCCGGCCGACCGCTCGCTGATCAGCCAGCAGGGGCAGTCCATTGCCGGCAGTGCATGGTCCGACCTGGCCATCAACGGCCGCGGCTTCTTCATCGTCTCGCAGCCGAGCACCACCGGCGAGCCGCAGACCACGTTGTCGCTCACCGACAATCAGAACGTGCTGTATACCCGTGCCGGCGATTTCCGCGAGTTGTCCGTCGGCGATGCGGGGACCAGCACCGCCACTTCGTCGTCGGACCCCACATCCTCGCCGGGCGAGGCCCAGGAACGCTATCTGGTCACCGCCGGTGGGCAGTTCCTGATGGGCTGGAAGGCGGATGCCTGGGGCCGCATTCCGGGAGTGAACACCACCTACAGCAGTCCGGTCGCGGCAACTTCGGGGTCGAGTTCGGGCGGCGGCACGTCGCTGGTTCCCATCTCGGTGCAGCCCAACCTCACCCTCGACGGCGTCACCACCACCGTCATTCAGCCGGTATTGAACATTCCCGCCAATCTGGAAGTGACCAACGACAGCTATCACACCTCGACCACGGTGACCGATCCGCTGGCCGGCACCCACACCATGGAAATACAGTGGGATCGCAGCA
This sequence comes from uncultured Rhodospirillaceae bacterium, assembly GCA_903941105.1. Lineage (GTDB taxonomy): Bacteria > Pseudomonadota > Alphaproteobacteria > Rhodospirillales > Magnetospirillaceae > CAJANL01. Next base: position 4,283 of record CAJANL010000293.1, read on the forward strand.
CCACCGATCCCAACGCCTGGACGGTGACCTACTCCCTGCCGGACGGATCGGGGACCATCGCGGCGACCACAGCGGTGACGTACGATTCCCAGGGCGACATCCTGACCCCGGCCGGTGCGCTGGATCAACCGACCGTGGACTGGGCGCCGCTCTATGCCGGCGTGTCCACCCCGGTGCAGGTGGCGGCCATCGACCTCGCGGACTTCGATGGTCCCCAGGAATCCGAGAGCACCACCTTCACCGTCTTCGACGAGGACTTCAATCCGCAGAGCGTGGTGGGCGAATTCGAGCACACCGGCGTCGACGCCTGGAACATGCGGATCAGGCCGCAGTCCCATACGGTGCAAACGACGGATGCCCTGGGAGCCGACGTCACCGCCACCATCACCGGCGCCATCAGCGCCATCACCTACACCTCCACCTCGGGTGCCACCACCACCACCACGTCCGGCGTCGAATCTGTGCCAATCGTCTTCGACGGCGCGGGTCAGATCATCTCGCCGAGCGATATGACGTTCACCGTCGACTGGACGGTTTCTCCGGCGGGCACGCCCCTTGCCCCCGGCAGCAACACCGTCGAGGTGGACATGACCAAGTTGACCCAGTTCAGCGACCCTTCCAAGAAGGTCTTCATCAAGAGTATCGAGCAGGACGGCTATGAATCGGGCCAGCTCTCCGGTGAGCAGTTCCTCAGCACCGGCGAGTTGGTCGGGCATTTCACCAACGGCCATGCCCGCACGCTCTATGTCGTGCCGGTGGCCACCTTCGTCGCCCCCAACTCCCTGGAAAGTCTATCGGGCACCTTGTTCCGCTATTCCGCCGAGGCGGGCGAGATTTCGGTGGCGGAGATCGCCGATCAGGGCAGCGGCGCCAGCATGGTCGCCAACTCGCTGGAGGCTTCCACCGTCGACCTGGAGGATGAATTCACCCGCATGATCATCACCCAGAAGGCCTATTCGAGCAACGCCACGGTGTTCCGGACCGCCGACGAGATGACGACGACGGCACGCGACCTGAAGGGGTGAGGACGGACTATTTCCGCCACGCCTTGAGACGCCGGGCCGCCTCGACCATGGACTCGGTGGAGCCGGCGAACGACAGGCGCAGGGTACGGTCGCCCTCGAAAGGATCGAAGTCGACGCCCGGCGTGGTCGCCACCCCGATCTCGGCCAGCATGCGGCGGCAGAACCCCTGGCTATCGTTGGTCAGCGCCGCAACGTCGGCATAGAGGTAGAACGCCCCGTCCGAGGGCGCCAGCCGGTCGAACCCCGCCGCCGGCAACTCGTTCAGCAGCACGTCGCGGTTCAGGGCATAGCGGGCGACACGCGCCTCCAGCTCGTCGCCGCAGTCGAACACCGCTTCCGCCGCCAGCTGCGACAAGGTGGGCGGCGAGATGAACAGGTTCTGCTGCAGGCATTCCACCGCTCGCAGCAGGTCGGACGGCACCACCATCCAGCCCAAGCGCCAACCGGTCATGGCATAGTATTTCGAGAAACTGTTGACCACGATGGTGTGGGGCGCCCGCCCGGCGGCGGTGGCAGCCTTGGCTCCGAACGAGATGCCGTGGTAGATCTCATCCGACACCAGCCGGACGCCGCGCGGCTCGCACCAGGCGACCAGCCGGGCGATCTCGGCGGCATCGAGCATGCTGCCGGTGGGATTGGACGGGCTCGCCACCACCACGCCATCGAGGCGGCCGGGCACGCCCTCCAGCACCTCGGCGGTGAGCTGCCAGCGGCTGGAGGCGCCCACCGGGACCGGCACGCAGTCGACCCCCAGCGCCTTCAGGATGTTGCGGTAGGCGGGATAGCCCGGCGCCGCCACCGCCACCCGGTCGCCGGGGGCGAAGGCGGCCAGGAAGGCCAGCAGGAAGGCGCCCGACGAGCCAGTGGTGATGCAGATGGAACTCGGCTGCACCATCGCCCCGTAGGCGATGCGGTAGTGCTGGGAAATGCGCTCGCGCAGGGATTCGGTCCCCAGCGCCAGGGTATAGCCCAACGGTTGGGTGTCGATGGCGTGCCTGGCCGCCTCAAGCACCTTGGACGGCGCCTGGCCCGATGGCTGCCCGACCTCCAGATGGATGACGTCGCCACCGGCTTGTTCCCGCTCGGTGGCGGCCCGCATCACGTCCATCACAATGAACGGCGCGATGGCTCCGCGCTCGGCGACCTTGAAGGCCATCAGTGCTTGCCGATCATTTCCGCCAGACCGAAGCCGCGCGGGTCGGTGGCGGCGGCACAGGTGTAAAGATCGGGACGGCCGGTGGTGCAGCGCACCGCGTTGACGCGGCTGGGCATGTCCACCGCCGCCACCTTGTGGCCGAGCTTCTGGAGGCCGGCCGCATCGATGCCCTTGCTCTCGACGAAGACCACATCGGGGGCGCCGTTGTGGTGGACCCGCGGCGTCGCCAGCGCCTGGTCGAGCTTGCGGTTCTCGCGCTCGGCGGCAAGGAACGCGGTCGCCAGGGCGGTCGGCGCCGTCACTCCGCCCGAGGCGGCGGCGACGAAATGCACTTCCTGCACATTCGGATTGACGGTCATCATCGGCGCCACCGCCGGTGGGCCGTTGCGCCCCGGCGATCCAGACAGGAAGAATCCGGCGCCCGGCACCATGCGGCCGCTGCCGAACAGGCCATAGGTGGTGACGCCGCAGGCCACCGCATTGCCGTAGGAATCGATCAAGACAAAGCCGGTGCCGGCCTGGGCGTCGCCCGGAGGCTGTCCGCCGATGGCCGGGGAGTGGCGTTCGGCGGTGTAGCCGGCCAGCAGGGCCTGGATCCGCTGCGGCGATGCCAACTCGGCGGCCGGCTCACTGGTCCAGCCGTGCGGCTGCATCCAGCGGCCGCGCTCGATGAATGCCCGTGCCGCGGCCTCGGCCATCAGGTGCTGGCGCTCGTCGGCGGAGGCACCCTCCCAACGCTCCCACAGGCTGCCGACCAGTTGGGCCGTCACCGTACTGGCCACCGCCGGCGGCGGGGCGAAATGGGCGGTCTCGTTGCCGACCTTGACCGTGATGCTGTCGCGCCATTGCGGCTTGAAATCGCGCAGGTCATCGAGGCTGAGCGCGGCACCGACCTTCCTGGCGCCCTCCACCAGCTCGCGGGCCTGATGGCCCATGTAGAAGTCGCCGGTATTGTGCCGCAGCCGCGAGATCACTCCGGCCAGCTCGGGTTGGCGCAGCATGTCGCCCTCGCGCAGGCTGCTGCCGTCGGGGCGGAAGAACAGCGCCTTGGCGGCGGGGTCGCGGGCCAGCAACTGGCCGCCGCGGGCGATGTCGTTGGCCAGCGCGCGCGAAACCGACGTGCCCATGCGGGCAAGCCGCTCCGGCTCGGCCAGCAGGCTTTCCCACCGCAGGCGGCCGTATTTGGCGTGCAGGGCGAAGAAGCCACGGGGCGCGGCCGGCGCCGCGCTGGGGGTGGCGGCCTCGGCGGTGAGCGGCGGCGCGACGAAATCAAGCACCTCCGTCTTTTTTGTGCCTTTATCGTGGACTATGCACATTCCGCCGCCACCAAGGCTAGCCGTTGACGGATAGGTGCTCGCCAGAGTGAAATAGAGGGCGACGGCGGCATCGGCGGCGGTGCCGCCGGCCGACAACACATCGCGCGCCACCACCACGGCGCGGGGCTCATCGGCGCTCACCAGCCCGGCGAAGCCCTTGACGTGGCCAACCGTGCCCACCGGCCGACTATCGCCGCAGGCCGAGACGGCGAGGGCGGCGGCCAGTACGACCAAGCGGGCGGCCTTGACGCCGGCGACCGACGGAGAGAAGTCCTTGCTCACGCGATTGTTCCTTCTGGTGATCCTGCTGCTGGCGAACGCGGTTCCGGGCGCCCATGCCCAGTCCGCCCGCAACAAAGCGCATTTCATTCGCGATGCCGAGGTGGAAAGTATCATCCGCACCTTCGCGACGCCACTGTTCCAGGCCGCCGGCCTCGACCCCGAAGCGGTGCGGCTCCACCTGATGGTCGACCCCAGCCTGAATGCCTTCGTGGCTGGTGGGCTGAACATGTTTTTCCACACCGGGCTGCTGATCCGTTCCGAGAGCCCCAACCAGCTGATCGGGGTCATGGCCCACGAGACCGGCCATATCGCGGGCGGCCATCTCATCCGCGGCAATGAGCAGGCGGGCAATGTCTCCACCGAGGCCCTCATCGGCATGCTGCTGGGCGCCGCCGCCGGAGCCGCCAGCGGACGCGGCGACGTGGGCACCGCGGTGATGATGGGGTCGCAGCACATCGCCATGCGCGACATGCTGGCCTTCACCCGCAGCCAGGAGCAGCAGGCCGACCAGATGGCCATGCGCTTCCTCGACAGCACCGGTCAGTCGCCCAAGGGAATGCTGCAATTCTTCGAGATTCTGGGCGACCAGGAACTGCTGGTGGCGGCGCGCCAGGACCCCTATGTGCGCACCCACCCGCTGACCCGCGACCGTGTCTCCTTCGTGCGGCAGTATGTGGAGAAGTCACCCCACACCAACGCCGACTCGCCGCCGGCCTGGATCGAGATGCACCGGCGCATGCGGGCCAAGCTGTTCGCCTTCATCGAACCGCCCATGCGCACCTTCCAGCGCTACAAGGAGAGCGACACCAGCATCGAGGCCCGCTATGCCCGCGCCATCGCCGCCTATCGCAAGCCCGACCTCGACACCGCCATCCCGCTGATCGACGCCCTCATCAAGGAGCGGCCCGGCGACCCCTATTTCTGGGAGCTGAAAGGACAGATGCTGTTCGAGAACGGCCGCGGCGCCGAGGCGATCGCGCCCTATCGCAAAGCCACCGAACTGTTGCCCGACAATGCCCTGCTGCTGGCCGAGCTGGGCACCGCCGAGGTGGAGCTGGACGATCCCGCCTTTCTCAAGGACGCGCAGAAGCACCTGTCCATGGCCGTGCAGCGCGAGCCGGGCGATTCCGGCACCTGGCAGCGGCTGGCCACCGCCTTCGGGCGCGACGAGGGCAAGGAAGGCATGGCCTCCTACGCCCTGGCGGAGCACTTCCTGCTGCGCGGCAAGCTGCCCGAGGCCAACTTCCACGCCAACAAGGCCGAGCAGTTGCTGGGCAAGGCCGGCCCCATCTGGCTGCGCATCCAGGACATCAAGGAACTGGCCGTCCAAGTGCAGCAGGAGCGGAAGCGGCGGTAATACCGGCACGCGCTCGATCGGACCTGATCGCCGGCATTTTGTCCGCCATCATTGCGGCGGCGGCCCGTAGCTGTGCGAAGGGTGGGCGCAGGGCCGTTCAACGCTGACGCCGCTGTCGGATGAGCGCCCTGACGCCCGATGAAGACAACCGACTCCCTTGGCGACTATTGTCTGGCTCTACAGGGGTCCCCATCCCGGAGGGTTGCCCCGATGTCGAGCACACGGCTATGCCCCGCTTATTCGTCTGTGCGCTTCATACTGCACGGTCTTGATGCCGAAGAGGTGTACCCGACGGGTCTGGTCCTGCGAACATCACTATCCGCCGGGGGGCAATAGCTCCGGCGATGGATGGGCCGTCCATCTGGAAATTTCGGTTTACCTACGCGCTTAACCTTACTATAATTGAGCCCATTGGGGACCTGAACCGCATTTGCGGTCGGTCCCCTTTTTTTTGGCTGCCGAAGCAGCCTTGAAGTTCATTGCCCGGGAGCGAACCATGGCCGACGACGTCAACAACCCCGATGCGACCGATACCGATGCCACGTCTCAGCAGAATGCTCAGCAGGCGCTGGACGATTTGACGGTCCTTTCCGACGTCGGTAACCAGAGCCTGGGCGAGA